>JABFXN010000230.1 GCA_013361705.1 Acidobacteriaceae bacterium
GCATACCTATGAGCGTGTCGATAAGCCCCGGGGCGAGTTCTTCCACACCAACTGGACCGGCCGCGGCGGCCGTGTCTCGTCGAGCACCTACAACGCCTGATCTTCAGGTATAGAAAGATAAAGGGCGAGGCCGCTGGCCTCGCCCTTTATCTTTCGTGAGTAACAAACTTGAAGCTGATCTAGTGTCCGGTGTCTAAAGTTCGTGACCTCGCATAAAGAGATTTGCCATCCGAAGCATTGAAAAGCAGGTCCTTCAATTCGCCACCTCAACCAGCGAAGCTGGCTGGGGACCCGTTCGTTCGGGATGACAATATTTACAACAGGAAGTTTTTAGATTCTGGAGACTAGAAGGTAAACGCGAGCCCCGCCTGAAGCATGCGCGGCGCCTGAGCCAGATAAAGGGTTCTGCCGTCGGAGGAGAGATACGGCTGATAGCCCTGCTCCAGCAGGTTGGTGACGTCGAGGAACGCCTCCATATTCTCGAGCCGGAGGCGGCGAATGCGAAGCGGCTGCCGTACAGACAAGCTCAGGTAGGGCTGACGGCTCAAGGCCGAGAAGAGGTTCACAGGCGTGACCGTCTGCTCATTCTGCCAGCGATAGCTTGTGCGAAGCTGCGTCCCCGAAGCTGGCAGCAGCGCCTTAATTCCCACTGAGGCCGATTTCGTGCGACCCGCACGGAACCGGGTGACCGTCTGAGACGACGTCTGTGGAGCGTTGATCACCGACAAGGCATCGCCCGTGTTCAGTTCGACTGTCGTCCAGAGGTTCTGCCCTAGCTGTTCGCTCGCAAAAACGCTCCAACCGACGGAGGTATACGCATCTCCCATCATTCGGGCGGTTCCGGTGGTTGCATCCGCCAGCATGGTTCCATGCGCCAACTGAGAACCGGTAACAGGCCCGATACCGGCCACCATGGGTCGATCGATCGAATCCCGGTAGTATGCCGTACGGATACTTCCCTTACCGTTCCGGAGCGCCGCGGCAAATTGCTGGTGGGTACCGCGCTCCTGTAGCATGCGGTCTCCCTGCAGCACGGCGACTGGAAGAGGCGCATCGGCGGCATCAATATCGTCCGCGCTCTGCGTCTCGCGAGAGCGAGCCATACGATAACTCAGCACCAGCATATCGCTGGGATGCATCGCCAGCTTTACGAAGGGACGCGCCTCAACGGAGGCAGCCCCCATACGTACGGCGCGCAGAGAGCTACCCACTTCCAGGGAAAGCATGTCGCCGAAGTTCATCACTTCAGCGGAGTCAATCGTATATGCCTGGTATCCGCTCGCGCCCCCTTGTCCCATCATTTCGGGGTGGTCCTGGAATGAGACCCGGGTGCGGGTATAGCCGAACATGCCAGCAGGCTGCTGATAGACCACAGAACCTTCCGTGGCGGCACCCATCGCATAGGGTCCACTCACGACGCTGCTTCCGGCACGGACAAGAGTGCCGTACCCGTCGCTGCTGGCAGTGCCGTAGGTGACGGCATTCTTAACTCCGCCGCCGCCAAAACCGTCTCCACTGACCGCTTCAACCCGCGTATGGCTGACGCGCCGCGGGGTCTCAGGTCCAGGAGAGATCAACACCACGTCCTGATCGCCTGCCAGGCGCAGAATCGGCCTGTTTGCCGCCGTACGTAGCGACCAGGTCCACTCATCGGCTGGTTCATCCGGCTGGCGACGCTCAGCAGGAAGCCACCGGCTCTCCTCGAAGAGAGTCGTCAGCGTCAGGTTGACGACGGCCTGAGCCCCGGCGCGAAGGCGAAGATCGCCCCGCATCGACGGCAGGAACAGAGCCGCACTTGCGCGTACCTGATATTTTCCAGGAGTGAGATTCCGGATGACGTAGTGACCCTTCAGGTCTGTCACCGCCATTCCGGCAGGAGTGGCGTCCGGCAGAAGTGCCTGTACGAGGGCGCCCATCTGGGGAAACCCATGGGCATCACGCACGATACCTGACACATCAGCCCCTTTGGGCTGTGCGACGGCAACGCCAATCGCCACTGGCATCAATACCAGAAGCAACGATACGGATTGGAGTCGGACTCGCTTCACTGCGCTTGCACACGAAACACTGCGCCAGCCAATTCCAGAAAATCCGCGTCCCTGCATAACAGCCTGGACAGCGTTTTCAGGTTGCCTCTGCCGCCGGTGCTCCTTCGGCCCAGCTATGCAGCTTTCCGGCTTCCTGACCTGCAATATTACTCCACAACAAACGGTGCTGACTCAGCGATTTGCTGCTTTGAGACGCCGTCATCCACCTTGATGGTTACCTGGTACTTGCCAGGCTGCAGGCTGGCAAGCGGGACACTTTTCTCCAACGTTACCTGGTCGGCATGCGGATTCAGCTTCGCTGTCTCCTCTGTCGCATCCAGAAGTGCTTTGTTATTCGATAGATCGGTGATCTGATACTCGATCTTGGCGCTGTTGACCTTGCTCTTTTCGTCGATGCCGAGGTTGTAAACCTGCATCCAGAAATTCAGGCTCTGGTCGCGCTTGAAGGTAACCGGAACTCCGGAACCAGCCGAGACACGCGGGCGGATACGGGTGTTCCCGATCACAAAGTTGCCGGTGCTGATCTCGTGGGTGCTGACCCGCTCCATCTTGTCGGCCAGAATCAGGCTGGAGGCCGACAGGCGGTCGTCGTCGAACTTCGGCACGTTTACGCTGCGCTTCCAGGTGCCGATGTGGTCAGGATTGTTGACATCCTTAATCGCGATGTCCACCTTATATAGTCCAGGCTTCAGCGGCAGCGACTTCCAATACACCGAAACGTTGTCCTGAGTCTTCGGCAGGAGCTCGCTCGGGACCTGGATGCTGACCGTATCTTCGAAGGTCTGCACAACCTTGTGGTTCAGGTTGGTTACGCGGCCAAGAATATTGACCGTACCCGTCGACACGCCATCCTTATTGGAGAAGGTTACGTCGCGGTTCTTTACCTGCAGCGTCAGGGGAACAAGCACCGTCTCGTTCGTGACTTTCACATAGTCCGTACGGACGTCGAAGAGGAACGGGGGGCCGTTCAGGATGGTCGACTTGGTCAGATACTGTTCCAGATCCTTGAACTTGATCTGCGGAGCAGCCATCAACTTCGCGTACGTATTCAGACGGTCGAACTGCTTGGACTGATTCATGGAGCTGCGCGGTCCAAGACCGAGCTGCTCCATACCGCCCTGCGTAAAGCGGTCAGTCTTGCTTCCCTGCCCCCACTGCTCGTAGAGCGTGAGACCGGCGCCTGGAACCATCTTCAGGGCGTCCTTTTCAGAACGATCGATGGTCATGTGGTAGTCGCCGCACATGCAGGTGTCAACAAATTCGATATCGATGTTGTCGCCGACACCTTCAAGATAGCGGTAGTGCCATGTCTCAAACGGGTAGGTCGAGGTGGAACCGCCGCCCTCATCGATGGGACGTTCATACTGTCCGCCCGAGGGGTGCGAATCGATGCTGTCCGGCTTGCCGTAGGCAATATAGATATGGCCGCGGTCGGTCTTCCAGCCGGGCTTACCAGCGGCGAAGTGCTCATTCGCGTAAGCGATGCGCTGGTAGTGCTCCTCGCGATACTCGTTGTCGGGCGAATCCGGGTTCGGATTACGGCGCTGCCAGAAAGCTTCGATAAATGCGTCGCGCTCCTCATCATTTGAGAGCTGCTTGAACGCCTGCAGTTCCTCGTCCGTGATGATCCAGACGACGTCCTGATCAAGCCATTTCTTGTATTCGCCCTTGATTTCTTTCTTGAGGTCCTTCTGCTGCTGAATGCGCTCGCGGTCAGAGAGACGACGCTTCAATGGGTCGGGATGCTCCACGACCTGCGGCTTGGCAGCAGGGCTATTGCTGTCACCGGACTGAGCGTCCTGTCCATAGGCGACTGCTCCTCCGACTGTCGCAGAAAAAACTAAACTTGCGCCGAGCAGAAGGAAACCACAGGTCTTCATAACGATGACAACACTCCGAGGGTTGTACGCCCCATTTTAGTGCGGTTTTCGACCGAACTCAACCTGGCAGGAGTACATCCGTTTGACGCTCCGCTGGTATGATGGTCACCATCCTTACCGGCAATGCGTTTTGTACATGGAGCTTTTCTCGAAACCATGAAACCAATCCGCATCCGGTTGCGTATTGAAGCTCTGCAGAGGTTCCCGCGAAAATCGCCCATGAGCGCAAAAAAAATCGTTGCCATTCTTGCTGTTGTCCTGGTTCTTGCGACTGTCGTCGTCGCTTCCATTGCGAAAAGCCGTTCCGGAGTTACACCGGTAGCCACAGCGAAGGTCACCCGCCAGGAGCTTCTCTCCATCGTGAGCGGCACCGGTCAGATCAAACCGAAGACTTATGTAAATGTCGGCGCCACCGCCTTCGGCCGCATTACGCACCTCTACGTGAAAGAAGGCGATCACGTAAAGAAGGGCCAGACGCTGGCGGCCATCGAGAGCGTTCAGCCCGAGTCGGCTGTGGCTGCCCAGACCGCGAACATCGCTGCGGCGAAAACCGATCTCAGCTCCTCACAGGCCGCAATTAAGACCGCTGAGGCCAACGTCATCCAGGCAAAGGCTGATCTGACTCAGAAACGTTTTGATTACAACCGTTATGAGCAGCTCTACCAGGAAAAACTCATCTCCAAGCAGGACTACGACGCCAAAAAGGCTGCCTACGAGGTAGCTGTTGCGACCGTGGCACAGCGCGAGGCCTCACTGAACCAGTCGAAGGCTCAGGCAGACTCCTCCGCGAGCAAGATTCAGCAAGCGGTTGCCAATCAGCGCGCCAACTTCGACACGCTGGATAAGACCATCTCCCGTGCGCCCTTTGACGCCCTTGTCACCAACGTTCCCGTCCGTGAGGGCGAGACCATGGTTACCGGTATTCAGAACGCCCTCGGCTCTACGCTGATGACTCTGGCTGACATGTCGGTCATCACCGCGGAGGTGAAGGTCGATGAGACCGACATCGTGAACGTCAAGATGGACCAAACGGTGAATGTGACGATCGATGCCCTGCCTGGCCGCAGCTTTAAAGGTCACGTTACCGAGGTGGGCGATCAGGCGCTGCTGCGCACCACTGGCATTGCCACCTCGCAGTCGACCACCGGCACCGAAGAAGCCAAGGACTTCAAGGTGGTTGTCACCCTCGACGAGGTCTCCGACGATCTGAAGCCCGGTCTCTCCTGCACCGCCAAAATCACAACTGCGAAGGTAGAAAACGCTCTCAGCCTGCCGATCCAGGCCCTGGTACAGCGCGACCCGGCCATTGAGAATATCTACGCCTCCACCAAGAAGACCACCGAAGCGGCAACCAAAGCAGCAGCCATCAAAGCCAATCCGATCCAGGGGGTCTACCTTCTGGAGCCCAAGAACGGCAAGCCGGCCGTGCGCTTTGTCCCAGTCGCTACCGGAGTTACGGGCGCAACCGAGATTCAGGTACTCTCTGGCCTCAAAGAAGGGCAGGAGATTGTGATTGGGCGCTTCAAAGTATTGCGAACTCTTAAGTCAGGCATGACCGTAAAGCGAGACAATACTCCAGAGACGGCCACTGAGAGCGCCTCGTAGGTAACTCGTAGGTAAATTGGGGGGAACCATTCCCCTCTTGCCAGCGTACAAGCACGCATACGACGATTGGAGAGTAACCACATGTTGACGGAGACCCAAGTGGAACCCACCCTGACCCCGAACGCCGACGGTCCGCACGACGGCGAAGTCATCGTTACCGACGACCTGTGGAAGACCTACGTCATGGGTGAGCAGGAGGTTCATGCCCTGCGTGGCGTCAATCTCCGCATCCGTCACAACGAATACGTTGCGATTATGGGTCCCTCCGGTTCCGGTAAGTCGACCTTCATGAACCTGATCGGCTGCCTGGACTCACCGACTCAAGGCCATTACTGGCTAAATGGACATGATGTCTCCCAGCTCGATGACGACGAACTGGCGCGCATCCGCAACAAGGAGATCGGGTTCGTCTTTCAGACATTCAACCTGTTGGCCCGCGCCACCGCACTCCACAATGTCGAGCTGCCGCTGATCTACAACGGCACTCCAGCAACGGAACGCATCGAACGCGCCAAGCAGGTATTGGAGTCGGTCGGCCTGGGTACACGCATGGACCATAAGCCGAACGAGATGTCCGGTGGTCAGCGCCAGCGCGTTGCCATCGCACGAGCCCTGGTCAATTCGCCCTCCATCATCCTGGCAGACGAACCAACCGGTAACCTCGATTCGAAGACCGGTGATGAAATCATGACGCTTTTCGATGAGCTCCATGCCCGCGGCAACACCATCGTCGTGGTAACGCACGAACCGGATATTGCCGAGTTCGCACATCGTATCGTTACCATCCGCGACGGCAAGATTGCCAGCGACAACCAGAGCAGCCGCGTTCGCTAGGCGGTCATCATGTATCGCGTGAGGCGGGAGAAGGAAGTTCCCTCTCCCGCCTCATACTTTTAACTAGAGCAACCGCTCCCGTAGGTCATCCGTAATCGGTACCACCGCCAGAAGCACCAGAATAAATGCCAGCGGAAGTGTCGAGATATACCCCACCTGCTGAAACGAGATTGATCCCGCCAATCCGCCCAGGAAAAATAGACCCACCAAGCCTATAAGAATCCGCAGCTTGGCTATGTCCCCGGTAACAGGATCGTCTTTATGCCGACTCCAGTAGAGGAACTTCCCCAGCTCGATACCGGCATCGGTCACCATGCCCGTGACATGCGTCGTGCGGATCTCTGCCCGCGAGAGCTTGGTGATGATCGCGTTTTGCAGTCCCATGATGAAGCACAGGAGCACGACCGTTCCGGAGACAAAGAACCATTCATGCCGTACCAGTCGATTGCCCATAACGCCGAAGCAAAGCAGCAGCATGGCCTCAAGCATGAGGGGAAAGGCATATTGGCTGTGCAGATTGCGCCGCCGTCCCCAGTTGACCAGCAACGCCGTGCAAGCCGCGCCCATAAGGAACGAGGCCAACGATCCCAATCCGGCTAACGCCAGTCGCACTTGATGGATGGCGAGGTTGTCGGCGATCGACGAAACGATGCCCGACATATGTGAGGTGTACTGACCTACAGCAAAGAGGCCACCGGCATTGGTGGCGCCGGCGACAAATGCCAATAGAAAAGCGAGCCTGAGATTGAAGATCCGGTCTCGGTCCTTCCCTGTGAGCCGCCGGAGATATGGTATTGGCACCCTGCGATTCTTCCCTGCATCTATTAGAGCATTTTCCCTGTTGGGTAGCCCGGAAGGGATTTGCAGCGGCGTTCCATTGCGGGAAACGCCCATGGAGACGAAAGCCCTAATCTTCACCTACAGAGAAAATGCTCTATCGCAGCACGCCATTTGAGATCCCGATACGAAGATGCTCTACCGGTGCGCGCTCTCCGGTGGAACCGGATATGCAGGCGGAGCTCCGGCAAAACTCAGCGCCACATGTTCGATCACCACTCCCGGATCACCCGCATAGCGGATACGTACGATATGCTGTCCTGCCTTCAACCCCGGCAGAGCAATTGTCTGTTCTGCAAAACCGCGAAGAACATTTGTCTTCCACGCCGAAATCCCACTCCGGTTCTCTTCGGTTCCGGAAGCATCCTGGAGCATCCATGCGCCATCGTCCACCTGCACCTCGTAACGAAGCTTATGGTCTGAGTCCACGGGAAAGTCAGGCAATAGATCAATCGCCAGGGTTGCATTTCCGGCCATAGCAGCATGCAAGACATACTGTACGGAGCCCCTTGCCTGCAGCTCCGCCGAGCCACCTGAAACTCCCAGATCAGGCAGGATGCGCACTCCGGTTGTCTTCGACATGGCGTGCGCACCATTCACCGCAGAGACCAGCGCCTCTTTCCCTTTGCCCCATGTCGCAGGCAACGTTACGTCCCTCTCCATGGGAATCGGAGGCATCTCGAAGACATGGCGATTGCGCGGATGCGAGGACATCATGCCCTCCCACTTGCCACCTTCCAGACCGTTGTACTCCGTAGTCAGGTGTTGAACAGAGTCATATGCGGCCTGAGATTTCTTGGCCGCATCCTGAGCTCTGGCAGTATCTCCCACCTGGGCGTCGAGAACCGCGCGATCGGCCCAGAGGAACTTCGCGTTGTGCGCAGCAGCGGCCTCAATTGGGTACTGCACCAGCTCGAACCAAGCTGACCTTGACGAAGTGGGCACCACAACTGCCTGCTCGCGCTTTACCAGAGCATCCCAGGCATGGAGCCGTTGCGCATTCTCATCACCCCAGGCAAGTGGGTTGAACGCGGTTCGGTTGACACCATCGTCGTATCCGTTGAAACCCATGAATTCTGGCCGGCGGATAATGTTCAGCCGGTAGGATTCCGCCATCAGCTCTACCGCGGGCTTTGCCATTCGAGCGCCGAACTGCTCGCGCATCCACCGCTCCAGGAAAGAAGCCTGGCTCCCGCTTGCGGCCTTCGGTTCGTCCCACGCAAGCTGGAAGAAGTAATCCATCTGGACTTCACTCGGCTTGAGATCGCCGACATTCAGGACCCACAGCTTGCGAACTTCATGCTTGTAGGCCTTCGTCAGCTCTTCCTGCATTAACGACAACGGCGTTGTCGCCAGCCATAGATGATCGTGCGGGAAGCCCCAATACGAAACGTGATAGTAGAGAGCCGATCCGCCGGAGCGTTTACGCTCCTCAGCGTTCGGCATCTGACGAATGTACCCATAGTTGTCATCTGTCCAACCGAGGGTTATATCGTCAGGAATCTTCATGCCTACGCGATACAGGTCAATCGACTCCTTGTATAGCCAGTCCACCTGAGGAGCATCGGCGTGTCCGTGTTTCCGCAGAATCTCCTGCTGTGAAGCGATAACGCTCTCCACCAGACGGGCCTTTACCTCTTTCGTTCCGGTGGCTTCGAGTCCGCTATCGTGCACGCCGCGCATGCCTACTGTATAGAAGTTCTCGTACGCGCCGTTCTCGGCAATACGCTTGTCCCAATAGGTATCGATCGCGGGTTTGTTCACCTGATAGTTCCACGGACCATCGCGCTTCTCGTCCCACTCTCCCACGTTGTTACGCAACATTGCTTCGGAGTGCGAGGCGCCCATGACGATGCCCCAGCGATCTGCGAGCTTTGCATTCTCTGGAACTGCATTGAAGGCGAGTGTCCCTGGGTGCATCGCCGGCCACAGCAGATTAGCCCGCAGCCGCAGCAACAGCTCGAAGATGTGCTCATAGGTGCGGGGGCCGATGTTGTTCAGCTCCGGGTCCATCTTCTTCGCAGCCCATGGACGCAGGCCCCAGTCTTCATCATTCAGAAAGATTCCCCGATACTTCACCGTCGGTTCGTTCGTCGTCCAGCCCTGGCGAACGCTTACGGACCGATGCTTCTGCACCGGCACATCGGCCCACCAGTACCAGGGAGAGACTCCCATCTCCCGAGAGATCTCCAACAGCTCATATGCGGTCCCGCGGCGATCGCTTCCTGCAACCACCAACAGCTTCCGATGGCCGTTCGGCACAAGGAAGACTGCGCCACTCTCCCATTTGCTGCGCAACGCTGCAACAGCGTTCTCCTGGTGCAAGCTGTTCAGAGCGGGAGAGTGATCCAATGTCCCGATGACGACCGCATCTCCATCAGCCGGGACGGAATCCACAACATGCGGCTTCACACCGGTCACACGCTCAAGATCGTCCGCGAAGAGCTTAACCGCCAGGCGGACCGTCTCAGCCTCCTCTTGCGAAACCACGAGACTGACAGTCTTTCCGCCCCTGGCCAGATCGAATCCCCGAGGCGTCTTCGGCGTATCCGTAACCACCTGCGCGCCGGAGACGGCACACAGCATCCCTAAAGGCAGAACCCATTCCAAAATTCGCATGACTGCTTCCACTAGAGCATTTTCCCTGTTGCTGGGTAGCCCGGCAAGGAAGTACAGCGGCGTTTTCATTGCGGAAAACGCCCATAGATTCGGAAGCTCTACTTTCACCCACAGGGAAAACGCTCTATCCAACCCTTCGCCTAACTTCTACAATTTCCAGCATGAAACTCTCAGCCATTGCAGAGGCGCTTAACGCCACGCTTGTCGGCGATGGTGATGTCGAGATCACCGGTCTGGCAGGAATCGAAGAAGCGGGCCCTGGCGATCTGACCTTTGTCGCCAATCCGAAGTATGCTTCCGCCGCCCGCACCACCGGCGCCTCTGCCGTACTGGTGGACCCCAAGTTCCCGGAGATCGAAGCGGCAACATTGCGGACGGCCAATCCCTATTACGCCTTCGCACGCGCAATCGAACTCTTTTACACCCCTCCTCGGTATGCGCCGGGAGTTCACCCTACAGCCGTCATCGATCCGACCGCAACCATCGGCGAAGGAACGCATATCGGCGCCTACGTTGTCGTCTCTGCCGATGTCACCATCGGAGACCACGCCACGCTGCTGCCCCATACGGTGATTTATCCGGGTGTGACAATCGGTCACCACTTTTTCGCCCATGCCCATGCCGTCGTACGGGAGAATTGCATCGTGGGTGACCATGTGACCCTGCAAAACGGCGTCGTTCTGGGCGCCGATGGCTTTGGATTCGCAAAAGACAGCGCCGGGAGCTGGCACAAAATTCTGCAGTCAGGCCCAGCGGTCGTGGAGGACCACGTCGAAATCCAGGCAAACGCGACGGTTGACCGCGCCTCGATCGGTGAAACCCGCATTAAAACCGGAGCCAAGATCGACAACCTGGTACAGGTTGGCCATGGTTCCTCGGTCGGAGAGCACACCTTGCTGTGTGCTCAGGTCGGTCTTGCAGGCTCCACCACGGTTGGAAAAAATGTCATCCTCGCCGGACAAGTAGGTGTTGCAGGTCATCTCCATGTGGGCGACAATGTCATCGCGACCGCACAGACCGGTATTCCGAGCGATGTGCCGGCGGGGAAAGTGGTCTCCGGATATCCAGCCATCGATAACCGGCAATGGTTGAAATCTGCCGCGATCTTCAACAAACTTCCCGAAATTATTCGAGAACTAAGGGGAAAGAAAGAACTTTCCGCTACCTCCGGCAACCAGTAAGCAACACCGGGTCTCTAAGGAAGGGAGACACCGATGGCCAACGACACAATGGACGAACTCCAGCAGGAAGTTTCCGCGCCCACGCTGGTACGCGTGCTTTTGCTGGATGATGAACCGGCAAACCTGCTGCTGCGTACCGCTATTCTTCGCAAGAACGGGTACCACTGCCTTCCTGCCTCAACGGTAGAGGAGGCCAACGAACTTCTGGACCAGATTGACGTCGCGGTATTGGACTACCACCTCGGCCATGGCAAGTTTGGCACCGAGGTCGCGATAGAGCTGCGGCGGCGGCGGCCCGAAGTTCCAATTGTCATCCTCTCGGCCACTCTGGAACACCGCTTTGGCGGCCCGGAGGATATGCATCTGCTCAAGGGCTACTCCTCTGTCGACGATCTTTTGCATGCGCTTGCGTCCTTTTCAGCAAAACGCCGGGGAAAGCCAGTCGTGGTGGATGCGCGTGACTTCTTTTACGAACGCATCTCCATGGCGCTGGGCGATGACATCCTGGTTCAGATTCTGGACGCTGACGGAACCTGGCAGTACGTCAACGAAGCGGCGGCGGACTATCTGGCCCATCCGCGAGAATGGTTTCCGGGCCGCAACATGTTTGTCGAGATGCCCAATCTGCTGCGCGACTGGCGCAGAGTGATTGCGACGGTCTCAACCACACGCGAGACATATATCGACCGTACCCGCCGGGGGCTGCTGTCGGTTCCAAAACCTGATGAACGGCCGGGAACCTGGTCCATTCTCGCATTCCCGATGACCCTCCACTCGGGTGAGACCGGGGTGGTTCTAACGGCGCGAGTCCTGGAACGAAGCACGATCTCGAACGGCGTCGCTTGAGCGAGGGCGTGTCATCCAACTCCTGTCGTCAGCGTTGCGAGCGCAAATTGGTCCAGACGAGGCGGAGGCCGAAGGCTGTGGCGGGTCCACAGTCGAGGCCGACAACGAAGTATGGGCGAATTTGCGCCGCAAGCCGAAGGGCCGGGGCAGATCTTCTTCACCCCAGCCAGCAAAGCTGACTGGGGACCCCGATTTCCCGATCTCTTCGTCACTCGTCGTTCCAGTAGACCAGCTACAGTTCTCTCCTCGCTCCTCGATCTCGGAAAAATCTGCTCCCGGCGCTGACTGACACGAGTTGGATGACACGCCCTGGTAACCATCTGAGACCAAGCGGTATGCTCGCGCATCCCATGGGCATGAACGCATGGCGACTGACCGGGTTCGGACTCGATTCTCTCAAGCTGCAGGACGTACCCGATCCTTCACCCGGTGAGGGCGAAGTGCTGGTGCAAGTCCATGCGGTTGCGCTGAATTACCGCGACAAGCTGCTTGTGGATGGCAACTATAACCCTCGCCTTGAGTTCCCCATCACCCAGGGAGCTGACGCCTGCGGCACTGTGGTTGGGCTTGGACATGGGACCTCCCGATTTCGCCTTGGAGATCGCGTCCTGACGCATTATGCAACTCACTGGGTCGACGGCCCCGCCCAGGGCAAGGAATCGCTCTACAGCCTTGGCAACGTCTACCAGGGAGCTTTGGCGAAGTATCTTGTTCTGCGGGAGCAGGCTTTGGTCAACGCGCCTGCCCACCTATCCAACGAAGAAGCGGCGACACTGCCCTGCGCCGGCGTAACAGCATGGCAGGCACTGGTCGAAAAAGGGAACCTGCAGCCAAACGATACCGTGCTGCTGCAGGGGACGGGTGGAGTCTCTCTGTTCGGCCTGCAGATCGCCCACGCCATGGGTGCGACCACCATTGTCACCTCCAGCTCAGAGATCAAACTCCAGGGCGCCCAGAGCCTTGGAGCCGATTTCACCATCAACTACCGACAGACACCCGACTGGGAAAAAGAGGTTCTTGCACTCACCGAGAAACGTGGGGTCGATCAGATCCTCGAAGTCGTCGGCGGAGAGAATCTTGCTCGCTCCCTCCGCGCTCTGCGGCCAGAGGGACAGATTTCCATCATCGGTGTTCTTGAGGCTGCCGACGCACGTCTTCCGCTGTTCACCACGATTCAAAAACTTGCCGTCATTCGCGGCATCTCCACTGGCCCCCGCGTTGCCCTGGAGCGATTTATCAGGCACTACGAAGACTGGGGACTGCATCCGGTCGTCGATGCCATCTATGAGTTCAACGACACGGTAGCGGCCTATCGTCACCTCGAACAGGGTCCCCTCGGGAAAGTGGTCATCCGCATAGCGTAAAACGCCGCTGTACATCCCTTCCGGAATACCAGCGACAGGGGAAAATGCTCGAGTAGCTATACTCAACCCATGCAGTTTCAGAAAGCCGCAGCCCTTTTCCTTCTTCTCATCGCCCTCGCAGGCTGCCGCTCTCGGTACATCGCAACCACCATTACGAATGACACAGCTAGTCCCGTCAGTGTCGTGCAGGTCGACTACCCTTCGGCCAGCTTCGGCACTCAGTCGCTCGCTCCGGGACAGACATTCAGTTATCGCTTTAAGATTCAGGGTTCCGGTCCGGTGAAGATGACATGGCTGACTGCGGATCGGAAGGAGATGCACGCCAACGGGCCCACACTCTCAGAAGGTCAGGAGGGCCAGCTCGCCATCCATCTTCGATCGAATGCCGATCCTACCTTTGCCTTTACCTCAGTCAATGGACGCTAGTTAGACCTTGTGTCCACTAAACCTCGCGTCCGTGCGCTCGCGGCTGCCGTCTCCGCTGATGGATTCCCGCACTCCCACTCATCTTCGGATGATCACTCTGCTTACTCATGAACATGTACAGCAGGAAGAGCACCACTAACAGCGGCAGCAGCATAAAGAAGCCATAGAAAAGCATGGCAACACCTCCCTAGATCATCCCTGTTTATAAGACTCGCCTCACCGGGCCGTCGTTGCTTTCTGGAAAGTCATCCTCTTGTCCTGGCATTTTTTCCTGGGCATTTTGTCCAGAGCATTTTCCCTGTTGCTGGATATCTCGAGAGGATCGTGCAGTGCGTTTCATTGAGGAAACGCCAATAGATGCAAGCCCTGCACTACACCTACAGGAAAACTGCTCCGGCGGTTGCCTCCCTCGATGATTCGCGGTCTTACTGTAGACCTCGCCGTCGCGGATACGCGCGTATCTTGTTGAAGCTTCACCGTCTAGCTCTTTGCCTCGTTCTCGCCGGCACTGCACTCACAACGTCATCAGTAGGCTCTCGTCGCAGTATGTTTTTCCGGAATCGAATACACTTGCCCCATGCCGCGCGGCTTTTTTATTACCTTTGAGGGGCTGGACGGCTCCGGAAAAACAACGCAACTCCGACTGTTGCATAAATGGATGGCTGAGCAGGGCTATACCGTCACAACCTTGCGCCAGCCCGGGGGGACAAAGCTCGGCGAAGGCATCCGCGAGCTGATCGTCAGTTCAAAGGGAGAGGCGGCAGTCGGGCCCATCGACTCCTTCACGGAACTCGCCTTGATGTTCGCGGACCGAGCCCAGTCCATCGCTGAGATCATCTGCCCGGCTCTTGGTCGCGGCGAGATTGTGCTCTGCGACCGCTATACCGACTCCTCCGAAGCCTACCAGGGTGGCGGACGAGGGCTTGGCAGCGAGACCATCCTCGGTCTGCACCGTTTGCTCTGCGGCAACCTGCAGCCGGATCTTACAGTTCTGCTGTTACCGGATTTCAACGCTTCCCTTGCCCGGGCTCGACGCCGAGACGGCGATGAATCCCGCTTCGAGCAGGAGCACAACGACTTCTTCAAGCGTGTCTGGGATGCCTATAAGGTCATCGCGGCCCGCGAGCCCGGGCGTGTCGTCCTGATCGAAGGAAATGCCTCCATCGAGGAGGTACATGCGACTATCCTTGAGGAAGTTACAACGCGGCTTTTTTCCTGATTCAGATGAACGGTTCGGCCACACTCCCGATCGTCGAACGCGGAGAGTATCGCTTCCCTCCGGGCCTGCGTCATAATCTGCCTTTTTACATGGGTCGCAAGCCGTGGGCGAGGATCGGACGCCCCATTCTGCTCTTCGAACATCTGGCAAAGACCTACGGCCCTGCGACCCACTATCGCATGATGGGCACTGACATCCTCTTCCTCAATCATCCGGACTTCGTCCAGGAGGTGCTCGTCACGCAGAGCGGCAATTTCATCCGCGAGCGCACGCTGCGCCGCATGAAGATTCTGCTGGGTGAGGGCCTGCTTACCAGTAACGATCCGGTTCACATGCAACACCGGCGTATCGTTGCACCTGCTTTCCATCGCCAGCGGATTGCGGCCTACGCCGATGAGATCGTACGTTCGGCCGCTGCGATGGCTGAGCGATGGAAATCAGGTCAGACGATCGATATCGGTGCAGCCATGATGGAGCTTTCGCTTTCGATCGTTGCCCGAACTCTGTTCGCCAGCGAAGTGACAGAAGATGTCCGAGCCATCAACCATGAGACCCATGCCATCATGCGTCTCTACAACCTGTTGGTAATCCTGCCCAGGCTCGAAAGCTACCTGCATTGGCCTCTGCCCGGCGTCACGCGTTTCCGGAAGGCACGGGCGCACCTTGATTCGGTTGCCTATCGCATCATCCGCGAACGCCGTGAAGATCCCGAAGATCGTCACGATCTTCTTTCCATGCTGCTGCTTTCACGGGATGAGGAGGGCAATGCCCTCTCCGATGAACAGGTGCGGGATGAGATGCTGACGATCTTCCTTGCCGGCTACGAGACCACAGCGAACGCACTCACATGGACCTGGTATCTGCTCTCACAAAATCCGGATGCCCGCCAGCAGATGCATGCTGAACTGGACCGGGTTCTAGCGGGCCGCACGCCTACCCTGGCTGACTACGCGAATCTCACCTACACGCAGCAGGTCTTCTCCGAGTCGATGCGCCTCTATCCGCCGGCCTGGGCTATGGGACGGGAAGCCGTTGTCGATGTCGAACTCGGCCCTTACCGTATTCCCGCTGGATCACATGTTTTCTTCTCGCAGTGGATCATCCACCGCAGTCCGGAGTTCTTTCCCGATCCATTGCGGTTTGATCCGTCGCGCCACACGGATGCGGCCAAAGCAGCGCGTCCGCGGTTTGCCTACTTCCCGTTCGGAGGAGGCTCCCGTCAGTGCATCGGTGAAAGCTTCGCTTGGATGGAAGGAATCCTTGCCCTGGCAACCATCGCACAACAATGGAAGCTGAACCTCGTGCCGAACCAACGCATCGACGTGCAGGAGAAGATCACACTCCGGCCGCGGTATCCCATTCTGATGACTCCGCAGAGGTAAAACTTTTCCGCCATTAAGGACGGTAAAATCTGACCGTGGACTTCTCCAGCTTTATTGGAAACGCACCCGCTGTCGACCAGCTTCGCTCTGCTATCGCCGCAGGCCGCCTTCCACATTCCATGATCCTCGCCGGGCCGAAAGGCGCCGGGAAGTATACGCTTGCCATTCTGTTGACGCAGGCATTGCTCTGCCAGAACCAACCCCGCGAAACTCTTTCCAACGGTCAGGAGGCGGCGCTTGCCTGCGGAACCTGTGCCAACTGCACCCGCATCGCCGCAGCAATGCCGCTCGATACTCTGGTCGACGAAGCCGTAGCAGCCCGGGAAGAGCTTCGCGAGACAGATAAGAAAGAGACGCGCGTCCTCATTCAGACCCATCCGGACGTGCTCATCATTCCTCCGGATCCTCCTCAGCTACTGATCAAAGTCGGTCAGATCCGGACGCTGATCCATTCCGCATATCGCGCTCCCGGTGAAGCCAAGCGTAAGGTCTTTATCCTTACGGCCTCCAGCTTTATGAAAGAGGCGGCGAATTCCCTTCTGAAGGTTCTGGAGGAGCCGCCCGCTTACGCGCATCTGATTCTGCTGGCCGATAACCCGGGCGAGCTTCTGCCTACGATCCGGTCTCGTTGCGCGATGGTGCGCCTTGGAGCTCTGCCTCCCCACGAGATCGAAGGTCTGCTGGCTGCGGAGCATCCGGACTGGAAGACTGCTCAACGCCAGCTCGTCGCCCGTCTGGCGCAGGGAGCCGCCGGTCGTGCGCTCAACTTTGATCTTGGCGCCTTCACTGCCGCACGCCAGGATGCGCTCGTCGTTCTACGGAACGCCGTAAACGACCCCGACCATACGGCTCTCTTCAAAATGACGGAAACCTACCGCGCCGGTGCAGAAGGTCAGCAAAAGACACAGGATCTGCTCGGCGCCCTGTCCTCGCTGCTGGAAGACCTGCTGTTGCTCCAGGCAGGAACGCCGGAGATGATTCGCAATGTCGATCTGATCGCCGAGTTGGAACGGACTGCCACAGCCGTTCCCTTCGAATGGATCGAAGCAGCCTCCCGCGCGCTTGATCAGGTACAGTCAGGCATGCGGCGCAACCTGCTGCGTTCGCTCTCTCTGGACTCTTTCGCGACACAACTCGTGGTACGGTAACGTACAAAAAAGTCTCCAAGCCATGCGACAGTCGTTACACTGGACGCATCCCTAACATTAAGATCACCACTTAGTCGTTTCTCTTTGTACGCGCGGACGCGGTGAGCCGTTGGGTTCGCATTGCTCTATTTTCTGGAATCTGCTGCTTCATGAGTGATCAAACAACCATCCCGACCGTCGATCAGACCTTCAATGGCAATCGCAAGCTGATACGCCCTTCCCTGGTAGGCCGTATGCTGCGCCGCGGCAACGTGCGTCATGAAGAACCGCTCTCGAATGCGGCGCTGCAGGAGAATCATCATCCCGGCGAAAGCAGTCACGCCGAAGCCTTCTACTTCCAGAAGCAGATTCAACAGAAGACCGAGATGGTGGTCGTACTGGAAGACGGCGAACGGCTGGATGGGCAGATTGAATGGTACGACCGTGGCGTCATCAAGCTCTGCACCACATCGCGGCAGCGGGTGCTGATCTACAAGTCATCGGTCAAGTACATCTATAAAGCCAGCGAAGTTCCCACCTCGACCCTGCTCTAACTCACTCGGGCTGCCTTCCGCAGTCTGTCCAGAAGAGCCGCTCCGACTCCCTGTTCCGGCGGCAGTGGACAAACGATGGACGTCACCCCGCGGGCATCCAGATCGCGCAGGCCGGCAAAGAGCCGATGCGCCATCTCCTCCGGCGTGCTTCCCCAATCAAATGTCTGTCCTTCGGACGCCCATCCTGTAGGTAACAACACACCCGTCCGCTCCGACTTTAGAGATGCCACCATCTCCTGCAGTTCTGCTTGATTCCTGACCAGCACGACCCTGGCCCTAGGAGCATAGTGGCGGATTCCCACCCCTGGGGAGGGAAGACTCGCCGGGCTTTGTATCATCGACGGCGGCTCATACAGTACGGCGGGACCCGCAGTCTCCTCAAGCATCTGCAGTGTCACAGCACCCGGCCGGTAGACCACCATCGGGGCCTGACAGGGGTCGACGACCGTCGATTCCACGCCAACTTCAGTTGCGCCACCGTCGAGAACAGCGTCGATACGGCCGTCCAGATCCTCCAGAACGTGCGCGGCGCTCGTCGGGCTGGTTCTCCCGAAGCGATTGGCGCTGGGAGCCGCTAGGGGGACGCCTGCCTCTCGAATCACCTGCAACATCACAGGATGACGCGGCATCCGGACTCCTACCAGGGACCGGCCAGCTGTCACCAGGTCCGGAATAGCATCGGACTTCGGCAGCAGCAGCGTTAGCGGGCCTGGCCAGAAAGCCTTCATCAACCGAAGGGCCGCAGGAGGAATCTCCCGAACGACAAGGCGCAGCATCGCCTCATTGGCCACATGGACGATCAGGGGATCCCATCCCGGACGTTCCTTGGCCGAAAAAATCCTCGCAACAGCGTTTGGATCGAGAGCGTTCGCCCCCAGCCCATAAACCGTCTCGGTCGGCAAAGCGACCGTTCCGCCCTGCCGCAGGATCTCCGCTGCCCGGGCAATTCCATTGACGTTTTCCTGAAGCCGTTCTGTCGTGCCTACAAAATCCACTTCATAATCCTAGGGCATGCCCTAGCTTCCGGCGGACAAACAGGCCTATACTTCCACCATGTCCTCAGCCGAGATCGAGCTGAAGTTTGCTGTCCGTTCTTCGGATAAGCTCCGTGCCCAACTTCCTTCTCTCGGCCTTACGCTGCTTACTCCCCGCACGCTCGAGCAGAATACGCTTTACGACACGCCAGATCGTTCACTGCGCGAGCAGAAGCAGATTCTCCGTATTCGCAGCTATGACGGCCGATGGACTCTGACCTACAAACGCCCTCCGACCAGTGACACCCTGGTCGACCTGCGCTTCAAATTGCGCTATGAAACGGAAACCGAGGTGGCCAATGGCCCCGCTCTCGGTGAGGTCTTTGAGCACCTGGGATATCTGCCCGCCTTCAGGTATGAGAAATACCGAGAAGAATGGCTGCATGCGGAGACCGGAAGCCATGTGGTGATTGATGAGACTCCGATCGGCACCTGGGCGGAGCTCGAGGGCTCTCCCGATTGGATCGATGCCATGCTCGCCGGCCTGGGGATTCCCTCAGAGGACTCAACCACAGACAGCTACGGCCGGCTGTTTCTCTCGTGGAAAGAACAGACCGGACATCCTGCGGAAAATCTGACTTTCGAAGAGATTGCCCTCGATACTGTCCCGGCGCGTTGACATCTTCGCCCACCCATCGAACTTCGGCAGCTAAAATGGGCATTGTGTCAGGCAACAGGGGCCATTCGCAGCCGAAGACTACGTTTCTACAGCAACAGAGCGCGCCATTCCAACTGGCGGTGGCCTGTTGTACCTGGCCACTCGATATGCCACGCGTAGAGCGGATCGCCAAAGCACAGACGGATTGGTCTGAATTTCTTGCTGTGGTTAAACGCCACCGAATTCCCGGTTTAGCGTACCGCGCGCTGAGGCCGGTGGCGGGAATACCTGAGGAGATTCGCCAGACACTCGCCACCCAGGCTCGTGCCAATACATTCGGAAATCTTCGCTGCATCGGACTTCAGTCGCAATTGGATGCAAAGTTCAAGCAGTGCGGTATCCGGTATGCGGTTCTCAAGGGAATACCTCTGAGCCAGCAGCTGTACGGTGAAAATTCCGTTCGTCACAGCCGGGACATTGACCTTCTGGTAACTCTTCATGACTTTGAAGCCGCGGAAAATGTGCTGTTGCAAGCAGGCCTGAAGCGCACGGACCCCGAAGAGGAACTCACACCGCAATTCCGGCAGTTGTGGTTCAATCGCCGACATCACTTTTCGTATCTTCATCCCCAACATGGGATTACGGTCGAGCTTCACTGGCGCCTGCATGACAATATCGATATCGATCCAGGACCACGTGCTCTCCAAGACCTGGAGCAGGTAAAAGCTTCACCAGGAGTCTTCCTTCCGGTATTGCGGCGCGAGTACCTTTTGCCAAATCTGATGGTGCACGGGGCGGGTCATGCATGGTGCCGTCTCAAATGGATAGCTGACGTTACGGCATTGCTTTCTGTTTTTTCCGCAGATGATCGCAATGCCCTGCTGGAGCAGGCGCGGGACCAAGGAATTGAACCAGCTTTCCGCCAGGGTATAGCGATCTGTGAGGCGCTTGAGCTGCTGCCTTCCTACGACAGTCCTCCAGCAAGAGGCGCTGTGCGCTGGTTGATCTCAGTCGCGCTTCACGCTGTCCTGCAAGCTGAACCGTCTGACGGCAGCAATTTCCTTCCCCGGCATCTGATGCTTTCGAGATTTACATTGAGCCCTCGAGCATCCTATTGCCTGCAGGAGCTTAGAGTGCAGGCATTTTCCGTGGAGGACTGGAGGGCCTTTCCCCTGCCCCGGTGGCTTGCTTTCGCATATCCTCTGCTCCGGGCGCCATTCTGGATCATTCGCCGCTTTGCGTTGCGATAAACCGTCGATCCCCAAAAACGACGGCATTGATATCGCATGCATCCAATACGTGATGTGCTGCCTGTAAAAAGGCAGCAGCTCGTGGAGGATCTCTCTTGCCCCGCAGCTGTCTCCGTTTTGTCCTGTTTCTTTTGCTATTCTGCCCCGCGAACTTATTCCACACGTTCGCGCAAGCGCCCGCTGCTGTTGCGAAAGAAGATGAGGGCAAAGACAACGACACTCTCATCCGTCAGGAACAGATCCACAATCCCATCCTGTGGAACGACCCTGGAGATATCAGATCACTCGACCTCTTCTACGGTCAGGGAGGAAGGAAAGCGCAACCTGTTGCACCATTCAGCTTTGAAAAAGAGGTGCGCTCGCAGAGCACACCAAAGTTTGATGCTCGCGATACGACCGGGAAAAGGTGGCGTGTCAAGCTCGGACACGAAGCCCGGCCCGAGGTGGTATCGTCGCGCCTGTTATGGGCGGTTGGATATTTCGCCAGCGATGACTATGTGCTTCCTTCAGCGGAGATCTCCGGCATACACATGCATCGAGGCAAGAAATACGTCAAAGGAGAACGAATCACCGACGCGCGCTTTGCCCGCAAACCTTCAGGCCAGAAGAAGGTGTATACGTGGCGCTGGAAAGAGAATCCATTTACCGGCACGCGCGAACTGAATGGCCTGCGTGTGATGATGGCACTGCTAAATAGTTGGGACCTGAAAGACGAGAACAACGCAATCTTCTATGACAAGAATAATGACCGGCAAATCTTCCTCGTCAGCGATATAGGAACCACCTTCGGCCGGACAGGCTTGCACTTTACGAACGGACCATCGAAAGACAACGTGAAAGCCTACGTCAATTCGAAATTCATCCTGCGTACGACAGAAACTACCGTTGATTTCGCGACTCCATCGCGGACGCCAAGCCTCCTTTTAGAGACACTGGGCTTTGGGATTAAACAATATCTCCGGCGCAACAATATGGTGTGGATCGGGCGCGGTATCCCTCGTAAGGATGCTCACTGGGTCGGTGCCCTGCTCGGCCAACTCAGTCACCGGCAACTTGTAGATGCATTCCTCGCCGGAAATTATCCGCCCGAGGATATCGATCAGTTTGTGAGAGTTCTTGAGCAGCGTATCGCAGAACTGGAAGCACTGTAGAAGCCAGCCACGTTTGCGTCCGATATGATGAACGCATCGCACCATTGACCTTTCTCTCAAGAGGTACCGCCGCCCGCATGCGAGCTGCGCTCGAACGCTACTTTCAGTTTCATGATCTGGGGACCGACTGGCGCACGGAGATTCTGGCCGGTGTGACGACCTTCGTCACCATGGCCTATATCATCTTCGTGAACCCGTCGATTCTGTCGCAGACCGGCATGCCTATTGCGGCGGTGACCATCGCCACCTGCCTCTGTGCGTCCTTTGGTTCCATCCTGATGGGGGCACTGGCCCGCTATCCGCTGGCGCTGGCGCCCGGTATGGGGTTGAATGCCTATTTCACCTATACCGTCTGTCTGAAGATGCATGTGCCATGGCAGACTGCCCTTGGCGCCGTCTTTCTCTCCGGCATCATCTTCCTTCTGCTCACACTTGGCGGCATCCGCCAGTTGCTCATCTCCGCGATTCCCCGCGAGTTGCACGCAGCCGTCGCTGGAGGGATCGGTCTGTTTATCGCTTTTATCGGGCTGCGTAATGCCGGCATTATCGTCAGCGATCCTGCAACAGCAGTTACGCTCGGCAATCTGCGCTCTCCGCAGACAGCACTATCGCTCTTCGGCCTGATTCTGATTGCGGTGTTGCAGGTACTGCGCGTACGCGCCTCGATCCTCATCGGCATCGCCGGAACCATGCTCACCGGCTACATCTTCCATCAGGTGCACTGGCAACCGGGTCACGCAAGCCTCTCCGCTATCCGTCAGACGGCCTTTCATCTCGATATTCCCGGAGCACTGAAGCTCAGCGGCGTCGAAATCGTCTTCGTGTTTCTGTTCGTCGACCTCTTCGACAATATCGGCACCCTGCTTGCCGTTACGCAGAAGACAGGTCTGATTCCTGCTTCTGGTGTGATTCCGCGAGTGCAACGTATCTTCTTCGCTGATGCCATCTCCACCGTGGCGGGTTCACTGGCCGGAACCTCCACCGTCTGCTCCTACATCGAATCCAGCGCGGGTGTCGCCGCCGGAGGCCGTACCGGCATCACTGCGATTACGACCGGCCTGCTGTTTTTCGCATCCATCTTCGTCGCTCCACTAGTCGGGGCAATTCCGGTTTCCGCGACTTCTCCGGCGCTCATCATCGTCGGGGCGCTCATGCTTGGCAGCATCGGCGAGCTCGACTGGCATGATCCGCTGGTCGCAATTCCCGCTTTTCTCACACTCATTACCATCCCGCTAACCTATTCCATCGCCACCGGCCTTGGGTTCGGCGTCATCGCCTTTGCCGCACTACGATTGTTTAGCGGTCGCGCGAAGAAGTCGGATTGGTTACTTTACCTTCTGGCGACCGTCTTTCTAGTCAGGTTTATTTATCTCGCCGCGGGTTGAGATGTTGACAAGCGGTCTATACTGACCATAATCATGCGCTTAACCTCCCATCGAGCAGCATCGAATGCCGCGAAACCCGCCTTACGGGTTTCATGGGCCTTCGCATTGCTTTGTCTTGTTGTGATTGTGGCGGTGTTTGCATGGGGAACGGCTTATAAGATTTCGCTTTACCGCACGCTTGACGGTCCCACATTTCCGCATGTGAAGATGGGCACCACCTCCGACGGCCCGATGAAACGGGCTATTGGCACGGCTGTTCTTGCCCTTGCTATTCTTCCCTGCCTGGCAGCGTTGAAACCTCCCAGACAGATGCAGCGCGTGGCGCGTAGTTGGATTACTCCACCGCGTCCGGCTACGATCGCGAAACAGCCTCAGCTTTTCCTTCGACCTCCTCCTCGCGTCCGCTAGCTCATCCTCGCTCATGCTTTATGAGCGCTTCCATGGCTGCGATGCCTCGGCGTCGCCTTCACTGGAGAAGCTAGATGGATCAGCATCATACCCCCTGTCCAACAGGTCGCATCGTCGCACTCACGGAACTGTTTCTTAACCGCCGCTCACTTTTAAAGGGCATCGCCCACACGATTCTGAGGAACGAAGCAGACGCTGAAGACTCTCTGCAGGAGGCCTACTACAAGGCCATGAACCGCATCGAGCAGTTGGCCGATGAGCAGGCACTGCTCGGCTGGCTCTGCATGATCGTCCGTAACCACTCCCTTCAGATGCTGCGCAGCCGCCGGGTTCGCCAGGCAGGCTCGATCGACACCGAGCCGGAGATGCGTTTTGCCGTCGAATCGCTTACCACCACCGAGGATGAGTCTCCGGAACACATCTGTATTGAACGCGAGATGTTCCAGCGCACCATGGCTCGGCTCGACCTTCTGCCGGCCAATATGAAGGCGACCGTCACGATGCACTATCTCTCGGAGATGAGTCTGAGCGAGATCGCGGAGCGCCAGGGACATACCATCCCGGCACTCAAGAGCTATCTCTACCGGGGCCGGAAAATACTTCGGGGAGGGCCACTGCCCTCCCCGCGTGAAGAAACCGTCTGCGCCTGACGCTTTACTTGGACGGTGTTCCTGCTGGAACGCCGTCCTGAACCGCCTGAAACGCGACGATCTGTTTCAGGACTTCATACGGAACATTCCCGAGGGGAACCAGATGTCCATTGATTGAGATCATTGGCGTCTGGTCGACTCCGGAATCTTCCGCCAGCTTGATCTGCGCATCCACCTTCGCCTTCGTCGCTGGCGTTGATGCACAGGCAGCGGTCGCCGCAGGATCCTGCCCGGCGGCGGTTGCCGCGGCAGCCAGGGTCTGGTCGCCGGCCTCAGGGGTCAGAGCCTCCTGCTTTGAGAAGACCTCATGCAGGAAGGTAAAGAAAGCATCATTGCTCTTCTGGGCCACGCAGACTCCATAAGAAGCTGCTTTATAGGCGTACGGATGAATCTCCGTTAGGGGATAGTTCTGAAACACGACTCGCGCGTTCGGGAAATCCGTCACCAGTTGATCGAAGATCTTCTCGGACTCCTTGCAGTGCGGACACTGCATGTCGGCAAACTCGACCAGTAGGAGGTCCTTCCCTGCCGCGCCCTTCGCTGGTCCGTCAGCCCTCTGCTGCAGCGTTGACCGCAACGCAGCAAATGGCTTTTCGCCGAACGGCATGACCTGGTCACCGGCCAGGGCGAACTTGCCATCAGGCGTTGTCAGGAACTGCAAGGACTGCGGCTGCTGATTCGTCTGCCCCTTCTGCGCAATGAAGACCACAATGCGGCTTATGCCAGGCGCCATGGTCTTTTGGATTGCCATGACACGCCAGATACGATTTACGTCATAACCCCACTGCGCCTTCAAAAATGCATTCACAGTCGCAACCGTTGGCGTCTCAGCGGTAAAGAACCTCGGATTGGGCTGCGGCAACGGATCAGCCTGTGCCGCGGAAGGAGCGTTCGCTGTCTGCGCCATGGCGGCTACGCCGCCAGTAAGCGCCGCCGCGAGAACAAAACCAAGCATTTTCTTATTCAATGAGTGACCTTTCTAAACTTGAACCTTTACTGCAATGGGGAACCTGCGTCCGTTGCCGAAAGATTTGCGCGTCACCTTCAGCACCGGCGCGGCCTGTTGCCGCTTGTATTCACTGCGCTCGACTAATCGTAAGACCTGTTCCACCAAAGAACGGTCAACGCCCTGTGTCTTTGCTATCTGCTCAGCGCTTTCGTAGCGCTCCACATAGGCTTCAAGGATCGGATCGAGAATATCGTACGGCGGCAGCGAGTCCGTATCCAGTTGCCCCGGCCGCAGTTCCGCTGACGGTGGTTTCTCAATCGTTGCCACGGGAATGATCTCGCGCTCGCGATTGACGTAGCAGCTCAACGCATAGACGCTTGTCTTGGCTACATCCCCTATCACCGCCAGACCGCCGACCATATCGCCGTACAGCGTGCAGTAGCCGACCGCCATCTCGCTCTTATTGCCGGTTGTCAGCACCAGCGCGCCAAACTTATTCGACAGTGCCATCAGCAGCGTTCCACGGATGCGTGGCTGAATGTTCTCCTCGGCAAGTCCGAACGATGTTCCCTGGAACAGGGGATGCAGCACCTGGGTGAACTGGTCATAGATCTCGCGGATGGCCAGGAGCTCGAAGCGAATCCCCAGGTTCTGAGCCAGAGCTCGTGCATCCTCCACCGAGTGAGATGACGAGAACTCGCTGGGCATGCCGATACCGATCACATTGTCCGCTCCGAAGGCTTCCGTAGCGATTGCTGCAACCAGCGCCGAATCGATCCCTCCGCTCAAGCCGACCAGGACCTTTGAAAATCCGCATTTGCGCACGTAGTCACGCGTGCCCATCACCAGCGCCTGCCAGGCTCCAGCCACCTCATCGTCCTGAACGACGGGAACACAGGGCGTACTGCGGTCGGCCGTATCGAAGAGCACCAGGTCTTCTTCGAACGATTTCGCCCGGGCGATCACACAACCTTCCGGATCGAATGCGATCGAAGTCCCGTCGAACAGAAGGCTGTCATTACCGCCGACCTGATTACACATGGCAACCACCGCATGGTGACGGCGCGCCAATGCTGCCAGCATCACACTGCGCACCTGCCGCTTCTCTTTCCAATAAGGAGATGCTGAGATGTTCAGAATGATGCGTGGTGCATCGCTCTGCTGCGGCCATTTCTTCATCAGCTCTTCGACGGGATCTACCGGATAAAATCGGCGCGGCCAGTACAGCTTGTCATTCCACGCGTCCTCGCAGATGGTGATAGCGATCGGCTGGCCTTTCAACGTGACGATGGTCTGCTGCTGCGCCGGCTCGAAGTAGCGCTGCTCATCGAAGACGTCATAGAACGGCAGCAGCATCTTCTGCTGCAGAAAGCTGACACGCCCTTCGGTTAACAACGCGGCAACATTGCGCACGTGCTTGCCCGTAATCACTCCGGACGGCAGCGCTACGCCACACAGAACAGACGTATAGGCGGTCTGTTCCGCGATCTTTGCCAGGGTTTCGCTCGCGCGAGCGATAAAGACTTCTTTTTCCAGGAAGTCAGCAGGAAGGTAGCCGCAGACTGCGAGCTCGGGAAATACGGTCAGGTCAGCCCCGGCGTCGACAGCTCGCCGGGTGAAGTCCAGTATTTTCTTGAGGTTGCCGGAGAAGTCCCCGATCGTAGGGTTGATCTGCGCCAGAGCAATCTTCACATATCCAGTGTACCGCCGACTGGAGCTGAAGGGCGTGCCATCCGGAGCTCTGAAGAAGCAGGTCCTTCACGGATCACCCCAGCGAACAATTTCGCCGGGGACCCCGAACGTTCAGGATGACAACATTTATGACAGGAACTTCTCAGAAACCACTAGGTCCCGGTGCCGGTGAAGACGACACTGATGGTGCGGATCAGAATCTTGAGATCCAGACCAAAGGTCCAATTCTCCACGTATGCCGTATCGAGGGAGATGTAGTTGTCGAACGATGGATCTTGACGCGCTTCCACCTGCCAAAGCCCTGTAATTCCCGGCAGCACGTCAAGGCGGCGGAGATGCGAGATATCGTAACGCTCGACCTCGGCAGCAAGCGGTGGCCGCGGGCCAACCAAGCTCATATCGCCACGAAGTACGTTCCACAACTGCGGCAGCTCATCCAGAGAGTACTTCCGCAGGATGCGGCCCACACGCGTGATACGGGGATCCTGCTTGATCTTGAAGAGAATGCCATCACGCTCATTCATATGAGCCAGCTTCTTCTTCAGGTCGTCGGCATTCGGCACCATCGTGCGGAATTTGAAGCACCCACACTTACGCCCCTTGCGACCGATACGTTCCGCGCGATAGAAGATAGGCCCCTTCGAGTCCAGCCGGACCATGATGGCAATCAGAAGCATCAGCGGTGACAGCAAGGTAAGAGCCAGCGTCGAGATGACGAGATCCAGGATTCTCTTCGCCATAAAAGCCCCGACCGGGAACTCACGACGATGCAGGGGGATGGTTGGGAACTGACCGATATACTCCACCGGTGCGTTCCAGGCCAGACCGTCATACAGATCAGGCACGACACGGACATCGATGCCCGCAGATCGCGCTTCTTCTACGACGCCGATGACAATGCTCCGTTCTGCCGGTACCGAAAAGAAAACCTCATCGACAAACAAGCTGCGCGCCAGCGGAACAATATTGCGGAGATCGCCCACGACCTCCTGGTTCGAGTTCAGTGCATCCTGCGGTGTCAATGAGACAAAGCCTTTGAAACGGAACCCGAAATGTTGCAGCGTCTCAAGGTGATTACGTAGTGCCTGGGCCACACGGCCTGTTCCGATAATGAGAACGTTGCGGACCTCAAGACCCTCGCGATAACGCGAGTACACCATCCTGCGCCATGCAGCACGACGGATGGAAAGCGCTACCTGAGTAAAGGCTACAGTCAGCAGTACCACAACCCGCGAGATGCTCTCGCCGTGCGTCAGATACAGGAATCCGCAAAACAGAAGCCCGGCTGTCAGCACAGACTCGAATGTCACTCGTTGTTCATGCAGACCGCTATGATGCTGGATCGGGGCATACAGCCCATGAAGCCGCGAAAAGAAGACCACGCAAAATGCGAATGAGAACAGGTACCAGAGAAACTGCTGCTGCATTGCCTGGAGCAACATCT
Source organism: Acidobacteriaceae bacterium (assembly GCA_013361705.1). GTDB lineage: Bacteria > Acidobacteriota > Terriglobia > Terriglobales > Acidobacteriaceae > Terriglobus. The sequence goes on from JABFXN010000230.1 coordinate 28,484, forward strand.
CGCGATAGAGAGTGGTGCTGGGAATGCCAGTTCCCTGGAATCGCATCCGGAACGCGATCACGCCGCACAAAACAGCGGTCAAACAATCGACAGATGCCCACATCAGTGCAGGCGCGGAACTACTCAGCACAGCGCCCCGGCCGGTCCGGCGCGCACCAGAACGCCCGCGCTTGCCGGCCACTACCGCATGTTGCAGATATTCAGGTGCTGCCATCGAAAAACTCGCCTAATCCTGGCTAAACAAAAAGTTTTGTGAGCCTTCAGTGCATCGATAGCGCTGCACGATATCGCCCTCTGAAGGTGAAGTGACTAATGCGTCCGGATCTTGGTCCTTTGTTGACAGAATACCCTTGCGGCATCTCTGAGAACAACCCCTAAGATGCTGCCATGTACCATTACTAAGTCCAGTTTTCTCCGTTAGATAACACAAATCAGCGACAAAAGTTGCATTACACGGGCAAAACTAGCTCGTCGAGCGCCAGGAACTCCCGCAGGACTGGATCGTTGGTTCGCTCCATCTCCTCAATCGTTCCAAAGAACTGCGCTTTTCCCTCGTGCAGGAAAACGACGCGATCTGCCAGTTTTTTGGCAAACCTCATGTCGTGTGTCACAACGATACTGGTTAAGTGAAGCTGACGCTTTAGGCGTTCGATCAGGTTGCCCAACAGTTGTGCCATCAATGGGTCCACCATGGTTGTGGGCTCATCATACAAAATTGCCTCCGGCTGCGATGCCAATGCCCGGGCAATCGCCACGGACCGCTTCATCCCGGTAGACAGGTCCGATGGAAGAAGGTCTTCCATCCCTGCTACTCCAACCATCTCAAGCAATCCCTTGACCACTTGGCTGATCTGCTCCTCGCCAAGATCACCGCGCTCACGTAGTGGAAAGGCAACGTTCTCGCCCACGGTAATCGAATCGAACAGCGCTCCATTCTGAAAGACCATCGTGACCTTACGCCGGATCCCTTGCATCTCGCGCTCTGTAAACCCGCAGATGTCCTCCCCGGCCACGCGTACTATGCCGGAGTCGGCCTTCAGAAATCCCATCAAAATCTGCAGGGAGACCGACTTTCCGACGCCGCTTCGGCCGAGAATACAAAGGGTCTCACCTGGCAGCACGCAGAAGCTGACCTGCTGCAGAACATGAACATCTCCAAATGACTTTGAGACCTTCTCAAATGAGATATAGGGCAAAGGCTTGCCCGGAACAACAGCCGATTCCTTCGCCGCCTCATTCTGCTCGGCGGCTTCTGTCATGAACTCTTCCACGACATCGGCTAGTTCCGGGGACACATCCGCCGTCAAAGACGAGTCTTGTCCAGGAATCTGCTCAGGTACGTCCGGTTCCCTTTCATGCATCATCTCTCCGCCTCCCACGAGATGTCGAAGCCCAGCCGGCGAAGGTCAGAAAGTTCCTCAGGAGTATTCAAATTGCGAAACTGCCCGGAAATTTCTTCCCCTGCTTCTATCCACTGCACCGGCGATACAAGAGCAGCCATCACCTTGTATTGTCCCACCTCAACCGCACACCGCAACTCGGGCAGCACGCTTCGCCGATATGCTGCAACCAGCGGCTGAGGGCCGTCCGCTGTCCTGGTCACGATCGCTATTGCATTCGACGTGACCGTCATCTGGGCCATCTTACGCATCCATGCCTCTGAAACCAGCGGCATGTCCACCGGAAGAAATAACATCCACTCCGCTTCGGATGCTTCGAGAGCCGTCACGATGCCACCGACCGGGCCACACAGATACGGATCGTTCAATACGATAGAGCGCCGTTCTTCCGGATCGACGTGTTCCCCGGAGGTGTACAGCAGGGTTGTACATGCCGCCAGCTTATCCAGCGCGAGAGCATGCAGCGTTCTGCCATTGATTCGAAGTAAGGCCTTGTCACGTCCCATCCGCGTGCTGCGGCCGCCGGCCAGCACACATCCTGCAAGCCGTTCCACGCGCTATGCCCCGCAGCTCTCCAGAAACAGAATGATGGAATCGATTCCCCGATAGAAGTTCGCGATATGGAACTTCTCATTTGGCGCATGCAGATTGTCGTCTGGCAGACCAAAGCCCATCAGGATTACCGGCACCTTCAAGTAGCGTTCGAACTCCCCGACAATCGGAATCGAACCGCCGCCTCGAACAAAGACAGTGTCCTTCTTCCAGACCTCGTGCATCGCATTGACGGCTTTCTGCACGAAGGGATTGTCCGTACCGATCACCACCGGTTCCCCCGAGTGGATCAGGCGCGTCTCCACAGTTACGCCTCTGGGCGCAATCTGCTGAACATAAGCGGCGTACTTCTCATACGCGCTCGCTGACGTCATATTCGGCACAAGCCGCATACTGACCTTGGCCAAGGCCTTGGCCGGAATCACGGTCTTCGCTCCAGCTCCCGTAAATCCTCCAGGCATTCCGTGCACATCCAAAGTAGGCCTGGCGGAGACGCGTTCAATGACGGAATACTCCTTCTCGCCGATCAACTCCGGGGACCCGACCTCGGTCTGACGGTAATGTTCTTCGTCAAACGGAAGACGCTTCCATGCGGCGAGCTCGTCCTCTGTAGGCGGTTGAATATCGTCATAAAAGCCCGGAATGCGAATATGGTCATCGGCATCCTTCAAGCCGGCAATGATCTGCGCCAGCGCCACAAACGGATTCGGCGCCGCGCCGCCATAGATTCCCGAATGAAGGTCTGTCTTGGCTCCGCGGACCTCGATCTCGGTATAGATCATGCCGCGCAGGCCAACGCAGAGAGTGGGCAGCTCCGGCTCGAACATTTCGGTGTCGCAGACCAGCGCCACATCCGCCATCAACGCCTCAGGATGCTGTTGTACGTACTCGGCAATTCCCTCGCCTCCGACCTCTTCTTCCCCTTCGCAGAGAACCCTTACATTTACTGGCAGCTTGCCGCTGTACTCCTGAAAGAGAGCCTCCAGAGCCTTTACCTGCATCCAGAGCTGTCCTTTGTCATCCACGGCTCCGCGCGCATAGACGTTGCCATTACGCTCTACCGGTTCAAAGGGAGGCGATAGCCATTCATCCAGAGGATCCGGCGGCTGAACGTCATAGTGTCCGTAGCACAGGACTGTGGGTTTTCCGGGAGCGCCCAGCCAGTCACCGTAGACGAGGGGATGGCCCGAGGTCTCAATCAGACGCACATTCTCCAGCCCGATGCGCTTCAACTCATCTGCAAGAAATGCGGCTGCCCTGCGTACGTCCCCGGCATGGTCCGGCAAGGTAGAGATCGAAGGAATGCGCAGGAACTCCTTGAGTTCCGCCAGGGCTTTTCCTTGGTTTTTCGCTGCAAACTCTAACGCTTTCTTTGACATACGCGTGACCGTCCTGATCCTTCCCGATCCTGGGGCGGCCTTGGAGGGTCTCCCCGAAAGGTCAATCATATACACGGTCGAAGTTCAGTGTTGACATAAGTGAACTAAACCGTTCAGTATTGAAAAATCGAAGGGAGTGACCTGCATGATCAGTGTCCGTAACCTTGTCCGGCGATTTGGAGATTTCACCGCAGTCAAAGAGATCTCCTTCGATGTCGCTCAGGGCGAGATTTTTGCCTTCCTTGGCCCGAATGGGGCAGGTAAATCCACCACTATCAAAATGCTGACTACGCTGTTGCGGCCAACCAGCGGCTCCATTCAGCTCGACGGCATGGACCCTAATGTCCATCAGAAGGAAGCGCGGCAGCGCTTTGGCATCGTTTTTCAGGACCCCAGCCTCGACCAGGAGCAGACCGCCTGGGAGAACATGGAGCTCCACGGCATCCTTTACCACGTGCCGCGCAAGGTACGGGCAACGCGCATTGAGTTTCTTCTGAAGACCTTTGAGCTTTGGGAGCGTAAGGACTCACTGGTTAAGACCTTTTCCGGCGGTATGAAGCGGCGGCTTGAGATCGCACGCGGACTGCTGCATACGCCAAAGATCCTCTTCCTGGATGAACCCACACTCGGCCTTGACCCACAGAGCCGCAACCAGCTCTGGACACACGTGAAGGCGTTGAACGAAACCGAAAAGACAACCGTCTTCCTGACGACACACTATATGGACGAGGCCGAAAAAATAGCTCATCGCATCGCCATCATGGATCACGGCGCCATCATCGCGCAGGGCACCTCGGCTGAGCTGAAACAGCAGACGTCCACGGACTCACTTGAGGCCGCATTCCTCGCGCTGACGGGCTCTTCTCTGCGTGACGAAAGCGCCGATGCAAAAGCAGGACTGCGCCAGATGGCGCAGATGTGGAGGCGATAGCAATGGGAGCAATCTACATTCTCTGGCTACGCGAACTAAAGCGGTATGTCCGCTCCCGGGTACAGGTTGCCGCCTCGTTGGCGCAACCATGTCTGTACCTGTTCGCGTTCGGCTTTGGTTTTGGCGCTGTCTTCCGGCAGGCAGGCCGCGGCAGTTACCTGCAATTCATGGCTCCGGGCGTCGTCGCCATGACAGTGCTTTTCTCTGCTGTCTTCTCAGGAATTGCGATGTTGTGGGACCGGCAGTTCGGCTTCCTGAAAGAGACGCTCGTGGCTCCTGTCTCGCGATTGCAGATCATGATCGGCCGCACGCTTGGAGGAGCGACGGTGGCCATCATTCAGGGCACCATCGTTCTTGGCGTCTGCCTGCTGGCAGGCTTCCGGCCGCAAAGCTGGCTGGCGCTGCCAGGTGCATTTCTATTCCTCTTTCTTATCGCTCTGGTCTTTGCCGCACTGGGCACCGCGCTCGGCTCGGCGATTAAAGACATGCAGGGGTTCCAGATCGTGATGAACTTTCTGGTCATGCCTATCTACTTTCTGTCGGGAGCATTGTTTCCACTCGACAATCAGAAGATGGGCATGAGGATAGCCAATCAGATCGATCCTCTGTCATACGGAGTGGACGGGCTAAGAGGAATGCTCACCAATGTATGGCACTTCACGCCATCCACGAACCTCACGGTTCTGACGGTGGTCGCGGGAGCCTTCCTATTGCTGGGCGCTTACTTGTTTTCTAAGATCGAAGTCTAGACAAGTGGCCCGCACACGAAGTCAAGTAGCTCACCAAAAGGTCATCGAGGCCGCAATCTCGCTCTTTGCGGAGCGCGGCCTCGATGCCACCAGCATGGACACCATCGCCGAGGTCTCCGGCGTCAGCAAAGCAACCATCTACAAGCACTGGCCGAACAAAGATGCGCTCTGCCTGGAAGCGCTGAGCTATCTCCTCGGGAACGATATCAAGGTTCCTGTACCAGATACCGGCGATCTACGTGCTGACCTCATTGCACGCCTAAGCTATCAAGCCGCACCGGACCGCGCCTATCTACGCGAGCGCATTATGCCCCATGTCCTTGCATATGCTTCCAGGAACCTGGAATTCGGCAAAGCCTGGCGGGCGCGTGCCATGTCTCCTGTCATCACTGAGCTGAAGGAATGGATACAACGCGAACAGCAGCGTGGAACGCTGGTCCAAACGATCGATGTCGAGTCGGCGATTTCTCTGCTTATGGGACCACTGCTCTATCGCAATATCTTCCACAAGCGAGAAGTGGGCAGCCAGACCCCATTCGCACCTCACCTGGAGCGGCATATCGCAGAGGCGTTTCTCGCCTTGTATGCCTCGCCCAAGCGCTAGGAACGGGCCTTAGGATGCGCCCTAATATCTCGGAATAGCCGGATCAACTTCGCGCGACCATGCGTCGATTCCGCCCGCAATCGACTGCACGCTCTCGAATCCCTCACGGCGAAGCCAGGCTGTCACTGAAAGCGAGCGTGCTCCGTGATGGCAAAGCACCACGATATGCGCGTCCGGGTCCAGTTCCTGGTGCGCACGAGCCTTTACTTCGCCCATCGGCATCAGGACCGCACCTTCGATGCTGGCAAGCTGTACTTCAAGCGGCTCACGCACGTCTACCAGAACAGGAGCTGCCGGCTGCTGTTTTAACCTGGCGTACTCGCTGACGGAAATCTCCCAGTCCATACCAAAAGAATACCCTGTGCGTGCATTTCCTGCTCTGCCGACCTGCAATAGTGAACATTTTGCATCTAAACGCTCGTACACTTTTAGCTAGGATAGTTTTTTTGTGAATAAGGTTCTTATTGTTGAAGACGAGCCAAACGCTCGCACAGGTCTCGCGGAATTGGTAGCCAGCTGGGGCTACCGTACGGACGTAGCCGGGGATGGTCTGGAAGGGCTGGAGAAGATCCAGCAGTGGGGCCCTTCCATCGTCATCACCGATCTGCGTATGCCGCGCATGGACGGTCTAGAGTTACTAGATCGCATTTCGGAACTGCAAACAAAGGTCGCCGTCATTATGGTGACGGCGCAGGGATCAATCGAGTCGGCTGTTGAAGCCATGCGCATCGGCGCCTATGACTTCATCCAAAAGCCGATTGATCCTGTTCGCTTGCGTACCATTCTGCAGAATGCAAGCCGCCAGGTGGGTGCGGACCTCGAGCTGGAAATCACACGCCGCCGCCTGAAAGAGACCGGCGTACTTGGCCCGCTTATCGGTTCTTCGACCAGCATGAAAGATATCTTCGACCTGATCGAGCGCATTGCCCCGTCCAATGTTTCGGTTCTCATCACGGGCGAGAGCGGAACTGGCAAGGAGCTGGCTGCACGGGCCTTGCACGACCTGAGCCCCCGCAGAACCAAACCTTTTGTGGCGGTCAACTGTGCTGCCATTCCGGAGACGCTCATCGAGAGCGAGATCTTCGGCCACGAAAAAGGCGCATTCACCGGAGCGCAGGAACGCCGTGCCGGTTGCTTTGAGCTGGCAGAGGAAGGCACGCTCCTGCTCGATGAGATCGGCGAGATGCCGGCGGCAACCCAGGCTAAGCTGCTGCGTGTCCTGGAAGACCGCAAACTCCGTCGCCTGGGCGCAAAGGCCGAGACACCGGTCGACGTCCGTGTTATCGCCGCAACCAACAAAGACCCGCAGGCTGCAGTCGGCGCCGGCGAGCTGCGAGGCGATCTCTACTATCGCCTAAATGTCTTCAACATCCACATGCCTCCCTTGCGCGACCACCTCAGCGATATTCCAGCGATCGCACAGGCGATGATCGAAGACATGAACCATCGTCACCACTGCACTGTCGCCGGCCTGACGGATACGCTTATGGCCCGGCTGATGCACTATCCCTGGCCCGGCAATGTCCGCGAACTCCGCAATACGATTGAACGTGCAGTGATTCTCGCGGGCAGTGGAGCTCTGGACATGAAGCATCTGCCCGCGAACTTCGGACAGCACGGCTTTATTCCTCCAAGTCATACGGCATTCCAAAAGCCTGTACCGCAGGTTCCGCCGGCATTCCGGGAATCCGCCTCCGCCGCGGGAAACGATATCGTAGAACTAGAGGTCGGCACGACGGTTGATGAAGCCGAGCGCCAACTTATCTTGAAGACACTGGAGTCAACGAACAACAATAAGACCCGCGCCGCCGAGATTCTTGGTATCAGCTCAAAGACATTGCAGAACAAGCTGAAGGAATACGCCAGCGCGGGCGAAGAGGCGTAACCCCTCCCCCGATCGACATGCGCCTGAAAACCAAGCTCGTTCTCGCATTTACCGCGCTTACTTTCGCCGTCGTACTGGTGTTGTGCCTAGTCTTTCTGGGCGAACTGCTGCGCCAGCGCATCTCCCAGACGGGCGACAGCAATGACGTGTTGGTACGCGAGGTTACACTCAGCACCCGCCAGGCGCTTGTAAGCGGCCTGCGGGAGCATCCCCCTGCTGATAACTCCGACGAAGCGTTTCAGAGCGCTGTGGCCAATGCCATTCGCGGATACCAACCGCTCGCCGATGAGATGAACGCCATTGTGCGTTATTCTCCCCCGGTACAGGACGTCACCGTCACGGGCATTCATGGCGTTGTCCTCTCATCGACGGATCCGACACTGCTGGATCAGCAATTTCCTTATCGCTCGCCCTTCAGCCGCATCAGTGGAGGTGGCGTGCTGGAACAGGCACGGGCCGTATTTGGTCGTCCCCAGGTGCTTGACGTCACCCTTCCTCTGGATCGCAACGGTCAGCCGTTTCTTACGATCCACCTGGGGGTTCGTTCGACCTTTCTGCGCAGCAGCTATGCACCATGGTTGAAGGCCGCGGTTATCTTTGCACTGGTGGCTCTTGCCGCCTGCGTCCTGATCGCTGCCCTGCTCTCCAGTCTTGCCCTTCACCCCATCGAGCGCATCAACCAGCAGCTTGAACAACTCATGCTGGCAAACTCGTCGACACCACTGATCGAAGGTCCGCGCGATCAACCGGACGCCGTCGTCCGTGCCTCGCAGAGCATCGCCAAACTCGGAGAAAAGATTCGCACCACGGAGCAAATCTATTCTGCCTTACAGACGAATCTGAACCAGATGCTGGAAACACTGCGCGACGGAGTCATCCTTTTCACCGCCGACCGACGTGCCGTCATGGTCTCTGAAGCTGTTGAAGGATTTCTCGGGCGCGACCGTGACGCCATTCTGGGCAACACCGCCGAAGACATCTTCCAGCGTGGATCGGTGCTGGGACAGGCCGTCCGCGATTGCTTCGCCATGCATACCAATCTGATTGAAGAGCCGGTCGTACTGGAAGATGGCCGTGAAGCGAAGGTCTCTCTTCAGTTCATCCACGGCGAGCAGACCGGCAGCGGGGAACGTCTGGGGGCTCTGCTCACCCTGCATGACGCTCACTCCGCCAAGCAACTGGAGCAGGAGATCGAGGTCTCACGCCGTCTGGCGGCAATCGGACGCCTTACCGCCGGTGTTGGCCACGAGGTCAAAAACCCGATCAATGCCATGGTGGTCCACCTGGAGCTGCTGCGCAGCAAACTTGCGGAAGCGACCGATGCCAGCGCACAGAAGCACGTCGATATCCTTGCCCAGGAGATGCAGCGCCTGGATCGTGTGGTACAGACCCTGGCGGACTTCTCCCGTCCGATCGACCTTCGTCTCTATGACTACGATCTGCGTGAGATCGTGCGTAAGGTAGGCGCCCTCACCGCCGAATCGTTTTCGCACCAGAAGATTACCCTGGTTGAAGAGCTGCCCCCTACTCCGCTGATGGTTCTGGTCGATGCGGAAATGCTGCAACAAGCTGTGCTGAACATCGTCTTAAATGGTGCACAGGCTATGCCAGCGGGCGGCACGCTGCGTATTGTGCTTGACCGTAACGATGGAGACGCGCGACTGCGTATTATGGATGAGGGAGTTGGAATTCCCACTGAACTTCTGCCGAAGGTTTTCGATCTGTACTTTACTACCAAGCCCAAAGGAAGCGGCATTGGTCTGGCCATGACGTATCGCATGTTGCAATTGCACGGTGGCTCGATCGACGTTATGTCGAATACGAACCAGAATGCGCCGGACCACGGAAGCACCTTCACGATTCTGCTTCCCCTGAGTCACGGAGTGCCAGGCGAAAGGAGCCGTGTATGACACGTCGCTATCCAGTGCTGCTTACACTTGCGGCCGCCTGCATCATGACCCAGGGCTGCAAACACTCCCCAAAGGCCGTTCAAGCGGCCACGGCTCCCGTAGTCACGGCCCCGCCGATCCAGGTGCCTCCAGCGGCTGTCCGGGACGCAGAACGCCGCGCGGAAGCCGACGTCCCGGCGCCGCCGCCACCAGCGCCCCCGAAACAGGAAGAGCCGCAACACACCGTCCGGACACAGCGCCGGCCGCAACGGCCGCAGACGCAACCCACCACCACGACACCGCCTCCTACCCAGAGCGCGAGTACGGGGACGCCTGTGCCGGATACCGCATCGGTGATTGGAGAGCTCTCTACCGGCGGCGACACCTCGTCCCAGGCCCGGCAACAGGCCGCCGAGCTCATCGCTGCAACGCAACGGAGACTTGAGGGTCTCTCAGGCTCTGTGACGGGTTCGCACAAAACCGCTGTCGATCAGATTAAAGATTTTCTCTTGAAAGCGCGTGAAGCGCTGAAGGCCGGCGATGTGGACGGAGCCAATACGCTGACGACCAAAGCCAAGCTGCTGCTTGACGACATCGCGCGCTAAATAATTGAAGCCGAAATCAAGCGAATCTCTCAGATGAGCTTCGCTTCCCTTCAACAAGAACCGTTATCGGAGCCTAGGCTTCGGCGCCGTGGCATTTCTTGTATTTCTTGCCGGAGCCACAGGGGCAGAGATCGTTCCGTCCGACTTTCTCTCCGGCACGACGCGGAGCGGCCGGCTCGGCAGAGGAGTCTCCGCCCGCCTGCCGGGCCGCATTCAGCTCACGTTCCTTGCGCCGCTGGAACTCACGCTCCAGTTCATCGATCGTTGTTTGCGGAGGACGGGTCGGAATGGGGATCTCGCGCATGGTCTGCGGAATCTGGGCCGCATTCTCAACGGAAGAGGCCTCCGCTGCTTCCAGCTCCAGCGGAGCCGCAGGGCGCAGCGCTGCCATCTGTTCCGGAGTCTCGATCGGCGTTCCATCCGGTCCAATGATCTGCATGCGGAAGAGCGTGCGCAGAGTGTCTTCCTGGAAGCGCAGCATCATCGCCTCGAACATCTCGAACGATTCCTTCTTGTAGGCCACCAGAGGGTCCTGCTGCGCATAGCCGCGCAGGCCGATTCCCTCTTTCAGGTGGTCCATCGCCAGAAGGTGGTCCTTCCACAGACTATCGAGCACGCTGAGCATGATGACGCGCTCGTGATAGCGCATGCCCTGGGGCGACAGAATCTCCTCTTTGAACTCGTAACGGCCGCGCAGTTTCTCGTAGATCGCCTCGCCCAGCTCATGCCGGTTCAACTGCGAAGCGTCGATCTCTTTGTCCAGCCCCGGTCCAAAGACATCACCCAGCGCAGCGAAGAGCTCGGTCGTCTTCCACTGGTCTGGATGAACGTCCGCCGGCGCATTTGCATCCAGAGCGCTGCTGAGAGCCGTCGTCAGGTAGTCATCCAGAATCAGCTCTTTCTGGTCAACACCCTCCAGCAAGCCGCGGCGCAGGCCGTAGACGGCTTCGCGCTGCTTGTTCATAACGTCGTCGTACTCGAGGACGTGCTTGCGGCTCTCGAAGTTCTGGGTTTCGACGGCCTTCTGCGCTGCCTCGATACGGCGTGTGATCATGTTGCTTTCGATCGGCACGCCCTCTTCCATACCCAGGCGCTGCAGCAGCGTGCTGACCCATTCACGCGCAAAGATGCGCATCAGGTCATCTTCGAGCGAGAGATAGAACTTTGATGCACCGGGATCGCCTTGGCGGCCGGCGCGTCCACGAAGCTGGTTGTCCACGCGCCGGGATTCGTGCCGCTCGGTACCGATGATGAACAAACCACCAGCCTCGGCTACCTGGGCACGCTCTTCCGCTGCCTTAGCGGCGAACTCGGCAAAGACGGAATCCCACTGCTGCTGTGAGGTCTCGAACTCCTGCCCCTGGTAGTAGAACCGTGTCATGCCCGGTCCGGCAGTCGGCGAAATTGCTCCTTCAGCGGCACTTACGGCGCGAGCCAGCCCCTTCTTCACCAGATCCTGGCGCGTTATGAACTCCGCATTGCCACCCAGCAGACTGTCGGTACCGCGTCCGGCCATGTTGGTGGCGATGGTCACCCGTCCCCGCCGGCCGGCCTGTGCGACGATCTCAGCTTCGCGCTCGTGGAACTTAGCGTTCAGAACCACGTGGCGAACGCCCTTTTTCTGCAGGATCTGCGAGAGCAGCTCCGACTTTTCAATCGAGGTGGTACCTACCAGCACTGGCTGGTGACTGGCATGCAGGCGCTGAATCTCGTCTGCAACGGCAAAGTATTTTTCCTTCGCGGTGCGATAGACAACGTCCTGATGCTCTAAACGAAGCATCGGACGGTTCGTAGGAATAACGACGATTTCGAGCTTGTAGATCTTGTCGAATTCAGCCGCTTCTGTCTCCGCGGTTCCGGTCATGCCGGAGAGCTTCTTGTACAAACGGAAGTAGTTCTGGAAGGTAATGGTCGCCAGGGTCTGGTCTTCCTTACGGATGGCAACACCTTCCTTGGCCTCGATTGCCTGGTGCAGACCATCGGACCAGCGGCGGCCCGGCATCAGGCGGCCCGTAAACTCGTCGACGATGATGACCTCACCGTCCTTCACGACGTACTCGACGTCGCGGCGATAGAGCGTATGCGCCTTAACCGCGGTCTCCACGTGATGCTTCAGATCCCAGTTTTCGGGATCCGCGATGTTTCCGATACCGAGCAGCTTCTCGATCTTCTCCCAACCCTCGTCGGTCACGGTGATGGCTTTGTGCTTCTCGTCCACCACGTAGTCGCCGGTGTAGATCTTCTGTTCGATCGTCTCTGTCAGCTCACCGCGCTCCAGCTCCGGAATGATCACATTTACGCGGGCATACTTGTCCGTCGTCTGGTCGGTGGGGCCGCTGATGATCAGAGGTGTACGCGCTTCGTCGATCAGGATGGAGTCCACTTCGTCGACGATGGAGTAATAGTGGCCGCGCTGCACCAGATCGGTCAGCTCGAACTTCATGTTGTCGCGCAGGTAGTCGAAGCCGAACTCGTTATTCGTGCCGTAGGTGATATCCGCGGCATAAGCCTCGCGCCGCTGGCGGTCGTCCAGGTCGTGCACAATCACGCCCACCGTCAGGCCCAGGAACTCATAGATCTTTCCCATCCACTCGGCGTCGCGCTTGGCCAGATAGTCGTTCACCGTAACCACGTGCACGCCTCTGCCTGCCAAAGCATTCAGATAGCACGGCAAAGTGGCGACCAGCGTTTTACCTTCGCCGGTCTTCATTTCGGAGATTTTTCCGGAGTGCAGCACCATGCCACCGATCAACTGCACATCGAAATGGCGCATGCCTACTGCACGTTTGCCTGCCTCGCGGACCACGGCAAAGGCCTCGGGCAGCAGCTCGTCAAGCGCCGCCTTCTCGGCAGCGTGCAAGGCGTCAGCATCTTCGATTCCGTTCGTCTTGGCGGCGATCCGCTCACGGAATTCCACAGTCTTGGCGCGTAGCGCCTCATCGGACAGCGCCGCAACAGACGGCTCAAGGGCATTGATCTGCTCCACCACCGGGAGCAGCTTCTTCACGGCACGTTCATTACTGGTGCCGAAGACTTTCGCGAGAACGGTATTGATCAAAACGAGTTGTCCCTCGGGCACAATGCGCCCATCTATCAGTTTAGACGAAAGCTTCCGCCTGTGCTTTAGCGCAGATACACGGTCAGCGGCGATTTTGCGCGCCGCAGCGCCTCTACGACAGCCCCCGCATTCAACTCAGCGCCCTCGGCGCTGGTGTGCGTGTGGTCAATGGGAAATAAAAGTTTTGTCTTTTCGGCTCCCATCGCCTCCAGCTTATCGGCTTCGACCGTGGACATATCGACGAACGCAACATGTTCCGCCTCCGCCGTCTGCCGGATAAAGCCGTCATATCCCATATCCCGCTCGATTCGGCCATCCGTCCAGATGTTGCGTACCGTCAGGCTCAGTAGAATCGGCGTTGCTCCTTTGGAGCGCGTATCAGCAATGTATTTCCGCAGATACCAGCCGTAGGTGTGAACGACTTCCGTCGATCCATTCCGCAGCGTCACCTCTTTTTGTTCTTCGCCGATACCCTTCAGCGTGCCTCGCGGTTTTTCCCCATCCAGTTGGCCGCCGTCATTGTGTCCCATCTGGATCAGGACAAAATCGCCCTTCTTGAGCTGCGAAAGCACAGCATCCCAGGCGCCTTCGTGGATGAAGGTCCGGCTGCTGCGTCCCGCACGGGCTCGATTCGCCACATTGACGCGCGAGGTATCGAAATAGTGAGCGAAATGGTCACCCCAACCGAGATCTGCCTTGTTCTGCGCGGTCGAGTCACCCACGATGAAAATGGTCGGCAGCGACGAATTCAGGGGTGCTGCAGCGTTGTCGTACGTTGTGACGGGCCGGGCAACGGCATCGTCCGGATTCGTTTGGGTTGCCTGCCCTAGCGCAGCGCCAGAGCACACAAGGAGCAGAAAGACAGGCAATGTGCGCATACGCGCCACTTTACTACTACCTTGCCCGAGGATGCGTTTCGTCGTAGACGCGCTGCACCTGATTCACCGTAAGTTGCGTATAGCGCTGGGTCGTCGAGAGCCGTTCGTGGCCAAGAATCTCCTGGATCGCACGTAGATCGGCGCCCTCCTCCAGCATGTGGGCTCCAAAGGCGTGCCGCAGCGTATGCGGATGGACATCCGCCGGCAAGCCTTTGCTGACCGCAATCGCCTTCACGATACGCCCGATGCTGCGCGTAGTCAGCCGCGCCGCACCACGGATCCGCGCATTTACCAGGAGTGGCCCGTCTTCCACCAGAGTTCCCTTCCCGGCGGATATCAGGCGCTGCTCTCTTTCAGGAAGATAAGCACGAATTGCCTCAGCCGCAGCATCTCCCAAGGGAACGAACCGCTCCTTGCGCCCTTTACCGCGGATGAGAATGGCTTCGTTTCTCCATTGAATGTCTGCGAGATCCATGCCTACCAGCTCCGAGTTACGGATGCCGCAGCCATAGAGTAGCTCCCAGATCATGCGCTCACGCGCCGGCCAGGTCGCGGCTTCCTCATCGCTATCCATCGAGTCCAGAACGCGATTAACCTCTTCCACGCTGGGAACACGCGGCAGATGCTTCGGCAATTTCGGCGTGGAGACCAGGAGAGCGGGATTTTGCTGCACGTGGCCCGCCTTTGCCAGCCATTTGAACCACGACCGAATGGCCGCAAGAGCTCGCGCGGCCGATGGCTTTCCCAGGCCCCGATCAAACAACACCGCCAGGTAGTTCCGGATGTGTGTGTGCTCGACCTTGAGGATGCTTCCCTGCTCACCGAATGTTGCTGTCAGATACGCCGCGAAGTCCTTCAACTCGCGGCGGTACGCGCGCAGGGTATGCGGCGAAGCCCCACGTTCGCCTTCAATCACCCGTAGAAACTCTTCCGCCAGATCCGCAAAGCTCATGACGCAGCTCCTTCACGGCGCTTTGCGCGCGGATGATGCAGCCGGTGCACCTGCTTCAAGCGGCCGAGAGCAACATGCGTATAGACCTGGGTTGTGGCGATATCGGCATGGCCCAACAGAGTCTGCACGCTGCGAAGGTCGGCGCCGTGCTCCACCATGTGAGTTGCGCAGCTATGCCGCAGCATATGCGGGCTGGCGCGTTTGTCCCACTTCTTCACCATCGTCCATACCCAGTCGCGTGTCAGCGGCTTGCCTCTCACACTCAGAAACAGTGTGCGCTCGAACTGTTTGCCGCAGAGCGCCGGACGGCCTTCTTTCAGATAGCGCTCCAGTGCCTTGATCGATGGGACACCGAGAGGCACGATGCGCTCTTTATCACCTTTGCCGCGCACCTGAACGCGTGCCTGATCCAGATGCAGATCGGCTTCGCGCAATGTCGTAACCTCACTGACCCGCAATCCGCCTGCATATAGCAGCTCCAGAACGGCGTAGTCGCGCAGCATCTGCGGCTCGGCCTGGGGATGGGCCGCCATCTGCGCAGCGCGCGTCAGCACGTCGCCCACTTCTGACTCGGCCAACGATTTCGGCAGAACCTTCCATGAGGCCGGCGTCTCCAGATTTACGGTCGGATCATGCTGGATGCGCTTGTCTTTTAAAAGCCAGCGATAGAAGCCTCGCCAGCAACTCAGCTTCCGCGCAATGGAGCGCGACTCGACATGTCGCGACCGCATATCCTCCATGAACGCACTCACCTGTATTTGTGTCGCCGAAAGCAGCGAGGTGTGCGTTGTCTCCAGAAACTCCGCCAATTGTTCCAGGTCCCGCAGGTAGCTCTCGCGCGAGAGCGGACGCAACCCCTTCTCCACGCTGAGGTACGTCATGTACTCGCGTAGCAGTGCCGAATTGGGGGCAGTGTCGCTCATCCTTGTCATTATCCGGCGACGTGTACGACGGCCCGCCATGGAGGAACCAAGGTGGATAGCAGGGCGATCATGCAGAATAGAGAGATGCCCGTATCACTTAGAACGGACCAGTTTCTCGCCTCCATCCGCACACTCGCGCCCAAAATCGCCGTCTTCGACTGCGACGGCACCTTGTGGCATCCGGACTCAGGTTCGGGCTTCATGCGCTGGAGCACCCAGACCGGCCTCTTCTCTCCGGAGCAGAGCGCGTGGATTGAGGGCCGTCATGCTGCCTATCGCAACGGCGATGTCGACGAGATCACAATCTGCGGCGAGATGGTGCAGGTTTATGAGGGACTGACGGAGGAGGCCATTCGCTCTTCCGCGGCCGAGTTCTTCCGTAAAGAGATCGAACCCTTTATCTTCCCCGAGATGTTCGACCTGGTTGCAGAACTGCAGAAAAACGGAACCGAGATCTGGGCTGTCTCCTCCACGTGCGACTGGGTTGTGGAAGAGGGCGTCAGCCGCTTTCATATTCCACCCGAGCGCGTTCTCGCGGCCTGCGTCGAGATCGAGGGCGGTGTCGCCACCCGCACGCTTCGGGATGTTCCGTCGGATGAGAATAAGGCCATCTCACTGCGCCGTGTCGGCCTTCCCCAGCCGGACGCCGTCTTCGGGAACTCGGTCCACGATGCAGCCATGCTTGAGATCGCAAGGAAGCCCTATCCCGTAAATCCCACCGCCGCCCTGGCTGAGATAAGCCATACAAATGGCTGGGCAGTTTACTATCCGGCTGCCGTTAGAACTCTCTGAGGCTCAGAGGCCCTCTCGGGCGTCTAACCTGTGTGTACGTGAGCCGAGCCGCGAAAAAAAGCCGACGCCGTCCTGGAGCCAAGGAAGCCGCGAAGCAGATTCGTCTTGTTGTCGCCGCGCTGATCCTGCGCGAGACGGAGACTGGCCGCGAAGTCCTTGTCTGTCAGCGACGTCCGGAACAGGCGATGGCCCTCAAGTGGGAGTTCCCAGGCGGCAAGATCGAGGCCGGCGAATCCCCTGAGGCTGCCCTGCGCCGCGAGTTGAATGAAGAACTTGGGATCGAGGCAGTCATCGGCCCACGCATTACCCGCCTGCGTCATAATTACCGCAACGGCGGGGCTGTCGACCTTCAGTTCTTTACCGTCCACGAGTTCAAAGGGCCACTGGAAAATCGTATTTTCAACGACATGCAGTGGACCCTGCTGCCTCGGCTACCTGAGTTCGACTTTCTCGCCGCAGATTTGTCCTTGATTCAGGACCTTGCCTCTGGGAAGTTGCTTTAGAACAAACCCTGGATCGTATTCCACAGCATCACAGCGGTCAGCCCGATCACAACGACCGCTGTTGTCCACGCGACCAGGTTCAGCCACAGATTGTTCGTCCAGGTGCCCATCAGCTCCTTCCGGTTGATCAGCTTGAGCATGAAGATTAGGACGATTGGCAGCAGTACGCCATTTAGCACCTGCGACAGAATCGCCATCGGCACGAGCGGGAAGTTGGGGATCAACACCACCGCGGCTCCCGCCGCGATCAAGATCGTGTAGAGCCAGTAGAAGAACGGCGCCTGGCCAAACCGCTTATCGACACCGCTCTCGAAGCCCAGTCCCTCGCATACGGTGTAGGCCGTGGAGAGAGGCAGAATCGACGCCGCGAAGAGACTGGCATTGAATAGCCCGGCAGCAAACAGGATGAACGCGTAGTCGCCGGCCACTGGTTTCATTGCCTCCGCGGCGTCGGCTGGAACTTGAATATCGCGCATGCCGTGCGTGTAGAGCGTCACCGCGCACACCACTACGATGAACCAGGCCACGATGTCGGTAAAGATGGAGCCGACGATGACATCCAGACGCGATGCGCGATACTGCCTGACGGAGACACCCTTCTCGACGATCGACGACTGCAGATAGAACTGCATCCAGGGAGTGATGGTGGTGCCGATTACACCGATCGTCATGTAGATGTACTTGCGGTCGCTCCAGACTTCGCGCCCTGGAAGCTTCACCGTCTCGACCAGCGCCGTATGCCAGTCCGGGCGTCCCAATACGCCGGCGATGATATAGGCGATGTAGAAGACACTCGCCACGAGAAAGATCTTCTCGACGTTCTTGTAATCGCCAAGCACGACCAGCGCCCATACCAGCGCCGCGCAGATGGGTACGCTGATGTACTTACTCACATGGAAAAGCTGGAGACTGCCGGCGATACCGGAGAACTCGGCAACCACATTGCCGAAGTTGACGATGACCAGCAGGACCATCATCACAAAGGTTATCCGCAACCCGAACTCTTCACGGATCAGGTCACTAAGTCCCTTGCCGGTCACTGCTCCCATGCGGGCGCACATCTCCTGCACCACAATCAGAGCCACAGTGATGGGGATCATGGTCCACAGCAGCTTGTAGCCGTACTGTGCCCCTGCCAGTGAGTAGGTAAAAATACCACCAGCGTCGTTATCGACGTTTGCCGTGATAAATCCAGGCCCCAGCACCGCCAAGAGCATCATGATGCTGGTGCGCCAGCGTTTCAAACGGCTTGTCGTCACCCAATCTTCTCCTGCCTCTTCCGGTTACTTGCCGGATTTGCGAATCGCCGCAACACGGTCCGTAATCAGGCGCATCTGCGAATCGTTGTCGTATCCGCTCTCTTTTGCCCTGCGGCAGCCGGCAACAGCGATTCTTTCGCGGGCCGGCTCATCATTCAGGTAGCGTAGGATCTGCTGCTTCATCTCTTCGATACCGTCAAAGAAGACGGCCTCTTCCCCTTCGACAAAGCGGTCTGTATGTCCTTTGGATCGCTCCGCCAGCAGAAACCCTCCGCAGCCGGCAATCTCAAAGCTCTTCTGCGTAAATTCATCCTGGTTGGATTTGGTGAGAAAGCTGATGTTGATCTTGGAACGCCACACGCCCTCGCGGTAGGCGTCGTCCTTGAGTTCCCCTTCGCGGTACACCTTCTCGAAGATTTCCGGCTCCAGTGCCCGCTTCCACGAGCGTTCCGACCCCGAGATCACCAGCGGAATGCCGGCCTTTGCAAGCTCCGTCAGCACTTCGGCACGCTGGTCGTAAGGGGTGCCGATAAATGACACCTCGCGGTTGCGGTCTTTATCGCTCCAACCGGCAGGCGGTGGAAAGTGAATCGTCTGTTCGTAGGCTGTCTGGATTTTGACCACATCCCTGGCTCCACGCATTTTGTACTCGGGAATGCTGACGTCGCGCTGTGTGCAATGCAGATCGAAGTATGGAATGTCCTTCATGTACAGACGCCAGCCGGGATCCTTACGCGGACCGAATGGGTTATCGATCATATAGCTCACCGTGGTGATCCCCATCGAACGCAGTTTCTTCAGCGTGGAGGGTTGCAGCGCCATGACCTTGTCGGCCCAGAAGCAATCGGGCCTGACTTCACGGGCAACACGCAGAATCTCCTGGTTCAGCCGGCGAATATGAGGTCCTACCAGGATGCGAAAGACGATCTTGAACAGAAGCGAATTTTTAGGCCAGAAGGGTTTGGCGTCCATGCGCACCACCTCATGTCCGGCTCGCTCCAGCGCTCGCATACGCATGGGGGCTGTACTGCCCGGCGAAAATTCGCTGATGTACAAGATCTTCACGTTCTGGCTTTCCTCTCTTTTACTGTTTATGAATCCGACAGGTGCGCACTACTCTTCCCGAAGCTGAGTGATGACCTGCTCAGCATGAATCACGCCAGCGATCTTGCCTTCGTCGTCCAACACAGGCAACGACCGCAGATTGTACTTATCGAACAACTCCGCGACGGCCTTATCCCGCGTGTGCAGACCGGAGCTGACAATGTAGGTTTCGGCTAACTCCTGCAGTAGAGTCTCACGGCGTGCCAGCAGAAGCCGTGGCAGGGTCAC
>JABFXN010000165.1 GCA_013361705.1 Acidobacteriaceae bacterium
CGGACGAGGCCTTTGATACTGAGTTCACCGCGCGGTCCAATCCGCACCGCGGCTATATCACTATCACCGAGGGATGCGACAAGTTCTGCTCCTACTGCGTTGTGCCCTATACCCGAGGCAAGGAGCGCAGTCGCACCTCGGAGTCGGTACTGACTGAAGCCCGCCGTATGGCAGATGCCGGCTTTACCGATATTCAGTTGCTCGGCCAGAATGTGAACTCTTTTCGAGATCCTCTCGGCAAAATGAATTTCGCCGAGATCCTGGCTGCAGTTGGAGAGGTTCCAGGAATCCGCCGCGTGCGGTTTACGACATCGCATCCGCGGCACTTCACGAAGCAGATCGTCGACGCAATCGATGCCGTGCCTACGTTGTGTGACCACATCCATCTGCCGGTGCAGAGCGGATCGTCGGCCGTACTGAAGGCGATGCAGCGCGAATACACCCGCGAGTGGTATCTGGAGCGTATCTCCTGGATCAAGTCCGCGAAGCGAGACATCTCCATGACCACCGATATCATCGTAGGTTTTCCAGGAGAGACCGATGCCGATTTCGAAGAGACGGTCACTCTCTGCGGTGAGGTGGGCTATGACGGTGTCTTCGCTTTCAAGTATTCGCCACGGCCAAATACGCCGGCGGTCTCTATGTCGGAGACGGTCTCCGAAGATGTGAAGAGCCAGCGGCTGCAGGTTCTGCTCGATCGCCAGCGGGAGATTCAACGTGCCCTCTATAGCCGGCACGAGGGCAAAGTGATCGAGGTGATGGTCGAGGGCTTTAACCAGCAGCGTGGCCAGATCATCGGACGGACATCGCAGAACAAGACATTGAACTTCACCGCTGCACAACCGATATTGCCGCAGATTGGCAGTTATGTTCCGGTAAAGGTGACGAAGTCGTTGCCGAACAGTCTGGTGGGAGAACAGGCCGGCGACGCCGAGGTTCCGGCAGCGGTGCTGAAGCAGTCCCAGCCTGTCGGTCTGGTGGTGCTGCAATGAACTTTCCTGGACTGCAACACGACGACACGCCGCTGGAGATCGAGATGAAGATCCGCGGCCTGATGATGGACCCAGTCACGAACATGCCGATCGTTGTGCTGAAAGATGTCGCGGGCGATACGGTATTGCCGATATGGGTTGGTATCTTCGAAGCGAACGCCATCGCTCTCGAGATCGAGAAGACAGCAACTCCGCGACCGATGACCCATGACCTTCTGCGGGATACGATCCGCGGTCTGAACGCCCAGGTGGACAAGATCGTAGTGCAGGAGCTAAAGGACGATACCTTCTACGCCGTCATCTGGATGCGTCAGGAGGGAGAGGTCATAACCATCGATGCCAGGCCGTCGGATGCTTTGGCGCTGGCATTGCGCGCGGATGCTCCGATCTATGTTCATCGTGAGGTGTTGAAGAATGCCCGCCTATCGACTGCTGACGCGCAGAATGTAACTGCGGAACAGATGCGCCAGTGGCTGGAAGGCCTGAATGATGATGACATGGGCCGCTACAAGATGTAGCGCCCGGAGCGTTTTCCCGGTAGTTGGATATCCCGACAGGGGAAGTGCTCTAGCGTTTCGCGGCGAGCAGTTCCAGCAGGGTTTTTTCCCATTTCGCCCCATACTCTGACCAGCCACCCAGGTGATGTACGCGGTTGAGGGCGGCCTCACGCATGCGCTGATGCATGCCTGGATCATCGGCTATTCGCTGCATACGGTCGGCAAGAGCTACGGCATCGCGAATCGGAACGATGAAGCCTTCGACACCGTCGGTATAAAGATCTTCACTCCCCGTATTGTGTGAGGCAATCACTGGGCATCCACATGCCATTGCCTGCGCCTGCACCAGGGCTAGGCCTTCCTCAATGCTGGGAAGGACGAGCGCGTGGCTCTTCGACATCAGTGTGATGAGATTGCTCTGAGGAACTGCTCCCAGCCACTCCACGGAGGCATTCGGCAACCGATCAAAAACCGGTTTAACCACGTGATCAACAGCTCCGGCAATGCGAAGGCGTTTATTGGGATGCTTAAGCTGTGCGAACGCCTGGAGGAGGTAGGGAACTCCTTTGCGAAGGCTGACGGAGCCGGCAAAGAGAACGTCGAAGGAGTCCGTGGGAGGGTCGGCTACAGGGCGAAAGCGCTCCAACCGAACGCCGTATGGAATAAGCCGGAGCTTTTCCAGGGGAACACCCATCTCGACAAAGGAACGCACGGCAAAACTGGAAGGTACGCTAATGGCGTCTGCGAGTTCGTACTGTTCTTCTTCAATGGCTGTGACGCGAAGGTCCGACGTTGGCTCCCGTTCGACACCCCAAATGCGATCTTCTTCGGCGACGATATTGCGTTGATAGCGGTGGTGCGACGATCCGCGGTCACAGATGAAGACGCCGCCGGTTTGTTGCAGCAGGCGTCCAGTTCTGGTTCCAGATCCGGAGATTGCGATGAGAGCGTCGACCTTTGTGCCATGCCCTTGGAGAGCGCGCAGGCGGCGCATGGTCCAGCGGTCAAAGAGCGCTGCATTCAGAAGTTGAAGGTGCTGCGCCACTGGCGCCTGGTGGAGCTTAGACCGACCGTAGAAGTAGGCTGGCACGTGGATCCAGGGAAAGCTTTCAACTCGCTCTTTCGGCAGCCCCTCGCGTTTCAGCCGCGACCATGGCCAGGTGGAGTAGACCTTCTCCAGGTGGCCTCGTTTCTGGAGTTCGGTTGCAAGATCGAAGTGGTGAAAGACGCCGAAGACAGTCTGGATGACATGCATGGGGTCGTTCGGCGTCCTTTCCTTAAGAGCGTTTTCCTGTTGCCGGGTATCCCGGAAGTGGCGTGCAGCGGCGTTTTCATTGCGGAAAACGCCCCTATGATTTGGAAGCTCTAGACTACACCGACAGGGAAAATGCTCTAGCGCTCGGCCAGGTTGTCCAGAAGCGTGTAGAACTCAGGGAAGCTGACGCTGGCGACCTCTGCGTTCTGGATGATGGTCTCGCCTTCGGCACGCAGGGCTGCGACCGAGAAGGCCATCGCGATGCGGTGGTCGTGTCCGGTCTCGATGCGAGCTCCGTGGAGTTTTTGATTGCCTGGGATGTGAAGCCCATCTTCGAACTCTTCGAACTCAGCTCCCATCGCTTTGAGGTTCTTGGCTACCAGGGCGATGCGGTCGCTCTCTTTGACGCGAAGCTCCTGGGCATCTCGGATGCGGATACCTTCCTGTGTGTAAGGAGCAATGGCCGCAATCACCGGGAGCTCATCGATCAACTGCGCCGTAAGCGCACCGCTGATGTCAGCGCCCTTCAGGCCGCCCGGAGCGCGGTTTACCTGGATGGTGCCCACCATCTCGCCGTGCTTCTCTTCAAGGTTCAGCACCTTGACCTTCAGGCCGATGCCTGTAAGAACGTCGAGCAGGGCCGCACGGGTGGGGTTCATTCCCAGGCCGTCGAAGACCAGGTTGGAGTCGGGGAAGAGCAGAGCCGCACACAGGAAGAAGGCTGCCGACGAGATATCGCCGGGTACAGCCACATCAATTCCCGTCAATGTCTGTCCGCCGGCGATGGTGATCTTGTCCGCGGTGCGGTTGAGTTCGGCGCCAAAGGCGCGCAGCGCATGTTCGGAGTGATCGCGGGTCCGGACAGACTCAGAGATCGAAGTCACACCTTCGGCCTGCAGGCCGGCAAAGAGAATCGCAGTCTTTACCTGCGCGCTCGGGATCGGTGTTGCAAAATCGATTGCCTTGAGTGGTGTGCCGAAGATGGTGACAGGAGCATGGCCTTCTGTGAGATCAATGCGGGCGCCCATCTGCGAAAGCGGCTTGCGAATGCGTTCCATCGGCCGGCGGGACAGGGACTCATCGCCAATGAGGGTAAAGACATGCGGGTGCGAGGCGATAAGCCCGGAAAGCATGCGCATGGTAGAACCCGAGTTTCCGCAATCGAGCTGACCCACTGGCCGTTCAAAGGCGCCGCCTACACCGGTTACTTCGATCGTGCCGTCACTCTGGGTGTTGACCTTCGCACCCAGCGTGACCATGCAGCCGAGTGTGGAGTGCGGGTCGGCGCCGGTAGAGAAGTTGTATAACCGCGATGTGCCTTTAGCCAGTCCAGCCAGCATGGCGTAGCGGTGAGAGATGGACTTGTCGCCTGGAACGCGAAAAGAACCGTGCAGGTTCTTCGCGGGGCGGATCGTCTGAGTCGTACTAATCGTCTGCATCTTGAAATTTCTTCCGGATAGCCATGAGCGGTCATCGTTATGCCGCGGAGGGAAATCTTGTGGAGACTCTGACGGCTAACGTGCGGACAACTTCGCACCCGGTTCTGAGGTTCCACTTCCGTTGAACGTTTGCCTTGATTGTACCGTGAGGGGAGGCGTGGAAAGTTCAACGGACATGAAGCACAACGACCGTTTCGTCGTCGAAGTGTTCGGTCTGGGATTGGAAATGTCCGACACCCTTTAGGATGGCTTCACCGGTTCCCTGAGCTGTTGGATTCTTCAGCTTTCGCAGCACCTCGACCAGGCGTTCGTTACCGAACATCTCGTGTGACGAGTTCTCGGCATCGGTAATACCGTCGGAGAAAAAGACGATCTGGTCGCCTGGCTGGGTAGAAAGCGTCAGCTCTTCATAAACAGCGTGGGGGAACAAGCCAAGAGGGAAACCCTCTGCCTGGATGGTGCGAACCTCTCCACCGGTAACGAAGACAGGTTGGACGGAGCCGGCGTTCGCGATGCTCAGCGTCTGTTCGTTATCGTCCCAGAGTGCGATCAGCATGGTGACGTACTGCGCATCCAGTTTGCGTTCCTGCAGTTGGTCATTGAGGGTCGCCAGAAGATTGCCGGGCGAGAGCTGCTGCGCTCCGAGAGAGCGAAGAATTCCTGAGACCAGCGCGGCATAGAGAGCCGCGGGCGCGGCCTTTCCAGAGACATCCCCCATAACGATCAAGGTCCGTCCGGGGCCATAGTCCAGGAAGTCGTACATGTCGCCGCCGATGGAGCGCGCGGGCAGGAACTTCGCAAAGAAATCGGCGTGTGGGTGCGATGGCGGTGCAGCCGGCAACAAGCGGAGCTGCACCTGGCGAGCCATGGCAAGGTCGCGCTCCATGCGCTGCTCTTCTTCGAGAATGCGTTCATAGAGCCGTGCATTCTCGATGGCAATCGCGACCTGGCCGGCCAGAGTTGTGAGCGTGCGCTGATGCTCTTCGTTGTAGTAGTTCGCCCGCGTATGTTCGACATCGATTACGCCGATGATCTGGTCTTTATAGACCAGCGGTACGGCAAGTTCGGAGCGGGTCTCGGGGTGGTAGTTGACGTAACGCGGATCCTTACGTACGTCCGGAACCAGGATCGGAACACGTTCCTTGGCGGCAGTGCCGATGATGCCCTGACCGGGCTCGACGATGTGCTGGCGTTGGACTCGCTCCCCGAAACGGGTTGAGAAGCGATGCTCAAAGTGCTTTGACCGGGAGTTCCAGAGCAGAATGCTGAACATCTGGAAGTCCACCACCCGCTTCATCAGTTGCCCAACCCGTTCCAACAAATCATCAAGATCCAGGATGCTGGTCAACTCGCGCGAGATCTCACCAAGAACGGTGAGCGTCTGCGCCTGGCGCGCGACTCGTGTATAGAGCCGGGCGTTTTCGATGGCAATGGCGATGCGGGAGGCGACGAGTTCGAGAAGCCGCTGGTGTTCTTGCGTAAAGTAGGCGATCTGTGTCGATTCGATGTCGAGTACGCCAATCACCTTATTTTTGCTGATGAGCGGAATCGCCAGCTCCGACTTAACGTCCGGGTTTGCCGGGATGTAGTAGTCCTTCTTGGAGACGTCTTCCACCAGCACGGCGCGGCGCAGCTCAGCAGCTCTGCCGATAACACCTCTGCCGATCTTGACGCGCATCCGTTCCGACTCGGGGGAGTGGCCGATCTGGAACCGCATCCAGAAGTCCTGCGTGCGGTCGTTGATGAGCAGAATGGCAAAGATTCTGTAATCGATGACGGCTCGCACCAGATCTGCCACCCGCTGCATGGTGGTTTGCAGGTCGAGGGTATTGTTCAGGGCATCCGCCAGCTGCGTGAGGAAGTCGATCTGCAGCGGCTCGATATGCACCCGAGGCGTCGTTGGAGACGCCGTGCTCGACGGCCGGTAGTCACCCTCGAATTCGTGGGTGTGTTCTACTGGGCGCGTTGTCTCCGGCGAGGGCATAGTTAGAGGCGATGATATCGCAGTAAGCTATGAGAAAGGCGAGTCTTCCGCCAGCTTCACAGGAGCAGCGGCATTGTTTTTCATGTCACTCAGTACTTTTTCCGATTGGCTGTGTATCGTTGGTTTTGTCCTTGGTCTTCCCACCATGGTTGCCACCTATCTGCAGGCTGTAAAGGCCCGCAGAATCGCTGAGGCCACACGACGGGAGCTGATCTTCAGTGAGGACTGTCTCGAGTTCGTGCTT
>JABFXN010000166.1 GCA_013361705.1 Acidobacteriaceae bacterium
CGAAGCTTTGGAATCGTTTGAGTCCTTTGGGCATGGTGGGATTTTAGCGGATCGAGCTTTGCTCGATAGATCACCCGGAGAACAAGGTCTCCGGGGCTCCGATGGACCTACATAAGCTTGCACCCCAACGAACAAGTTCGTTGGGGACCCCGGACCTGGGGCACCTGGTGTTGTAGCGCTCTCGTTTAGAACGTGATGATGTCGAGGGCCGGGGCGGGCTTGATTTCGACTGGGGCGAAGACGTTGTTATGCATCCCTTTGCTGATGTCGAGCAGAACGCTGTTCACGGTATCTTCTGTGCGCGTCTGCGGCATGTGGATCACGCGGGTTACGCGGGCAGTTGCCTGGCAAAGACGAAAACGATTTGGAATGCGGGTGAGTGCCAGATACACCTGTTCGGATCGCATATAAGACTCCAGTCGGGACAAGCCGTGAACGTTCGCGAGAAGCGGGCTCGTCGAATGACAGAGCTTCAATCAAAGGAAGCGAGCAGGAAGGCGTACTTCAAGTTTACGCGGAAATGGGGTGGGCCTCAGAGAAACTTATTCTCTATCGAGCGTTAGCTCGATCCCGGTGGGAGTGGCCTTTGCAAGATTTTCGAAACCCATACACTGGGTGCCCCATTCATCGCGTATCGGGGTCCCCAGTGAACTTCGTTCACTGGGATGACAACGCGATGAGTGGGATCATCGGGGTCCCCGCGAACTTGTTCGCTGGGGTGATTCGTCGAGCGTAGCTCGATTCCTTTTAACGACAGAGTAAGAACTATCGCGCTGGCTGCGCGACATCCCACCCATGGCGTTGCCATGGATGGGACACCCAGGGCATGGGCACTATGGATTCATTGCCACCCGACGGAAATCAATGTCGCTCAAAAGCGGTTCGCGCGTAGCGCGAATGCCCAGGTCCCTAAGGGACCCGGGGCACCCGGTGCAGGGGATGTCTTGACTGTCGTGGCTGAACGGAAAGGCCGCGCGTGTGCGCGGCCCCTATTCAACCATTCAACAATTCAACCATTCAACTCCGCCTCAATAGGCGGCAGTGAACCGCTGACCGCGGAACTGTGGCTTCTCCAGCTCATCGGCGACTGCGATTGCGTAATCGGCGTAGGAGATCTCGCTCTTGCCGTTCTCGCCGACGATCAGGTCGTCCTTACCGAGGCGGAAAGTTCCCTTGCGTGGGCCGACTTCGAAGAAGGCCGCGGGCGAGAAGTAGGTCCAGTCGATGGTCTGGTTCTTCTCGAGGTTCTCGAGGACCTTGATGTGCGAGTCGACGATCGGCAGCCACTCCTTCGGCAGGAAGCCGCTGTCGCGCAGTGTGACTTTCTTGCCCGAGCCGGTGGGGCCGGAGATTAAGAGGCTGCCGGCTCCGCCGACGACCAGCAGGCGAGGTCCGCTGTTCTTGCCGCCCGCCAGCGAGACGCCTTCGACGACCCGATCGGTCAGGCCGACGAGCTGGTCTGTATCCGTCAACGGCGGCGCCAGGGCGCTTACCACGGCGTCGGCGCCGCGTACGACGGCTGCAATCTTGTCCGGGTGGCTGGCGTCATCCACCACGCTGGTGGCCCCCGGTGCGCTGTAGTCCGCGTGACGGGTTACCGCCACGACCTGATGCCCGCGCGACACCAGTTCTTTCACAATCTCTACGCCCGACTTACCCTTAGCTCCATAGACAACGACCTTCATGACGACCCTCCATTTATTTCGATATCGAAATATCGCTTCGTATGACGAGATGACCCTCGTACCTTCTCGGATGCAGGAATAGTGACACCGAGGCCGGGCACAGGTTAGAGTGGCGGTGAAAACGGAGCAGTAAGGAAAGGGCCATGGCGAAGACGATAGGCATCATGCTCACGGAAGGAATTGAAGCCGGCGTGGTGGAAGACAACGCGCTGGTGGCGCCGACCACTCATTTTCCGGAAAATCGGTGGGAGACGGACGCTCTGGTCGAGAAGCCTCATGAAGATCTGGTAGATCTGTTGTGCGACCGGATTCTCGATCTCGCAAAGGGTCATAACGACATTACTGCTGTGGGGCTTGGCCTGCCCGGCCTGGTCCGGCAAGGCGTGGTGGAAGAGGCTCCGAACCTGCCGCAACTGAAGGGCGCGAAGATTCAGCAGGCGGTAAGCTTTGCCCTGCACGAGCGCGGATTCGACACCAATGTAAAGACCGTCAACGATGCCGATGCCATGGCCGCAGGCCTGGCGGCGCAGTTTGGCAAGCTCGACCGCATGATCCGCGTCTGGACGCTTGGCCGCGGCATTGGTTATGGACGCTATCCATTCATTGACGGTGTATGGGAGGGCGGCCATATGGTCGTCACGCTCGACGACAAAGAGCGTTACTGTGGCTGCGGCGGGCGCGGACATCTGGAAGGCATCATGGGCCATCGCGCCATGCGCATGCGGTTCCTGGACCTGGAGCCGGAAGAGGTCTTCGAAATGGCGAAGAAGGGCGACGATCGCTGCCTGCAGTTTAAGAAGTTGTGGCACAAGGCGTTGGCGGCGGCCACGGCCAGCAGCATTCATATGACCGGGCCCGGCAAGTTCTATCTGACGGGCACGAACACGCGTTATATCGATCTGCCTATGCTGGAAAACTATGTGCACCAGATGGTGACGATGAGTCCGCTACAGAGCTTCTCGATTGAGGTGGTGAAGGACTCGGCCGGTACCGCGGTGCGTGGCGCCGGGATTGTTGCTGGGATGTAGCGCGCCTCTGTCGAAGCGGGTTGAATGGTTGAATGGTCAAAAGCCGCGCGTAAAGCGCGGCTTTTGATTTGCTCAGGCGTTGGGCGGAGTGATTGTCTTTCTGATTGACCCAAAGCATTGCCCTCAGTGGCTGAAGCCCCTATCGGCCAGCGTCGGTAGTCTCATGAAGCGCCGACAGGAGCTACGTTTTGCTTGAGGGCCCGGCTTCAGCTTCAGCTCTGCCGCAGCAAGAGGTGAAAAAATCGGCTTTAGCCGCTGTGCGCAATGTTTCTCATCCGAAAACGTCCGGGCCGGGCGATAGTAATCTTTTGCGTAATCGTTGCCGATATAGATGACGGGCTGTCATGTTA
Source organism: Acidobacteriaceae bacterium (assembly GCA_013361705.1). GTDB lineage: Bacteria > Acidobacteriota > Terriglobia > Terriglobales > Acidobacteriaceae > Terriglobus. The sequence continues at coordinate 3,064 of JABFXN010000166.1, forward strand.
CCGTGAGGCAAAACAAGAAATTGACTGGCTCTCAGGTGCCTGCAGGAAAGTGCGTGGACAATCCAGGGGGAACGATGTACCTTGCAGGTTACCGAGCGGGCCCGCTTTTCGTATCGGATCCTGACGAATGTGGAGCTGTATGGTAACGCATCCCCCTACCGGAGCAGTACCGGCTGCGCTTCCACCCAATGAAGATGAACGTCTTGCAGTACTGCGTAGCCTTTGCATCATGGACACGCCTTCGGAGCCGGCGTTCGACCAGCTCACAGCGATGGCGGTCAAGATCTTCTCTGTTCCCATTGCATTGATTTCGCTGGTTGATAAGGACCGCCAGTTCTTCAAATCAGTCCAGGGAACGCCCATTCGCGAGACGCCGCGCGATCTCTCGTTCTGCGCGCACTCGCTGCTGACGGAAGGCGAGACCATCATTCCCGATGCACGTCTGGATCCTCGTTTCGCGACCAACCCCTTCGTCGTGGAAGAGCCGTATGTCCGCTTCTATGCCAGCTCTCCCATCATCACGCCTAACGGCATACATCTCGGCAGCTTCTGCATCATCGATAGCGAGCCGCGCACCCTGAATGAGCGGGAGACGGAGGTATTGCGCCACCTCGCCAGCGCAGTCTCGTACCTGATCGACCAGCGCACCACGGCATTGCAGCTTGAGCATGCCAAACAGCAGATCGATCTCGCCACCGAGCGTTATCGCCTGGCCACCAGCGCCACTTCTGACGGCATCTGGGATTGGGATCTCCGTTCCGGTCAGATCTATCTTTCGGCCCGCTGTAGTGCGCTGCTTGGTTATGGTGGGCAGGAACGCATCACCAGCCTGCGCGGATGCTACCGGCATATCCATCGGGGTGACCGTAAGCGGATTCACGAAGAGATCGCTCATGCGTTACATGGCCAGCAGAATTTCAGTTGCGAGTTCCGCTATCTGCATGGCGATGGAGAGTGGCGATGGGTCGAGTGCAGTGGTCTTCTTCGGACAGGCTCCTCGGGCGAGCCGCAACGCATGGTGGGCGCGTTGAGCGACCGTAATCGCATTCGCGCCACGGATTCACTGACCCATCTTCATAATCGGGCATCGTTCATTGACCGTATCCAGAGCCGCATCGACAAGTCTTCCAGTGAGGACGAGACGTATGCCGTGATCTATGTCGACATCGATCACTTCAAGCGCATCAATGACAGCCTGGGGCATGCCGAGGGAGATATCGTGCTGCTTGAGATCGCGGCGCGTATCCGCAAGAGCCTCGCGGATCGGCCGCATAGCTGTGCCGCGCGTCTCAGCAGCGACGAGTTTGCCATACTGCTGGCGCATTCTCCCGGCGAGGAGGATATTGCCGCCTACGTCCAGCGATTGCAGGAGGTGCTGCAGGCTCCGGTGCTCAGCCGCGAGCAGACACTGTTTCTTTCGGCAAGCATTGGAATTGCTACCGCGGATGCATTGGTGCGCGATGCGCAGAGCATGCTGGAGAATGCCGATCTTGCCATGTATCACGCCAAGAACTCCGGCCGCTCGGCCAACGTGGCTTTTGCTCCGCATATGCGTGAAGATGCGGCCAAGCGGGTCCAACTGGAACTCGACCTGCGACGGGCATTGGAGCGTGACGAGATTCTTCTCTACTACCAGCCGAAGGTAGCGCTACGCAGTGGGCAGGTCATTGGCTTTGAGGCGCTGGTGCGCTGGAAGCATCCGGATGGAGAGATGATCTCGCCGGCAGAGTTTATTCCCGTGGCCGAAGAGACGGGCCTGATCCGCGAGCTTGGCATGGTCACGCTGCGGCAGGCGATAAGGCAGGCAGAGCAGTGGCGCAAGGATGGAATCCTGAGCGATGAGATGAACGTCGCCGTCAATATCTCCGGCCGGCAGATCGGCGATAAGGGCCTGGTGGGCTTCATTCGCGATCAGTTGCAGGAGAGCGGACTTCCGCCGCAGAGCCTGCGGCTGGAGGTGACGGAGAGTCTTCTGATCAACAGTGATGCCACCACCGGCGAGTTCTTCCGCGAGATCAAGGAGCTGGGTATCGGGATCGATATGGACGACTTCGGCACCGGCTACTCCTCGCTGAGCTATCTCCATCGTTTCCCCTTCGATGCGTTGAAGGTGGACCGCTCGTTCGTGCAGCGGATCGACCAGACGGAAGAGAGTCTGAGCCTTCCACGGTCCATTGTGGCTCTGGGCAAGGCGTTGGGAATGCGTGTGCTGGCCGAGGGTATCGAGAATATGGAGCAACTGACGCAGCTTATCCGTATCGAGTGCGGATACGGGCAGGGCTATCTGTTCTCGAAGCCGGTCCCGGCAGAAGAGGTGCCGGAGATGATGCGGCATCTCGATAGCAAGATGCGTACGGAGCTGATGGCTTTGTAAGGGCGAATTGAATAATGGAATAAGGGAAGGATTGAATAAGGGCCGCGCACAAGCGCGGCCTTTGTTTCTCTGCCGGGTCGGTTTAAAGCGCGTGCACTGGGTGCCCCATCCATCGCAACGCGATGGGTGGGATGTTCTTAGGTGTGCCAACCAGAAGCAGAACTCTAAGCGCTGAAGGCGCGCTCTATATCAGCCTGGGGCAACGCCCCAGGTTAGGGCAGGTTAGACCGTTGAGGGCTGAAGGCCCGATCTATAGTCCCCAACTAGGTCGGCAACGGGTGTACCCACGGTACCTCAGCGGCTGAAGCCGCCTACCTTTCGCCTCCACTACGACACGGCTGAAAGCCGTGTCCTTAAGCAAGACATCCGCACCTGCCGGTGCGGACCGGCTTACGCGGTCGTGGCTCAGTGGCGCACTTGCAGGCAGGCAAAGAGGACTTGAATAAAGCGCCGAAGGCTCTACGTTTTGCTTAAGGGCACAGCTTTCAGCCGTGCCGAACCAAGCCGGAAGACAAGCGGCTTCAGCCGCTGAGGTACGGTTTCCCCCTTGAAACCCAGGTGAATTTGATAATCGTTATCAACAAGCGGGGCCGCCGTCTCGTCCGGTGATCGCCCATCCGTCTGTCCCTCTGCTTACGTTTCCCGCACACCACGGTCTATCTGAATGAGATTGATTTCCTGACTCCGGAGTCAGAGATAGATGCGAACAGAAGTTTTAGGTGCAAACGTCGTTTCTCCGACGGGAAGCGGTATGGGAGCCAGTATCGGGCTCCGCCGGGTAGAATCATCCGCAGCCATGGCAAAGGCGGCTGCAACCCGGGCGGCACGAAACAGCGGTCGGCTGACACAGGCCCAGATGGATGCCCGTGCGCAGCAACGCGCTGAGGACGACGACCTGATTCGGGCAGCGCAGAAGGGTGACCGCGCCAGCTTCGATCAGCTTGTGCGCCGGT
>JABFXN010000414.1 GCA_013361705.1 Acidobacteriaceae bacterium
CGTGTGCTCGCTGACCGAGACCGTGAGCGTCTTGCCGTCGAAGGCATTCTTCTGTTCGGTTGCGCCCTCGAACGGAGTTCCGGAGATGACGGTATTGCCGATGCCCGGGGCATAGATGTAGAGGTACTTCAGGTCGTCAATGTCGTAATTCAGCCGCGCTTTGCCGGTCCATCCATCCACGGTGAGTGTGCCCTGTTCGATGGTGACCGGTACCTTCTTCGGTTCTTTCTCTTTGATCGCCTTCAGCTTCTTCCCGTGTTCGTCGTAACCGAGATTGTCTTTGGTCTGCAGAAGTAGCTTGCCGTGTTCGTCCAATCTTGGCTCGCCGTGTTTGTCGCGCAGAGGCTTTGGCGCTGGGTTGAACATCGGCCTGGCGTCGGGATCGAGCATCTGCTTGCCGGCCTCATCGAGCATCGGTGTGCCTTGCTTGGGAAGCGCATCGATCTGGCTCTGGATCTCAGCCTTCTCGGCCTTGTGTTTGGCCTCTTCTTCCGGACTGACCACCGGCTTGGCTTTCTTGCCGCTAAAGATACCGTGCAGCGTTCCTACGCTCTGTTCCTTCTGCTCCTTCTGTTCTTTCTGCGGCGCGGCCTGGGGCGCTGTCTGGGACGGAGCCTGGTCCGCAGGTTTGGCGGCATCCTGCGCCGCAGCCAGGGTGGAGACGCACACGATGAGAGTGAAGATCCGCTTCATAGACATAGATATGCCATGCTCCTCCATGCCCGGCTATTCCGCGTCATGGATTTTACCCGCTTTTGATTGCTTCTCTTAGGGAGAGTTACTTGGGTGGAAGCATACCTTATGGCAAGCCATCGGTCATGAGGAAATTCAGGCGATACACTGAGAGAAGCGCCATGCGTTTTTTCCGCCCCAAAGCCGTCTCTGCCCGTACCGGGAAGGAGCTGGCTGCCTCAACAGCCAAACAGATGATGCTTCGTCAGCTCATATGCTCTGACGCTCCGGAGCAGGCGCTCCGTTATCGCGGGTACCGGGTGATTGCCGGTGTGGATGAGGTTGGCCGGGGAGCGTTGTACGGCCCGGTGGTCGCAGCTGCCGTGATTTTGCCGGAAGCGTGTGCGGAGTTGGCCGAAGCCGGCCTGAAAGACTCCAAGCAGATGGAGCGCGAAGATCGTGAGCGCCTGGATCTGCAGGTGCGCGCCATGGCCCTGGCCGTCTGTGTCGCCGAAGTGGATGCCGAGACCATCGATCGCATCAACATTTATCAGGCCTCGCGGCTGGCGATGTTAAATGCGGTCGCGGGACTCTGCCTGGCGCCAGATCACCTGCTGATCGATGCCATGCGCATCGACCATCCCTGCCCGCAGACAAAACTGTTCTACGGCGATTCGCTGTCGCTCTCGATTGCGGCGGCATCCGTGGTGGCAAAGGTTCACCGCGATGCTCTGATGCGTACTGCTGATGAGACTCACCCAGGGTATGGACTGGCATCCCACAAGGGATACGCAACGCCGGCCCACAGAAGAGCTTTGAAGGAATTGGGGCCAACGCCGCTGCATCGGCGGAGTTTTGCGCCCGTGGCTGGAGTCGATCCGGATGCGGCGCTGGAAGCAGCGTTGGAGATGGACGATCTACCTTTTGACGAAGAGGTGCTCAGCGAGAGCGCCGCTGGAGAAAACGCAGCATGGGATTGAGGATGATGGTCGTCGTCGCACATCCTGACGACGAGTGCTTTGCCTTTGGAGGAGCGATCGCTCTGGCAACACGGCGTGGCGTCGAGGTGAACTGTATCTGTCTCACCGACGGGCAGGCAGCGAGCAACCGCGGTGCGTCTACGGATGGAAAGGATCTCGGCCGTATCCGCCGTGAAGAGTTCGCTGCGAGCTGCCAGGTGCTGGGCATCCAGCACTATGAGCTGCTGGACTACCACGATGCGCAACTGGTGCATGCCAATGTGCATGAAGCGGGCAAAAAACTGGTGCAGCGTATGCGGACCTTTCGGCCCCATGTGGTTGTGACCTTCGGTCTGGATGGCGGGTTGAACGTCCATCCAGATCACACCATGGTCTCGGCAATTACTTCGGCTGCCTATCACTGGGCTGGACGCGCAAAGCGCTACCCGGAGCTTGATCTTAAGCCTCATCTTCCGCAGCGGCTGTATCACATCACCACCAACTTCACGCTTGAGGAACGCGAGCCGTTGATGCCGGCTCCGTGGACCTGTGTGCTGGATACGGCAGAGGTGCTGCCGGTGCGTATCGAGGCTTTCGAGAAACACTCCTCGCAGTTACCGGTGCTGGAAAGCGTACGGCCGTACCTGGATAAGTTTGGACAGCAGGAGTTCTACACGTTGATCTCCGCCGCCACGCCGCAGCCCGCCGCGATGACGCACGACATGTTCGACGGCATTCGGGAATAAGGAGCTCAGGCTTCCAGATCAAACTCGATCGGCTCGATGAGGGGCATGAGCCACTGGAGCAGCGCCTGATGCGCAGGATGCGCCCAGTAGCCAGCGTAGATTTCTTTGCTTTCGAAGATCATGACTCCGGCGAAGGTGTAGCTCCCTTTATTGGCCGCAATGTTCTCGCCGACGTGGACCTCACGCAGGCCGGGAATTACTCCCTGGAAGGCAAGAATCTCGCGCTGGGCACGTGCGATTTGTTCTTCGGTAACGCCGGGCTGCCAGCGGAAGAGAAATCCGTGAATAAACATGAGGCTCCTTGCTTTTCAGCTCCAGAATACCGGAGAGCTGTAGCAGGAGTGCGAAAAGAAGATTGCGCTCCGGGCTGGGCTCACCCATAATCGGCTCGAACGGAGCCGACAGATGCGCCGCGTTTTTCTTCTTCTGGCAATCGGAGTTTCTCTGCCTGCACAACAGGCGCCTCAGGTTCAATCGCCACAGACACAGCCGCCTCCTTCCGGAAGCGTTACGGGGCACATCTTGTGCGCAGACACTCATGCTCCCGCAAGATTCGCACGGGTGAGCCTGGTTCGTCTGCATGACACCGAAAATTTGGAGCGCCAGATCGGCGTGATGTTTTCGTCCTTTGGAGGGCCGGCCACAACCGATATGGAGGGTGCGTTCGCCATTCCCCATGTCGCACCTGGAACATATGCGCTGCAGGTCGATCTGGCGGGATATCTCGATCCCACATCGGTGGTTGCCATGCAGGATTGGATGAAACCTGATCCGCAAGTGCAGGCCAATCTTCGATCTGCTTTACCGACCGTCACCATCAGAGGTGCTGAAACCGCGAGCCTGGATGCCAGTCTGGAACGTGGCGCAACGCTTTCCGGCAAGGTCCTTTTTGATGACGGTTCTGTAGCATCCGGCATCGCAATGCAGCTCATGGACGCGCCTGCAGTTGTGGGAGCAGGGGGAAGCACCGCGCGGCATCGCGGCGGGCTCCATCGTTCTTATTCCACTGATGATCAAGGGAATTTTCGAATCTCAAGTATTCCTCCGGGAGACTACGTTGCGGCGGCTGTTATTCAGATCCAGCGAATGGTGCCCTTATCCACGGGGCGCAGTGCGTTTCAAAATGTGGGAAGCAGTCAGACAATCTATGCGCCAGGTTCCTTTCGCAAAAAGAACGCCAACATCATAAGGGTCTCTGGAACAGACGAGAAAAGCGGGATCACAATTACCATTCCGACGCGAGGCCTGCATTTCGTCGCGGGAACTGTCATACAGCAGGAAAATGGAATGCCAGTGACCGGAGGTAACGTCCAGATGGTGGACGAGGACGATCCGACACTTATGCTTAATGGCCAGATCGCAACGGACGGCAGTTTCCGGATCGATTTTGTAACACCCGGTCAGTACACCTTGCGTGTCATGAACGCTTTCGAAAGACCGCAGATGGATGGCACTGCTCCTCACCGCATCAGCCACCACTACGGAACAGCGCAGGCATCCGTGATTGTCGCATCGGGAGATGCCACGGGAATCACCCTACAGGTACCTGCCCTTGAGGATCCGACAAAACCGCCGCCGATCATAGCTCCACCACGCGCTGCCGCCACCCCAAAGTGAGTTCCAGAGCGTCCGTAGGTGCGGAATCCATACATTACGCTTACAGGAAAAATGCTCCGTCGTCTAATGGATGAATCCTTGAGATGGAGCCGATAAATGCATCGAGCGGTCTCTTTTCTTTTTCTGACGACAGTTCTCTCGTTGCATGCCCAATCACCGAGTCCACCATCCGTGGCACGGACGAGCGCGGCTCTTCCTGCGGGCCGCGTGACTGGGCATGTTTTCTGTGCGGACACTCATGCTCCTGCGCGACAGGCTCGGATTAGTCTGGTGCCTCTTCCGGAGGAGAACAGTAGGTCTGCTGATCTTCTTCGCCGCGGGCGCGGACGTGGAGAAGGATTCACCGACCTTAACGGCGCCTTCAACATTGACCATGTCGCACCTGGCACGTATGCCGTGCAAGTAGATCTGACGGGATACCTCGATCCCATGTCAGGGATCGACCTCTCTGATTGGGAGAGTCTTGAGCCGGATGTACAGCGGCATCTTCGCTCAACAGGTGTAACGATTCGCGGAGGGGAAGGGGCAGCTCTGGATGTCGAGCTGATGCGCGGTGCAGCGATCAGCGGCCAGATTCTTTACGATGATGGGGCGCCTGCGGCAGATGTCAGGGTGCAGGCTGTCTCGTCGCCAACCTCGGCCAATCGCCCACGGGTAGGAGAGAGTAGCTTGCCCGCGGTATCCACCGATGACCAGGGAAAGTTTCGCATCGCCGGTGTTCCTCCCGGCGAATACCGTGTGATTGCCGGTATGGTGCAGGCGAATGTCTTCGCGAGGGACACGGCACAAGCGGTCAGCCTTTATCTGAATACACAGCAGCTCTATGCGCCCGGAACCTTCCACAAGAAGGAAGCATCGACCTTCAAGATCGTCGGAAGTGAGGAGATGGGCGGCGTGGCCATCACCATTCCTACACGCGGCTTGCATCTAGTCCGAGGCAGCGTGGTGCGGCAGGCCGACGGCATACCAGTGGTGCACGGTGCAGTGCAATTGACGGATGCCAGTGACCGCTCATTTTCCCGGAATGCGGACATCACTCCCGATGGCAGCTTCGTGATCGCATTCGTGCCTTCGGGAACGTACAGATTGCGTGTGGATGGCGCGTTCGATGCGACTGAGGCCTCAGGCTCGCAACTGTCCAAGGTCTCTCATGAATATGGTCCAGCCGAAGAAGAGGTAATTGTGTCCACGAACGACGTCGGCGGTATCACGCTGCAGGTGCCGGAAAAGCAGACAACGTTGTCCTTCCAGCATTGATGTAGGCCGTTACGTGCGGAACCGCCTTAAGCGGCCAGAAGTCCTTTTTTACTTCCAGGAGCCCTGACTTCGACCTGACTGTGAAATTCACCACTCTCGATACCGTGGAGCATTGCCGTGACGGTACCGCCGAATGGAGTTCCGTCGACGTGAATATGCCGGGCGCCTCGACAGACGGTCTGGCAGAGAGCAAAACGATTCGGAATTCGATCGAGAGCACGGTAAACCTGGAAGGAACGCATATCTGAATCCTTTCGAACGCCGCTGCAGAGTGAGACGTTTTGTTGCTGTAGGTTTCAGGCGATCGCAATCGATTGGAGAGACGCAATCCTCTGCTTGTCGTGACGGCCTGGATCGATCTGGAGCTCGATCGCGGTTACATCCACCAGCTCAACGGAATAGTCTTCGATTTCCTGTGTGGCGCCTCCAGGACTGAAGGTCCACTGTTGGCGTAATACTTCCCTGCGAGCCTGATTCGCGGACATAGCATAGAGCGCGAACTCCTGAGCTCTCTCTGTTCCATCCTCACGGAACTCCAATCGTATGCGGCGAATTGACTGAGGCTTGTCGAATGTCAGGCGGATTACCTGAGGGCCAGGCGTTGCCGCCTTCCATCCACCCCGTTCTGTTCCTTGCAAAGCATCTTCGAACGGATATCGAGGATCTTCCGAGGAGATCTCGACGCTCGCGAGCTCCTCCAGGTTGAGCCAATGGTCGGCGGATGGAATTGCTTGATCGGCATCCGGCGATAGGATCGATTTCCGCATAGATTGATCTCCATGTTTCTGATGTAGAGTCGCCTGCTGAATGGCATTCCGAACGCAAGCAACGCTGAGTGCGGTGGCCGATATTACGTGCCGCACTACCTTGGATGCATGCCCATCGTCTTCCAGATGTGAAATGCGATGAGAGCATTTTCTCTGTTGCAGGTATCCCGGCAGGGGAGTGCCGCGGCGTTTTCATGCGGAAAACGCCCAAAGATAGGGAAGCCGTGCACTACACCACCGCAAAAATGCTCTAGCCGGTCAGCTTGCGAGTGATGTAGCTGTGCGGGTGCAGTTTCAGGGAGTGAACTGCTCGCTTTCGCTCAGAGTATTTTCCCTGCCAGTGTTATGTAGGGCTC
>JABFXN010000118.1 GCA_013361705.1 Acidobacteriaceae bacterium
GGTCGCTGGGGTGATTTATCGAGCGAAGCTCGATCCGTCTGCGCACGATGTTCCAAACCGCCCGGATCTTTACCGCTTCTCGTCCTTAAAATTTCCCCAATCAATCAAAGGCAAGATACTCGAGTAGTCATCCGTCCAGACCCGCGCCTTGATCTCCGGAAAGCTCGACCGTGCAACCACCACATCGGTCTCCTGCTGAAAGTCTTTTCGGTTCGTCAGCAGTACCCAGGTTGAGCTGTAGTATCCCTTACTCTCAACGTTCGGACTGTTGATCAACACTGCATCCAGACCCGCGGTCTTCGCCAGCGCGGCGACCTCCGGTGCGAGATGCAAATACAGGTTCGAAACATGAAACGCGATAATGCCGCCCGGAGCCATATGCTTCCGGTAAAGATCAAGCGCCTGCTTGGTGATCAGGTGTATTGGAATCGCATCACCGGAAAACGCATCGATCACCAGAATGTCGAAGTTATTCGGAGCCTCATGCTGCAATGAGATCCGCGCATCTCCGGCAATGATGGGAATCTGAATCGGAGCATCGCGGAGATAGGTGAAGAGATTGCGCGCGATGGGCTCGACCGCCGGATTGATCTCGTAGAAACGATAGCGGTCACCCGACTGCGCATACACTGCCATAGATCCCGCACCCAAGCCGATGACGCCGACTGACTTGGGCCTGCCTTTGCAGCAGTAGCGCATCGCCAGCCCAATCCCGGAGTCAGGCGAGTAATAGCTCACCGGGACGCGGGCATGATCGGGAGTAAAGATCTGGGTACCGTGTTTCGTGGTTCCGTTGTACAACGTACGAAGCACGCTCAATGGCGGAAATGCTCCCTGTGTCACACGTAGCGGGCCATAGAAGTTGCGGACCTGGGCCATGCTGCCGGCCTGAAACGCCTGGTACTGCTTTCCGATGAAGAAGAGCAGCAAGACCGACGCCGTGATCCACAGCAGGCGTTGCGTCCATCCCTCTTGCCAAAGCGCGAAACACGCAACCGCCGCTGTCACGAAGAAGGCGATCGACAGGTCGTAGTTGGCCGAAAAGATCAGCGGGCTCACAATACCGATGAAGAAGGTTCCCGCGGCTCCGCCAGCCGAGAGCATCAGGTAAAACAGCGTCGACTGGTGCGGGTCTTCCGGGCGATGGAGGTAAAGCTCAGCATGGCAAAAATAACAAGCCAGAAATAGTTCGATCAGGTAAAAGCCAATGCTGAGCCCGATGGGAAACTTGGCTCCTTCCTGAGTAAGTTTGTAGGCCAGCGCCGCGAGAAAGACGACCAGAAAACGGATCACCAAGGCACGCTGATAAATCCGCCCAAACTCAAACGCTGCAATGAAGCTGAGCAGATACACGGACATCGGCAGACTCCAGAGCAACGGAATCGGTGCAATGTCCTGCGATAGGTGCGCCGTCACTGCCGCAAGCTGCATGGAGGCAGCGAACGGCAGCAAGAACCAGAGCACAAGCTTCCCGGTAGCCGGACGGGTTACCGGCGGGGCCGCCTCCTCCGTAACCACACCACTACCGCTCGCCGGAACCAGCATCGAGCAGAGCGCCGCATAAACCACAAATCCTACGGCCCACGCGATTCGCTGCGTGTGCAGCGACATATGCGGCTCAATCAGGACGGGATATGCCAGCAGCGCCAGCAGGCTGCCGACGTTCGAAAGCGCAAACAGCCGGTACCGCACACCCTCCCTCTCGCTCTTTGCCAGCCATACCTGCAGCAGCGGGCTGGTCGCCGAAAGCAGCAGAAACGGCAGACCGATGCTGCTGCCGAGCGCCAGGAAGATGGTCGTAATGGGGTGTGCAAATGCCGTCGGCGACCCCGGAGCCGTCGAGATAAAGGCCAGCAGCACCGCCGCCGCCAACAGGCCAAGATGCAGACCACGCTGCATCCGCAGCCGCGTCAGCAGGTGCGCATAGCTGTAGCCGAACAGAAGGAGAAGCTGAAAGACGACCAGGCAGGTGATCCAGACGGCGGAGCTTCCGCCTAGGGCGGGAAGCAGTTGACGGGCGGCCAGGGGCTCCACCAGAAACAGCAGAAAGGCGCCTAGAAAGATGGTGAGGGCAAAGAGAGGACGCTTGGTCATGGGACGCGCAGATGGCGTGTCCAAGGCTATCATCCGGAGTCCGGGCGGCCGGCCAAGTAAAATAGAGCTGTCATGAAGATAGTCCTCGCCGAAAAAGTCTCGCCTGCTACCCTTGCTGTTTTTCAAGAAGAGCCCAACTGGCAGATCGTAACGCCGGACCAGATCAAGAATGGCCTCGCCGCCGAGCTCGCCGACGCTGACGCTCTCATCGTCCGCAGTGCTGTACAGGCAGACGCCAAGCTGCTGGAGTCCGCTCCGAAGCTGCGCATCATCGGCCGTGCCGGTGTAGGCGTCGACAATATCGATGCCGATGCCGCCACCCATCGCGGCATCGTGGTGATGAATACCCCCGGCGCCAACGCCATCGCCGTGGCAGAGCTGACCATCGGTCTGATGATCACCATGGCGCGCTTCATTCCCCGCGCCAACGCCACCATGCACGCCGGCAAGTGGGATAAGAAGAGCCTGCAGGGCCAGGAACTACGTGGCAAGACTCTAGGCATCATCGGCCTCGGCCGCATCGGCCAGGAAGTGGCGCGCCGCGCCCGCTCCTTCGGCATGGAGCTGATCGGCTACGATCCCTTCGTCGCTCCCGTCATCGCACGCGAGAACGGCGTCGGCCTTGCTCCTCTGGACGAAGTCTTCCGCAAGGCCGACTACCTGACGCTGCACGTAGGTCTCACACCGCAGACCGAAGGCCTGATCAATGCCACTTCACTGGCCACCATGAAGAAGGGCGTTCGCATTGTGAACTGCGCCCGCGGCGAGCTGATCAACGATGCCGCTCTGGCTGAAGCCATTCAGGCCGGCAAGATCGGCGGCGCTGCCCTCGACGTCTTCTCGCAGGAGCCGTTGAAGGAATCCCCATATCACGGCCTGGAGAACGTCATCCTCTCGCCCCACATCGGCGGATCCACCGACGAAGCCCAGGAAGCCATCGGCATTCAGCTTGCACAGCAGGTGCGCGACTACCTGAAGCTTGGCGTGGTGCAGAACGCCGTCAACTTCCCCTCACTCACACACGAGGAGTACCAGCAGGTCGCTCCGTACGTTGAGATGGCCGAGCGCCTGGGAGCTTTCCTTTCGCACGCCACGCCTGGGAACCTGGAGAACATCCAGATCAACTACGCCGGCCGCCTGGCACAGGGCAAGACTGAGCTGGTTCGCAATGCTTCAATCAGCGGCATTCTCGCCGATAGCGACAACGTAAACCGCATCAACGCGGCCGCGGTCGCGCAGGAACGGGGCATCCGCCTGCAAGAAGAAAAGAAAGAGGTCGCCTCCGGCGGCGCCGGTTCAGTGCTGAAGCTGACGCTGCAATCAGCCAGCGGCGTCTCCTCCGGCTCTGCAACGGTGCTGCATGGCAGTTCGCCGCGCCTGCTGAGCTTTGACGGCATCGATATCGAGGCTCCGCTCACCGGCACGCTCGTCGTCATCCGCAATCACGACGTTCCCGGCGTGATCGGCCGCATCGGCACCATCCTCGGCGAACACCGCATCAACATCGCGAACTTCGCCCTGGGCCGCAACGTCCGCTCGCAGAGCGTTCCGCAAGGTCAGGCTCTGGCCGTAGTGCAAATCGATGTACCCTCCGCCGCAGCCGCCAATGATGCTCTGGCCGCACTGCGGAAGGTGGAAGCCATCGTCAGCGTTCGTCTGGTAGAACTAGGTAAAATCTAACTATGCCGCTATACGAATACGAGTGCCAGCAATGCCATCGGTACGTGGAGAAGATTCAGAAATTCTCTGACCCGCCGTTGACCGAGTGCCCGCACTGCGGTGGCCGTCTGGAGAAAACTCTATCGGCGCCCGCGGTGCAGTTCAAGGGCGGCGGATGGTACGCGGATCTTTACTCCTCGTCCAAGAAAGGCGGCGGGGCAGCGAAGACTGAGTCCAGCAGCACGAACAACGGCAGCAGCGACTCAACCTCTTCCACACCGGCGCCTGCTGCTACTGCAACAGCAACCTCCGACAAGAAATAAAAAAGCCCGCCTTATCGGCGGGCTTTTTCTTGCAAGACAGAACTCAGGAACGCTTCTTCGGTACTTTCTTACCTGCCTTGCGGGCCTTTGAAAGTCCGATTGCGATAGCTTGCTTCCGGCTCGTGACCTTTTTGCCGCTGCGGCCACTCTTCAGCTTGCCGGCCTTCATCTCACGCATCTCAGTCTCGACATTCTTACCTGCCGAAGGAGAGTACTTCCGCGTAGAAGACTTCTTTGCTGCCTTCTTCGTACTCTTTCTGGCCGTGCTCTTCTTGCTCGTACTCTTCTTGGCGGCCTTCTTCGTACTCTTCTTTGCTGCTTTCTTGGTTGACTTCTTGCTTGCCTTCTTGGTTGCCATAATGAAACTATCCTCCCGCGCTATAAGAGTCAGGCAACCCGAAAGAGAGTTGTCTATCACTCCTGCATCTTCTGATACCTTCTGTATCCCCACAGCGACAGGATGATCGACGCGATGAAGGCAATGCCTTCAAGAATCCACTGCCATACACCCGGAGATCGTGTGAGCTCCCCACGCTGATGCGCCGCATAACTGCGCTGCACATCTTCCCGCAAACCCGGAACAGTAATCGTGCTGAAGTCAGCGGTAGGCAACGATCCAAAGACACGTTCTGGTGAAGGCGCCACACCATCGCGGTCCTTCGGAATGGCAGCCATCAACGCATTCACCTCTGCGTCCTTCGCATCGTTGAAGAACTCTATCTGCGCTGTATTAGGAAAGAGAGTCGTCTTTCCCGTCATCTTCAACTCGATCGCGGAGACCACATCCTGGCAAACACCCAGCGTGTAATACCCAGCAAAGGGGAGTTGCGGATTTGCCAGGTGCAGCCGCGCATACGCTGCCGTGAAACCGCCCAGCAGGCGGATGACCTCGCGCGCCTGTGCACCCGCATATTCATGCGCGTGCCGCCCCATCACCCATGGCTGATTCAACAGATCATTGGTGCGAAACTCCGCGCGGCCATCGATACCGAAGTAGAAGGTCACATCCGCATGCAGACGCGGTCCCTCGACCATCAATTCATACTCCGCATGCGCGACCGGCACCAGGAGATGCCGCCTTCGCTGCCACCAATGATCGGCAGGAACCAGAAGCTGCGAGTCCAGGAAGAAGGGCATCATCACATCCTGCCCCTTGTAATGGAAATGCCCAAAGTTGGCGAAGTAGCGGACGTCCGAGACAGTGATCCGGTGCCCGCTCGCTGCCAGCGCATCGATCAACTCCTCCGGCGTATGCACCGTATGCCCACCGATAGTGGCGACGAAATGCTGCGCATCATCGAGCCCGTTCAGCGAGAGGCGATTCAACACCTCGGCCAAACGTTGGCTCTCAGCATGCAAGGGAGCAAGCTTCGGATCAGGCCCGTCTCCCCGCGTGACCTCAGCTCCCAGATCGGTGATCTCGGCCTTCAACTGACCACGATCGGAAGGCTTGTCGAGGTTTTCTGTCTCCGCCGCCTCAAGGGTGTACGGTCCCAGCGTGACCCACTGCGCAAGAGCTCGCGTGGCAGGCTTCAGCTTCTCGCCGAAGATCCGCGTTCCCAGATCGACGGTGCCGTTGACACGGCCAATCGTCCATCCGGGAAAGCGGTCGAGACCGCTCCAGTCTTTTCCAAGGATCAGGTTACGCAACAGATCGAAGAGCTTCGGCGTCAGCACGGCGCCGGCCTTCTGCCCGCCGTTGATCGCCGCCAGCAGCTTCTCCGTGAAGCCCGGTTGCGCGGAGAGCTCCCGCATCATCTGCGAGAGCGGCAACGTATTCGGCAACGTAGGAGCAGCCATGGTCTGAGCCGCCATCAGCGTACACGAGACAACCACAAAAGCCCCACCGCGTATGAAGGCCACACTGCGCGCGAAAGCCACTCTGCCCGCGAGAGCCATACCTCGAAAGATACGCCGCATACCTGCTTTGGATGCACGTCTACTGGTTGAGCTTCTTAATCACCAGCTCATTCAACAACGCGGGATTCGCCTGTCCCTTCGACAGACGCATCACCTGACCGACGAAGAAGGCCGAAACAGTCGTCTTTCCACCCTTGAACTGTTCCACCTGCTTCGGATTGGCGGCGATCACCTCATCGATCATCTTCTCGATGACCGACGTATCGGAGATCTGCTGCGGCTTCTCACGCTCGTAGACGACCGGGAAGTCCTCACCCTTCTCAAAGCTGATGTCGAGCAATTGCTTGAGCATCTTGCTCGAGAGCTCACCGCTCTCCGCCAAGTCGGCAGCCATCGCCAGGCC
>JABFXN010000249.1 GCA_013361705.1 Acidobacteriaceae bacterium
GCGCTTCCCGTTGCCACACCCAGCCCCGGAGGAATGGGATAGCTGAGACCAGGCACCTGCTTCTGATTCAACGTGTACTTGGTTGCCAGGTTCGAGATCGGCGCACTCAACCCGCCGAACTGACCGAAGCCGTAGTAGGTGCCGAACCCAGCACGCACCACAAACTTGCCGCGTAGAGCGGCCGGAGACCATGTGCCGCTGATGCGCGGCGAAAAGTTAGCAAGGTTTGGGTCATACCACGCAGTTCCCGCCGGGCAGATCACCGCAGCGCAGTGCAGTGGATCGACAAGCTGTCCACGGCCCAGCACCTCGTGATTCACGCCAAAGTACTCATAGCGAAGTCCGAGATTCAGGTTAATCGTCGGGCTCAGCTTGAACTGGTCCATTACATACCCGAAGTACGAGGTCATACGCTGCCCGGTCACAGGCACCTGACCGTTGTACGTATCGGAGTCGATCTTGTTCTGCAGGAACGTTGTATAGTCAACGTAGGCAATCGTCTCGTCCGGACTGTTCGGCGATGCCTTGTTCTCCTGCACGCGGCGCACAGTAATGCCAGCCTTCAGAGTGTGCTTTCCATAGAGAAAGGTCGCATCGTCCAGCGCCGTAAACGAGTTGTCGTTACGGATCGATCCAGCAGGATTGCCAATGCTGGTAAACGTGCTGATCGACAGCGCGAAGGGGAACGGCGTCGTTTGTCCCTGCAGGAACTCCGCACGATTGAATCCATAACGGAAGTCGTTATAGAAGCGCGGTGTGAAGGTGTTCTGCAGACCGATGGTTGCATTCGGCGTGTTCAGGTTATTGAACCCCGTCGATGGAGCAAGTCCGTTCGGCGCACTCTGCGTGTAGTGATCGGTGTTGACACGGACAAACGCATTCATCCGCTCATTGACGTGATAGTCCAGGCGCAGAATACCCGCATCCTCACGCGTCACCTGGCGTCCGCTGCCGAACCACGTGTCGCTGACAGCGCTGATGCTTTTCTGCCCCAGAGGAAACGCATTAATCAGAGCAGCCAGCCCCGGCTGTTGTGTAGCCACCTGAGCACGATAGCTGCGGCTCGGCACCGTGCCTGTCAGCGTTTGATCGATCACCTGTCGCAGAGCATCGTAGTTCGCAAAGAAGAAGAGCTTCTTGCGAAGAATGGGCCCACCCAGGTTCGCTCCGAAGTTATTCAAACGAAGCGGAGGCAGCACACCATTCGCTCCCCACGGGGCAGCATCGAAGACATCGTTGCGCAGATACTCCCACAGCGCTCCGTGAAACTTGTCGCCGCCGGTTTTAGAAACCACTTCAACCTGCCCGCCTGCTGTTCCGCCCTGATCGGCGCTGTAGACAACGCCGTTCGCGCGAAACTCCGCAATCGCCTCAGTGGATACCTGAAGATGAAGATCTACCTTCTGATACTGATGATTGATACCGGAGTTATCGACGCCATCCAGATGCCAGGTGTTGTCCTCATCCGACAGACCGGCAAAGCGCATGTCCTGCTGCGTGCCAGTGCCGCCATCAATCACGCCCGGCGCCAGCGAGACCAGACCGATATAGTTCCGGCCGTTCAGTGGCACATCCGTCGCCTGCTTACCATGCACCACACCACCGATCTCCGCAGAAGACTTCGAGAGCCCCGAATCAGGGCTCACCTCGATCTGCGTCGACTCACCGGCAACCGCCAGTTTCATATCGAGCGTGCGCGTCTGGCCTACATCGAGTGTCAGATCATCTACCTGGTACTTCGCGAATCCACCCGCCTCAACCTGCACCGTGTATATGCCAGAGGAGAGTGAGGTCACGGTGTACAGACCGGCCTTGAGCGTCACTGCCTCACGCCGCGTCTCAGTATTGGCAGACGTGAGGACAATCTTCGCACCGGCGATTCGCGCACCCGAAGCATCCGTAATCGCACCGGTCAACGTCGCCCGGTCGGTCTGCGCCGAAAGGCGCAGTACCGGCAGCAACAGGAGCAACAACGTCAGCATTCTCTTCATCGCGTTTCATCCTTCCGCGGGCCAACGCCCGCTTTACTGGTAGAGAGCTTTCTTGCTGGGGATCTGGCGCTGCATATCATCGCGAACGGCAAGACCAATCTTGATCGCCTCTTCTTCGCTCGCCGCCTTGGTGTATGGGACCTCCATCACCACAAAGCCGCCGCTCAGGTCGCGTCCCTTGGCATCGGTGATCGGAATCAGAAGATCGAAGGTCTTGTCCTTGTCCAGACGCACAGCAATCGGTTGCTGCTTTGCGAGTTTCTCCATATCAGCAGCTGACGACTTCTTACCGACCTTCGATGCAGTGATGTTGGCGATGATGACGTTGTCGGTCTCTCCCGGCGGCGTGGCATGCAGGCCGAGCTTTACCAGGTCAGCATCGTGCGCCGCCTTCACCTTCATCACCAGCGACTGCGCAAACGGCGCATGCACATGCATGTAGGTGCTGGGATCCTGCGACTGGGCAAAAGCAGACACGGACGAGACTCCCGCGCCCAAAGCGATAGCGATGACGGCCTTACGAACAAACGTTTGCATTCTGCTCTCCTGAATAGGGATGAAAAGGGATAGTCCTGTCGGCTGGCAGACAGAGCGCGTCGTTCCGCTCCCTGTGAAACTCTTCTTCTGTTCGCCGATGAGCCTGATTCAAGCGGCTTCTTCTTAGATCAGCCTTAGAAACCCCGCTCTGTTACAGGGAATTCACACATCCACGCCCCCTAAACACAGGCAGAGGGTGTAATCAAGAAACAGCCATGAATGTTCTGGTAGTTGAAGACAATCGGCGTCTGTGCGGCGTGTTGCGACAAAGCCTGGTGGAAGACGGCCACCAGGTCACCATTGCGGAACGCGGTGATGAAGGCCGCGACCTGTTGCTCGGTGTGCCCTTTCACGTCGCCGTGCTCGACGTCATGCTTCCCGGCCTCGATGGCTTCTCTGTACTCAAAGAAGCGCGCTCCTCCAAGTGTGTCGTCCCCATCCTGATGTTGACGGCAAAGGATTCCATGCCCGACATCGTGCATGGTCTCAATTTGGGCGCCGACGACTACCTCACCAAGCCCTTCCAGATCCCGGTCTTCCTTGCCCGTGTCCGCGCCATGGGTAGACGCCGACCCGAGCTGCAATCCAACGTCATCTCCGTCGGCAATCTTCATCTCGACAGCGACAGCCACACCGTCCGCCGCGGCGACGATGAGATCACGCTCACGCGCAAGGAATACGCTCTGCTCGAGCTGCTTATGCGGCGCGCCAACAAGGTCGTCACCCGCAATCAGCTTCGCGAGGCTGGCTGGTCGTTCGATGCCGATGTCAGCGACGGCAACGTCGATTTCTATATCCACAGCCTGCGCTCGAAGATCGACATCAAGGGAGAGGAGAGCATGATCCGCACGGCTCGCTCGCTCGGCTACATGCTGACGTCATCACGATGAAGCTCACGCTGAGATCGTTGCGCCTCAAGCTGGCGGTCCTCTACACCGTCTTCGCGCTGATCTCCATGGTCTGCCTCGGCTGCTTCTCGTACGTCTACATGAACTATGCCCTCGAAACATCAAGGCAAGCCACCATGCAGGCGCGGGAAGAACGCTTCGTTCGTTTTATCGAGACGTGGCCTGAGAAAGATAAGACCCTCTCGTTGACCGAAAAGCTCGATCGTCTAAGCATCGCCATTGCAGCAACCGACGTCATCCAGGTCTACGAGCTCGAAGGCACCCCCATCTATTCCACACCTGGCTCATCAGCGTTCAAAGTGCCGTGGCCGAATCAATCCTGTATCGAGCGGTGCTTCGGTCTGGTGAAGCAATACGGTCACTCCATACGCACGCTCAACCACGTTGTCACCATGGACGGCCGCAAGCTGCGGCTCTCCCTCTCCGGCAAGATCGACGAACACGCTGAAATGATGGAGAATGTCCGCAACTCTTATCTGCTCTTCTGCCCGTTGTTGTTGATTGCCTCAGCCGTCGGCGGCTTTGTTCTCAGTGACCGTGCCCTTCGCCCCGTTCGGCGGATGACCGCTGAAGCCCGCAGCATCGGGATTCATGATCTGCAACGCCGGCTTCCTGTACCTAACACGTCCGATGAGCTGCAGGTACTAGCCGAAACCTGGAACGAGCTGCTGGAACGCCTCCATATCGCCGTCAGCCGGCTGACCCAGTTCACCGAAGATATCTCGCATGACCTGGGAACCACCATCACCGTCATGCTCACCACGGCCTCGCTCGCCCTACATCGCAAACGCACGGCGGAAGAGTACCGCGCTTCGCTTCGCACGATCACTACCGAGTGCGAAGCCACGTCCCGGCTGCTGCAGGACCTGCTCGCCGTTACCCGCGCCGACATGGTGCAGCAGCACATCGATATGCAGCTCGTTCCGCTGTCCGAGCTCGTCTGCGAGGTCGCGGATAATCTTCAAGCCAAGGCCGATCTCAAGCATCAGACACTGCAGACCTCCATCACTCCCGACGCCTGGACCTTGGGCGATCCGTCGCTGCTGCGGCGCATGGTCGGCATCCTGCTCGATAACGCCATCAAGTACACGCCGGAGCACGGAGCCATCACGGTCTCACTCACCTCCGACCAGCAACACATCCATCTCAAGGTTCAGGACAACGGCATCGGCATCGCACCCGAAGCTCTGCCACGCATCTTCGACCGCTTCTACCGCGTCGATCCCTCCAGAACGCAAGAGGAGGGCAGCAGCGGCCTCGGCCTCGCTATCGCACAGTGGGTGGCCGGGGTTCACGGCGCCACCATCTCCGCCTCTTCAACCCCGGGGAACGGAAGCGAGTTCTCCGTTACGATGCCCCATGAGCTTCCCTCAGCGGAACTCGCATCATTAGCCGCAGAACTATAAGCTTGTCATCCTGAGCGGAGCGAAGGACCTGCTTCTCCAACCGATAGTCCTCAGCGGCTAAAGCCGCTTGCTTTTTGCACGCTGATGCGGCACGGCTGAAGCCGTGCCCTTAAGCAAAACCATCCTATGGCGTAGATAAGAATTACAACCCAACAAAGGCAGTGAACTTCGCTGCATACGGAGCCGGCCATTGCGCGTAGCGCAATCGTTTTGCACCGCAGGTGCAAATGCCTTGCTTAAGGGCACGGCTTCAGCCGTGCCGGATAAAGGCCACGAAGCGAGCGGCTTTAGCCGCTGAGGTCAAATCCATTCGCGCCGAACCACAACATCGCGACCCTTCCATCACAAATGCCGTGTCAACTCACTCGCAGCCGATCCCGTATGGATATGGCTCTCCAGCAGATCCAGATCCCGCTGAATCGCCCGCAGCACATCATCGCCAATCGCCGCATCGTTCCGCAGCTTCAGCAATGAATCACGCTCCACCTGCAACACCTCCAACAGCAACGCATCGCGCTGCATCCTTCTGAAGCCTTCGGTCTCTTCCACGTCATTCACCGGCAAAGTACGAAGCCGACGTTCATAGATGGACTGCAGCTCGCGCACCACACCAGGCTCGTACCGGTCCTGCACGCGCCGCCGGTTCAGATAACGCAACGCATCCTCGACCAATCGCCTCCGCGCCCGCCGTTCCTCGACCTCATCCTCGTTCGTTCCACCAATCGCCATCAGGCGGATCAACCATGGCATCGACAAGCCCTGCAGCACCAACGAAGTCACAATCAGGCAGAAGGTGAGATAGATGATCATGCTGCGCTGCGCAAATGCAGTTCCATTACTCAGCGTGTACGGCACAGAAAAGGCCGCCGCCAGCGAGAGCACGCCGCGCATACCGCCCCAGGTGAGTACCGCAAGTTCCTTCGGCTTTGGTGCAGGATTGTTTGCGGCCCCCTGCCAGCGCCGGTAGAGATACACAGCGTAGGTCTCCGCAAAGATCCAGAACAGCCGCAGCAGCACCACTGCCGCGCTGAATAAGGTTCCCGTCCACAGCAATCGCCACATCCCAATGCCTGACAACTGCGCCCTTACCAGCGGCAACTGCAGGCCAATCAGGATGAAGACCACGCCATTCAGGACGAAGGTCAGCACATCCCATGCCACGGCAAACTGCAGCCGTACCTGCGGTGACATAAAGCGATGGCTCTCGCGGCTCATCAGCATACTGCAGGCAATCACTGCCAGCACACCGGAGGTATGTAGATGCTCGGCAAAGATGTACACCGCATAACAGCTCAGCAGACTCACGACAATCTCGATCGGCGCATCGTCGATCCAGCGTTCCAGCTTTGAAACAACCAGACCCACAAGTAAGCCAACCAGCACACCGCCGGCGGAGAGATAGACCAGCCGGCCAACACCTTCCACCACGGTGGGCGAATGTCCGCTGAGAAGAATCGCCAATCCAAACTGAAAAGCCAGCAGACCGGTTCCG
>JABFXN010000171.1 GCA_013361705.1 Acidobacteriaceae bacterium
ACGAAGAGATAGCCAACGCTCGCATTGAGGAGCAGGCGCGGTGTAAAGGCGTGGGTATAGTTGATCTGTCCATTGCGGGCCAGTCCAGGCGCGCTTCCGGCAAAACCGCTCTGCGGATCAATCGTCATGCCGGCTGCCGTTGTCACCGGTAGCGGTGAAGTAGCCGCAAGGCTGCTTACATCATTATTGGTATAGCGACCGAAGATGGAATCTCTATCAGAGAACCTGTGATCAAGACGAACATCCCAGACCGTGGAGAACTGATTGCGTTTGCGATTGCCAATGTACTGGCCTGTGTTGGTGGGTGAGTTCGGCAAGGGATAGAGCGAGAAGTACAGAAGACCCGCTTTATCGCGTTGCGAGACCGGCACAACGTTGCCGGCGACATACTGGCCGCTGTACTTGTCGTAGACGCAACCGTTCTTCTGCGCGGTAGGCGTGATATTGGGGTTCACCGTCCCGGAACCAACGGTATAGCCCGTCAACGACGCATTGGCGCTTGCGCAGTAGGCGTCAAAGCCAGCCGGTCCGGCAACATAGGTTCCGGAGCCAGCAAAGTTTGTACGCGTATCAGAGAAATCTCCCGGATTGTTGTGCTCGTACGCCGTCGGAACATTGGCGACGCTGAAGTTGGTGCCGGCAATCAAGCGGAAGAACTCCACATCTCCGAAGAAGAATGTCTTGTCTTTGAAGATGGGGCCACCCAGGCTGCCGCCGAACTGGTTCTGACGCAACTCCGGTTTCTTGAAGTGCTGGCCAAACTGGAACGCATAGGCGTTCAGTTCATCGTTGCGGAAATACTCATAGATCGATCCGTGATAAGTGTTAGTCCCGCTTTTGGTAATGATGTTGACGACCGCGCCCGCGCTTCGTCCGATGTCTGCGGTGTAGCTATTCGTCAGAATGCGGACTTCGGCAATGGAGTCTATGGATGGCCGTACACCGATCGAGCCGATGATGCGCTCGTTGTTATCCAGGCCGTCGATTTCCTGATTGTTGATGATGTCGGATTGACCGTTCACCGAGATCGAGGAACTTTGACGGCGATCGTCCGGACGGTTGCCGCTGGCTAATCCGTTATTTGTACCTTCGTTCGCCCCCGCCGTGATCTGCACAAGCTGGATGTAGTTACGGCCGTTTAGCGGCAGGTCTTGTACTGCCTTTTCTGTCACGGTACTTGCGATGGCGGAACTGTCCGTTTGGAGGACAGGGGCCACTGAGCTGATCTCGATCGTTTCGGTCGCGCCGCCAATCTTCAGTTGCTCGTCAAGACGACGACGGTCACCGGCAGCGACCACGACTTCCGGTACGGAGAGTGATGAGAAGCCCGTACCAGCCAGCACCAGCTTGTAACGTCCTGGGTTCAGATTAGGGAAGACATACGATCCACTGCCGTCCGTCGTCAGCGAGCGGGAGTCTTGCGTATCGAGATTGGTGAGAGTGACCGTTACGCCTGGAACAGAGGCTCCCATCGGATCTGTAACGTTGCCAAGGATATCGGCTGTACTTGTGCTTTGTGCAGTAATGCGAGCGGTGGATGTGGATGCAATGATCAGAAGGAATAAGTAGAGAAGCTGTCTGGGTGAGTTTTTTAGATTCATTTACATGCCCCCGAATATAGCCAGAAGATCTGCTGGCACTTTCATAAAGTGTGGCCACCTCACGTTTTGTCTTGTGAGGAGTCGAAACATAGCAGGCAGAAATTTGATTTGTCTACGAATAATTCGTCGAATTTGTCCTGCGAAGTTATTCGATATTGCG
Source organism: Acidobacteriaceae bacterium (assembly GCA_013361705.1). Lineage (GTDB taxonomy): Bacteria > Acidobacteriota > Terriglobia > Terriglobales > Acidobacteriaceae > Terriglobus. Next base: position 1,762 of record JABFXN010000171.1, read on the forward strand.
CGTAAACCCTGGTTGTTTTGTGCTGTCTTAATTGGGTTACGTGTGTCTATATGTGACACTATCGGTTACGTTTCCGGTGATATATGTGCCCTGGATAAGTAACAAATTCCTACCTCATCCAATGTGTCAGAAGGCACACGCTCGCATGCGCGCTGGTACGCGACGTTGCAGCAATATTGGGACTTTCATGGCTTATATTTGCGTACTAATTCGGTTCAAGCTGTTTGCGTCCCCGGCCTTTCGCCTAATGACAATCAGAGGCCAGAGTCGCAATGCGCTGCCAGATGTTACCGCCTTTCCTTTTTAGCTCGTGATGAAACGCAGTTTCTACGATCATTGCGTCCGCGATCTTTTGTTAAGGGCGGATTTGTGGAATACATGTTCAGGGCGATCTCGTGTTTGTTGAAAATGACAGTACACGTATATTCAGCACACGTTCTATTGTCAAGATGAAAGCAATGTCAAAACGTTTTGCGCTGCGCTATGTCGTTCAGGGAACTTTGAGGTAGATTTTTAGTCGCCGGTATGGCTTCTTCGTATGCGAGAGGTACGTTCATGGGAACGATCTCGCAAGCTCCTTCGTAAAGAGGAGTGATCGTCGAAATGCTGGGGAGGGATATTTATGAGAAAAATACGGATGACAACCGTTTCTAAGGCCGTTTTGTGGGTTTCCGCCGCTGTGCCATTTGCTTTCACACCCTTTGTATCCGCACAAGCGCTCGGCCAGTTAGTTCCTCACAGGGTGAAGCTGGCGGCCGTGGAGTATCGGGGCAAACACGCGATCAGAATCACGGAGGACGGCCAGGTCGCTAATGGTGAGGCGTATGCCGTTGTTAAAGACGCTATCCTGCACAATGGTTCCATCGATGTAGACCTGGCAGGTGCGCCGGCCTCTGGAGTTGCCGAGGGAGCGCGCGGCTTTATCGGAATCGCGTTCCATCTGCAGAATGATCGATTCGAGTACATCTATCTACGCCCCACCAACGGCCGTGCCGATGACCAAGTACGTCGTAACCATACGGTGCAGTACAGCGAATACCCCGATTTCAGCTTTGCCGAATCCCGTAAGCAGGCTCCGGAGAAGTATGAGAGCTACGTGGATATTGAACCGGGGGTATGGATCCACTACCGCATCACGATCGACGGAACGAAGGCTCGACTCTATGTGAATGGCGCAAGTCAGCCTTGTCTGATTGTGAATGATCTCAAGTTAGGTGACTCTTCCGGCGGAATCGCTCTTTGGATCGGTCCGGGGACAGAAGGGCATTTCAGCGGTCTCTCATTCAAGGCGGTTCCATAGAGGTCCCCTTTATCTAGGGCCAGCAGTTTTGCTAACGGATGCCCAATCAGCGACCCAGTGGTCCAGTTCTGTTCCGGCCAGCAGAAAAGCTCCGACTCCAAACACATAGCTGGCTCCAGGACCATACGCTCCGGGGGCTTCGCCGACAGGTTGAATATCACCGAGCCGGCCATCAGCGTAGATATGTTTGAGGATCCCAGCCCATGCTCGCGTAATGACCGGCTCGTAGCGTTGCCGGTCGAGGATGCCGTTCCTTACTCCCCACGTCATGGCATAGACAAAGAATGCGGAACCCGAAATCTCCGGACGCGGATAGGCGCCGGCATCGAGCAGCCCGGCGCGCCATAGTCCATCATCACCTTGAATGGCGGCGACTGCTTCTGACATATCCTTGAGCTTCTGAATATAGAACGCACGTCTGTTGTCACCCTCAGGGAGAGCCTGCAGTACTTCAACCAATCCGCCCATCACCCATCCATTGCCACGTGACCAGAAGACCTTTCGCCCATTGGCTTCGTGTTTTGCGAGATAGCCGACATCGCGGGAGAAGAGTTTTTCATGAGGATCCCAGAGCAGATCGGCCGTGATGTGCCACTCGCGATCCATGTACTCGACGTATTTACTATCGTTGGTTGCCGCGGAGAGGTTCGCCCAGACCGGCGGCGCCATGAACAACGCATCGCACCACCACCAGACGGGCTTGGCGGGATCGTCGGGGATCTGCATGATTCGATCGAACTGAGTGCGCAGCGGTGCAATCCTGGCCGGATCGAGCCTCTCGCGATCCAGTTGCAGATACACTTGGCCAATTGCCTGATCGTCCGCGTGCGTCTGGCGAGGTCCAAGTGTCCACTGATAGTGGTCCGCAACCTTCAAGACCGTGTTTTCATAGCGCGGTTCATGCAGGGTCTTCGATGCGACAAGCATTCCCATATACAAGGTGGCGAAGGTCCAGTCCTGGCTGGGCGAGTCAGCGATGCGCGCGTTCTGCCAGTCCGCGACCTTCCGCATGGCCTTTTGAATCGCCGAACGCTTCAAGGCAGGGGAAAGACCAGGGGCAAGTCGTCCAGGCTTAGCCGGAGCATCGCCTACGACGGCCTTCTTTTCATTTTCAGTCAATTGTCCCTTAGCCTGCGGCCCTGCGAGGTTCGAGAGTGCGATGACGAAGAGGAGAGCGAGAGTTCCTGGTTTTTCCATGAGTATCTTCACGTGATCCTTAGAAGGTGAAACAGAATGCAATTATTCGTGCGGCGACTCTTCGACGAGCTCGAAGCGTAGAGTTGCGGAAGTTTGAGGGAGGCCCGAAGCTCCGATCAATCCCACGCGGCCACGAAGCACCATCCGGCTTTCGCCCGTCTGTGTCCAGGTGTGACCATCGAGCGAATAAGCGGCAATTATGGAGGAATCCCTACGCGTCATGCGAAGCCACACTGCCTTCATCAGCCGTCCGTATTGAATGACAGGTTCGGGTAATTCGATTTGCGAGATGGATGTTATCTCTCCGGAGAAGACGCGCGTGGAGAACCGCAATACCCAGCCGTGCCTTTCCAGATCACCTTGTGCTGGAGCTAGAAGCAAAACGGCGCAAGGTGCGTTCTGCTCGGGCCCAGTGCGATAGGCAAGTCCGAACACGGCGGCTTGAGAGGCAACCTGAGGGATGAAACGGATCGCAAGGTGCGTTGCGGAGGCCGGTGCAGCCACAAACAGGCCCTCATCTTCCGGCTGCAGCAGACCTTTGCCAGCGGTGATCAGGGTGAAGATCTTGCCATCGAACTGTGCCGCACCTGATGAGGAGCCAAGAGGCTGGTCCCTCCATCCGGGAGGAAGCCCGGCTGCGATTGTTGTTGGCAATGGCGAAAAGCAATCACTGGCGGGGGCGGAGAAACGGTAGGTATAGAGTTCCCCCTCATTGACGCGGGTGTCGGTGTAGTGTGCTGCACCGGATGGAACAGGCCAGCGCATTCCAGCGCGTTGTAGCGCGAAGGACCTCTTCGTTCGAGGTGTGAGCCAGTCGAGCTGAATACCGCGGGCCGTGTGCTCGGCATGGAGCGAGATCGGAGCGACATCGGGCGTTGGTGAATCGGGATCCTGTGCCGTGCGCGCATAGAGCAGTGTGCCAAATCCCGTATGGTCGGCTCCCTGGCTCGGCCCTTCCGGCCTTAACCGTTCCACGGCCTTTGCGAGATTTGGAGCAGGAAGTCCGCAAAGCACATGGTAGTGCGCAAATATCTGTTCGTAGATTGGGCGCAGCGAACTAGGCTCTGAGATGACCGCATGTTTGTATTTGCCGGTGCGGTCCAGGTCGGGCCGAAAATCCACTTGTCCGCCAAGATTGTAGGAAGCCGTGTACTCGAAGCCTCGCAGGAGCAGGTTGTCATGCGCACCGTAGAGATCCCATCCCTGGTTCCAGGCGATTTGGCAGGCATCGCCCAGGTGTGCCAAACCGAGCTGCGTATGTTGCTGGTCGCGACCACTCTCCTGACACTGGCTAATCTCATAGATGTAGTGGGTCAGTCGGCCGTCACCATCGCCGTAAAGGTAATAGGAGGTCGCTCGCTCGAACAGGACTGGATCATCGCAAAAGACTGCGATTGCCAGCATCGTCTTGATGGCTGCGGTATCCCAGTTGCCGTTTGCGAACGGCGCGAAATCAAGGATGGCCGGAAGGATGGCTCGCCGCAGCATCGCCGTACAGGCTGCCGTGTCGGAGGGATTCAGCTCACCCAGCCAGCGGAGAATCTCAGCGGCATTCACAAATTTGAATGGGCCGAGGCTGGCCATCAATACGGCATCTGCCCCGGAGACGCGTTGCAGCGAATTTGACCATCCGCGCACGATCTCGCCGGCCAATACCGCATACGGGCGCTCGCCGGTGATCGCGGCCATCAGGGCACATTGATAGGCGGCGTTTGCGTCGGAGTCGAACTCGGTAAAGTTGACCGATGGATTCCGTCCGATCTCATCGCCAAAAGGATGCCGTTTGTAGCCGGCTTGGGAGAACGGATGCTCCCGAAGCTTCTCAAAGCCCCGAACCAGCGGATCGACATTGTTCCGGACGCCTTGACTCATCCGTTCAAAGTCGACGCTCGTATGAAGAATTCCAGGATGGACGAAGGCTTTGAAAGCGGGTTGTTTCGCGTTGCCGATTCTGGGGCCGAGGAAGGTTGTCGCCGCACTGAGCAGAACCTGATGAAACTCTCGCCGTGTCAAAGCTGATACCTGCTATGGGGAGGGATGGGGAGAAGGAGAAGTGCCTCGTTCTGAATGACATTCATTGTTTTCCTGGCCTGTGAGCATTTGGGATCGTTTGGAAGCATCCTCGAGAATGTACGGGCAAAGTCTGAGGCTGGAGAGGCTGACCAAGCAACGTTCTGAACAGTTCAGGCTGACGATACGGGCATAAGTCTTTTGAATTGAGTATCCAGCAAGAGCCACGGTTCGTATCCTGGGCACGTTACGTCGCCTGTCTTCGAAGACTATGGGCTGATGGCTGACCTTAAAAAGAGAAGCCTCTCTTGGCGAGAGGCTTCGTGTGCGCGATCTGCGGATGTTTAGTTCTAGTCCCGACTACGGCGTCCGCCCAGCAACTGCTGGACTGCCATGAAGATGTTGATGCCGTCGAGGTAGATGGACAGGGCAAGCGAGACAGCGGATGCACCATCGCCGCCGGCGCGGATGCGGGCGAAGTCAGCAACCGTGAGCAGTGAAAAGATTCCGAGTGCGAGCCAGCTATAAGTGTCAGGAGCCAGGAAATGGAAGAACATGCTCGCAATTCCTGCAATCACCAGCAGCAACAGGGCCGCGAGGGCGATTCCAGCGACGCGGCGATAGTTGATATTGAAGAGATACGCGACGCAGCCCATCACCGCCATGCCGCAACCGGTGGTGCCGGCGGCATTGAAGACGATCGTCGAGCCGAAAGCGCGGATGTAGCGATGGATCAGCGGGCCGATCTCCCAGCCCATAAAGTAGGCCAGGCAAAGGAAGAGGCCGAGCGCCAACGCCGGATTCCCTCGGCGAGCAAAATTGATGGCGAAGATCAATCCAAAGACGGCGATGAAGCCGATAAAGCTTCCGCCGGCCGGAGCCGTGACCACGCCGAAGGCCGTGATCAGAAAGCCAAGCGCTGTAATGCCAAGCACTTTGGCCAGCAGCGCGGAAGCACTCTCGCGCGGGACATCGATGATGGTGGGGTAGCTATTGCTCAGACGGTAATCGTTCGTGGGCATATTTTTCTATTCCAGTCTTATTGGACGCCTTTCCGGGGAATTTGTCATGTGGAGATGCCCCGCAGCCGGGATGAATGGTAAAACGGTTGCGCACGAGAAAAGGAGCATCCGTGGAGACTGGAATCAGCCGTCGCAATTTTCTTATCGCCGGAGGAATGACCGCTTTGAGCGCAACTCGCGTTCTGGGAGCGAACAAAACATTGCGGCTTGGGGTGATTGGAGCGGGTGGCCGTATGCGCGGCCTGCTCGATGCGGCGGAGAGAACCGGAGTTCCCTTCGAGATTGCGGCGGTTTGCGATGTATACGCACCGCGGTGCGAAGAGGTAAAGCAGAGGTCGCGAGCTGTTGACGCTACCGTGCATCATGACTTTCACGCTCTGCTCGATGACAAGACACTTGACGCCGTCATCATCGCGACTCCCGACCATTGGCATGTCCGTATCGCAGAGGCGGCTCTCGCCAGCGGGAAGGATGTGTATCTTGAAAAGCCCGTGACACACACGCTGGAAGAAGGCGCTGTCCTGGTGAAAGCTGTTCGTTCCTGCAAGCAGATCCTGCAGTGCGGTACCCAGCAGCGGAGCTGGTCGCACTTCCGCAACGCCGTCAGCCTGATTCAGGGAGGGGCTCTGGGCCGGGTGACACAGGTGCGGACCTACTGGTGGCAGAACTATGACGTAAGTTGGGTTCCTAAACCGGTCGATGTCTCTCAGCTCGATTGGAAACAATGGCTTGGTGGAGCAAAGGATCAGCCGTTTGACCTGGAAAAGTTCAGCCGCTGGCGCTGGTTCTGGGATTTTGGCGGCGGCGCGATGACTGATCTCTTCAGTCACTGGATTGATGTTGTGCATTGGGCCATGAAAGCCAATGAGCCATCCATGGCGACGATGCTTGGCGACAAACACGTCTTCACCCAGTGGGACTGCCCCGATACCATCCAGGCAGCCTTTCGCTATCCCGGCTTCGATGTTGTGTACGAGGGCATGATGAGTTCGTCGATCGATGACGGCGGGCTAGAGTTCCGAGGAACGGAAGCGACCTTGAAGCTCAAGCGATCCGGCATGAGCCTGTGGCGAGAGAATGTGAAGTCAAATGAGAATCCCGTGCTGAAGGAAGACAGCTTTATAGACGGTACGGTCACGCATATGCGTAACTTCTTCGATTGCGTTGTTAGCCGTCAGGAGCCGAACGCTCCCGTCGAGGCCGGAGTTGCTGCCGCAAATGCCGGTCATATCGGCAATCTTGCTTATCGCAAAGGCGGCATGACGACCTGGCCGGTGAAAGGAAGCGGAAAATAGAGATTCGGAGTTGCTCGATTACCAGAAGTAGGAGGCTTCGACCTTCGGTGTCCCCGGATGACCGTCGATGATCTGGGTGCTGAGCACGACCTCGAAGTTCGTCTTGTTACCGGCGGAGCGCATCGCATCCAGCAGCGGCGCCAGGTGTTCTGATTTGGTAAGAAACTCGCCCGCAGCGATCGTTCCACCTCGTCCGATTCCGGCAACAATGACGGCTGGTCTCCCCGTCATGCCATCAGTGAATCGCGCAGCGATGGCATAGTCCTTATAGTTATCTGTCTCGAGCTGTTGTGTCCGGTCAATTGCCCATGGCGTGTTTGACGGATGATTGCTATCGACGATCTGGAACTGTGTCATCTGGCCGTCGTTGGCAAAGTGATATCGCAAGGGCTTTGTAAGCCGGAGCGTCCACGCATTGTCGAATGCGCCGACATAGATTCCCGGTCCGCTTCGAAGTTCACTCAGATTCGTGGCCTCATGGCCTTTCAGAATGTAGTTCTTTCCCTGGGCTTGAATGGCTGAGGCGACACGCACGATCGCATCGAGGTCGTCGATCACGACCGTCGAGAGAGTGTCGTTCAGAACCACCTGGCGGCTGGGATCCGCAGCATCTCTTAGCGTAATAAACGTGTATTTGTTCTGATCTGCGACGCAGAGTATGGCGCTCTCCGGCGTACTTAGAACTGAGCTCCAGAAGCGCTGTACCGCGGACGTCCGCAATGGATGCCAGACGAAGAATCCTAAGGTCAATCCCACAAAGATAGCTGCGACTACGATTGCCCAGAAACGTGTAAGGTTAGGGGCCTCCGGCCCCTTTTTCCCGTCCAGCGCAGGGAGTGGAGAGGAAAGACCTTCTTCAAGAGTGTGATCTACCACTTCTGAGGGAGGCAGGGAGGTGACTTCCTCAAGAACCGCAATCGAGCCTTTCCCATTCGGCGGTGGCAGCACCACTTCGCCTGAGAGCACCGTCCGGCTCCCGTTTTGATGGATTATCGCGGCCGGCTCCAGGTCGGCCTCCATATTAACGGAGGCAATCAGCCGGTATCCGGCCTTGGGGATGGTCTGGATAATCTGCGGGGAGCGGGCATCGTCTCCGAAGACGTAACGAATCTCGGAGATGCATCGGATCAGCGCGTCGTCCCCGACAAAAGTGTCGCGCCAGACGGCTTCAATCAGCTTATCTTTCGAGCAGACTTTGTCGCGATGGAAAGCAAGGTACACCAGTACCTGCATGACCTTGGGTTCGAGATGCCAGCTCTGGCCTTCCTTCTCGATAGTGTTGATCTGCGGCTGGACTAGCCAGTCATTGATGAGGAAATCACCTTCCACTGTTGAGACCCTGCTCGCGTCTACCGGCACCGGCAAAGTTATAGAACAAGGGAGCCTGGGGGGCCGGAGACAGCGGAAGTGTACCAAAACTCGGCTTCAGGATGGCAATTGGCTGAGGTTTTCCTGCCGAAGAGAAACCTCGGAGAAACATCGGCGCTCCGTCACGCGTTCGTAAGAGATGGGTTGCTAGCTTTCTCCTGCTATGAGGAGCTTGAAGGAACGGTCCCTCCAGTCATAGCGGCACTTGTTCAGCCTCACATCCCCCCTTAGGGGCAATGCAAGCTCACTCTTCAAAAAGGAGTACCTATGGCAGGCCTTAAACGCATCATGATCGTACTTCTCTGCTGCAGCCTGATCGAGATCACCATGCCTGTTCACGCAATGGCAGCTGTTCCTTCGTGGGGAGTCAACGGCCCCAACAGCAGGTCCATCAGTATCAATACGGTATTTCAGCTCCTGCAGGCGAGAGGGGTCAAAGATTACCGGTTTAATGTGAATATCACCACGGACACTGAAGCGACTCTGGCTCCGATGGTGCACGATATGGTGACGGCGGCCAGTCAATACGGCATCACCCTCAAGCCGATCATTTTCACTTCCTTTCAGTATGGGGATCCAACCGATGCCGGCAAATATCCAGCCGGGGATGCAGCCGCCCTCTACGCGCAGGGATACAACCGCACCTACGGCTTCGTGAGCCAGTTCCGGAACGATATCCAGGAATGGGAGATGGGCAATGAGATCAACCTGAAGGTTACGGATTCAAGCGGTAACCGTTTGTTTGGCAAGGGATGGACCGCCGCCGAATTCGATACACCTCTCATGAATCAATGGGCGTCTGTTCTGAAAGGCATCTCCGATGCGATCGGCCAGATTAATCTCGAAAACGGTACGAGCCTAAGGCGAACCCTGAATACGACATCGACCATGTTCGGTTTTCTGGACTTTATGGCCTCGAAGGGCGTTGCCTTCGATGTGATCTCGTATCACTACTACGAAACCTCCGGAACGAATCCTCATAATTACTGGGGAGGGGTGCGCCCAAACTTCGATCTGTTCCAGCAGCTCGCCACCTACAACCGGCCGGTGGTCTTCAACGAGGTGAATTGCGCCGAAATCTATCATTCTGACTTTGAAAACCAGGCGGGGCAGCCAGTGACGGAGAACTGCTTCAAAAGCCTGGACGTCATCCTGAATTACATGAATACGCAGACCAGCGCAAACATCGAAAGCGTCGGCATCTATGAGCTTCTTGACGAACCGGCCAAAGCTCCTCCCGAGAACCGGTTCGGCCTGCTCTATGATCTCAATACTCCGAAGATTTCGTTGTACATCCTCACCTACTTCGCCGGTGGAACGCTTACATCTGCCGAACGGCAGGAGCTCATCAATCGGGGTTTCATCTCGAATTGACACCTAATCCTGAAGGGGGAGCGATGTATGGAATGAAAGTGAAGGAAATAACCCGCGCGGCCGGACTCACCCTTCTTCTTACTCTGTTATCGGCTGCAGGCACGAACGCAGTTGCACAGGTCGTGGCGTGGGGCGTCGATGGCCCCACGTCCAGGAAGGCGGATGTAAAGCCTATCTTCGCCTTGCTTCAAGCCAGGGGCATCACCCAATATCGCATCAATGCCTACCTTGCCGATGGGACGGATGGCTTCCAGGTAAAAACCTATCGCGAGATGATTCAGCTCGCGAAGGAGTACCACATCAGTCTCAAGCCGATCCTCTTCACTCCCTTCCAGGAAGGGGATCGTACTGACCACGGTAAATATCCGAAAGGGGATGCCGCGGCTCTCTACGCATCGGCCTACAACCGGACTTATAAGTTCGTGTCTGAGTTCAGAAACGATCTGCCTGACTGGGAGCTGGGGAATGAGGTCAATCTCCAGATCAAGGATGCTGACGGGAAACGCCTCTTCGGCAAAGGGCAGACGGCTACCGAGTTCGATACGCCCGTGATGAACGACTGGGCAGCAGTACTGCGCGGCATGTCCGATGCCATCGAAAAAGTGAATACGGAGTACGGCCTCCATCTTCGCCGTGCGCTCAATACGACGTCCACCATGTTCGGCTTTCTCGACTTCATGGCGTCAAGAGGGGTGAAGTTCGAGATCATCTCATACCACTACTATGAGCACCTTGGGGTTAATCCTCACCATTTCTTCGGCCATCGGGACGAGGGTGGATTCGACCTCTTCAAGAAGCTGGCCTCCTATAAGAAGGCCGTTGTCGTGAATGAATTGAACTGCGCCGAGATCTACGATAGCGATTACGAGAACGAAGCGGGGAAGCCGAAGACGGAGACCGGTTTCAAAAGCCTCTACGCCACACTGAAGTATTTTGCGGAGCAGACGGACCTGAAGATCGAAGCTCTCGACATCTATGAGCTTCTCGACGAACCCGCGAAGGCGCCGCCCGAGAACCGTTTCGGACTGATGTACGACCTCGCCCGCCCGAAGGTGCCGTTCTTCTTGCTCACCCACTTTGCCGGGGGGAAACTCTCGGCAGACGAAAAGAAGCTTTTGATGGATCGGGGTCTACTCCCTTAGTCCCCCCTGTTTGAGGAATTCCTGTAAGTAACTGAAAAGTAGCCAGATGCGGCATCGGAAAAACATCGGCGAGGATCGGCAAACTATCAGCTTCTACCCCGGACACGTCTCTCCCTCCCTCGCTATTGTTGCCGTCGCTTTAAAGGTGTCCTGCAAAGCTGAGCCGAAATAAGGAACGCCTGGATGACGGAACAAAGCTTTGGGAGGGGTCTGAGATGAGGGAAATCGATCCAGCAAGCAGAATTTCAAGGGCGACTTGTGCAAGAACCGCGCTATTGCTTCTTTGGGGTCTCGCAACCATCTTCGGCGGAAGTTGGGCCTGGGCGCAGGCGAGCAGCGGAACCATCACAGGACTGGTCACTGACCCTAAAGGCGACGTGATCCCGGGCGCTCAGGTCACCGTTACCTCGTCGGCCGGCAACTTCACCACCCAGACGAAAACCAGTAATGAGGGTGTTTATGAGGTGCCTGCTGTACCTCCCGGTTCTTACCTCCTGAAGATTCACTCGCCGGGCTTCAACACAAGAAACGTCTCGGGTATCAACGTGAGTGTGGGGGGCATCACACAGGTCGATGCCAAGCTGGACCTGGGAGCGACGACGGAGGTGGTCACCGTCACCGCCGAAGGCGAGCTCCTGAATACCTCCTCGGCAGCCCTCCAAACTACGATCGAGAAAGAGGTGCTGACTGATCTTCCTTTTCCGGAGCGAAATGTCCTCGCCGCTGTTCTGTTTGCTCCCGGCGTGACCGGCGATCCGCAGACGAATGACGGAGTCGGTTCGGAGCTGCCGAACGCCTATAACGGTCCCATTGCTCCCGGAGCAGGTCTCACCATTGGTGGCAGCCGCCAGGGGATGAACCCTCAGCTTGTCGATGGCTCTGACCTCACGCTCGCTGGCTTTCCACGCACAGGTGTGACGTTTTCGGGAGATGCGATCCAGTCGGTCTCAGTGCAAAGCATCGGTCTTCCGGCACAGTATGGGCGATCCGGTGGAGGAGTAATCAACCAGGGCTCCCGGGCCGGTACCTCGAAGTATCACGGCGCACTGCGTTGGCGTCATCGCGACCCTGCCTTTATGATCCCGAGCCGTGGATCAGGCGGAGCTCCTCCGAATGAGCATCTGAATCTGTTTACCGTTGCGGTCGGCGGACCGATTCCGCTGCCCTTCCACAAAACCAAGACCTTCTTCTTCTTTGCCTACGAGCCGCTACGGAATACCAGCGCCACGTACACCCGTAAGCGTTTCCTGACGCCGGATGAGATCGCAGGCAGATTCAACAATAGCTTCGATCTTCTCGATCAGACTGTACTGCGCAACCAGGGATATGCCGCCGCGGTGAACGCCCCTCGAACTGGCGCCGTGGTCTACCAGTTCGCACGGAATGCCCAGGGTTTTCCTACCGGGAATCGTCTGCCTGTAGCCCAGTACCAGCGGGCCGCGAATAATGACATCTCACAGCAGGCGGCTGCAAATCCAATTACGAAATTTCTATTAGCATCGCAGCCGACGCCGGATCAACCGACTTCATATGCCCGGTTCTTCTATCCAGACGGACATTACGACCCTGACGGGATGAACGGTTACGGTGTGCGCGGTGTGACGACAAATGACGACCGCTACTCTGTTCGCGTCGATGAGAACCTCACAGCGAAAGACCGCATCTTTGTCCGCTATACCAATGTGCCGGTTTCAGGTATTCGCTATGACTATAACGGACCTTCGACTCCGGTTCTGAATCAGCCTTCCGAGGCTGTGAATGGATGGAATGTCTCGGCGAACTACGTACGCACCGTGAAGACGACGATGGTGAATGAGTTCCGCGCCACCTATCTGCGCTCCGACGATTCGCTTACGCCGGCACCGGCATCGCTGTCCAAGGATTTCAACACGGGGCTCGGATTACCACCTTCCATTCGAGGCGAGGGGCTGGCGGGCTTCATCTTCAGCAATAACCTTACGACGCTGGGACAGAGTGTCGGATTCGGAAAGATTCTGAATGAGACCTATGGTTTCGGCGACGACTATTCGATGCTGATGGGGCGTCACTCCATCAAGTTTGGTGTGGACTATCGCGCGCTCCAGCTAAACCGGTACGACGAAACCAATCTTTATGGTGGCAGCTTTACCTGCAACACCGGGCTGACGAACGGGGCTGGTTTTACAGGTTCGTCCTGCGTAGCGGGATACATGTTGGGGCTCTTCAATACATATACGGTGAATACGCCGCATGCCTATTACTACCGCTGGAAGTATGGCGCGGCTTATATTCAGGACGACTGGCGTATTCTGCCCCGGCTTACGATCAATGTCGGCCTGCGCTACAACATCGAAACTCCGCGCATGGAGAAGTTCAATTACCAGGGAAGTTTTATTTCCAATGGAACCGGAACATTGAATGGCGTGGCCACTACCGGTGGTTTTGCATTCTCCGGGACCAACGCCTTACCGACGACGATGTGGCCCATCAATTACAAGGGTTTTGAGCCGCGGCTTGGGCTGGCCTATCAGCCGGCACGCTTTATGACCATGCGTGCCTCCTATGCCATGATGCACACGCCGCTTACCGGACTTGGCAACAATATTGTTCCTAACCTGACGAGCGGCGCTGCCACGACCGGGACTAACGGAGTCGGCGGCGTTGGTTCCGGCTGGGTCAACCTCATCACGAATCCCATCGCCAACGCCGCTCCGCCCTCCGCTCCTGTCGTTAGCAATACGTTGCTTGAGTCATGGAATGGTACAAGCTATCTGCCTGCGGTGAATCAGTCCAGCGCTGTTCCCTATGTACAACTCTGGTCGGCGTCATTGCAGTTTCAACTGGGGAAGGGAACTCTTGCGGAGGCGGATTATGTCGGACAAAAGGGGACGCACCTTTATTCGACGCCCGTCCCTGTGAATGTGCCGAGCATCAACGCAATTACGACTGCAATTAAAAGCCGGACGAATCTCATTACTGCCAGCAAAGATCAGTATGGCAACACCTCAACCGCGTTGCAGCGAATGAAGCCGTATCCGCAGTTTTTTCAGAACTCGATTTACACGGCGTACGACCGAAATGCCGGATCGAACTACAACGCACTCTATCTTTCCGGCCGCCAGCAGATGAAATTCGGGCTAAGTCTCTTTGCCAGCTTCTCCTGGTCGAAGTCGCTGGATGATGCCTCCAGCGGTCAGGGCGGGCCGGGGGATACACAGATCGATGCTTACGGATACCTCTATCCGCAGGGCTACACAACCGCGGGCGATTACTCGCTCTCCGCTTTCGATGTGCCGGTGCATCTCTCCATCGGTGAAGTCTGGAATCTTCCTTTCGGAAAAGGGAAGACTTTCTTCAGCAACTCCTCCCGCTGGCTGGATGCCGTGATCGGTGGCTGGAATCTCTCGACTACGACCTCGATGCAGTCCGGATATCCCTTGTCGATCGTTGCCGGCGTCAATGGCAGAAGCGCCGGGTTTTTCTGCTCCACCTCTCGGCCTTTTGTTCCGGGCGCTTCCAATAACCCCACGCCATGCGATTATGGCAACGCTCTTACCGATGTCTCACTGCGTCCTAACCGCGTTCCCGGGGTGCCGCTCATCAAGCCGGATTGGAAACGGGATCCTCTCGGAACCACCATTGGCGGCGGCGTACTGAATCCGAACGCGTTCTCTATGCCGGGATCGTTAGACAATCCCGCATTTGGAAACGTTCCTCGCACCATGGGAGATGCGCGGAATCCCCGCAGCATTATCTCCAATGCCACGCTTAGGAAGCGGTTCGATCTCTCTGAATCTCGTGTGAAACTTGAGCTTTGGACAGATGTGATCAACGTCATGAATCACACCAACTACTACCTTCTGAATAACAGTCCGCCGATTCACGGAGTATTTTCGACGATTCGATCCGATGGAACATTCGCCCAGAACGCTTCCTTTGGTCTGGCGAATGCGCAGGCGCCGGGAATGCGGCAATTCAATCTGGGGATAGCTCTTACGTTCTGATAAGGCCCTAGAGCATTTTCCCTGTAGATGTACAGTAGGGATTCCATATCTATGGGCGTTTTCCGCAGTGAAACGCCGCTGCACTCCCCTTCCGGGCTACCCAGCAACAGGGAAAATGCTCTAAAGACGATGCCCTCACATCGAGGGCATCGTCTTTATTTCGCCCTTGCGTTTACATCCGCAGGACTCCCGAATGACAAGCGAGGCCGGAATCTTGATGCGGGCACGAGATGGCTTTGTCTTCTGTTCGATCTGTTCCAGTAGGCGGATAGTGGCTTGCTCCGCCATGGCTTCGATTGGCTGTTGTACCGCGCTCAGGCGCGGGCGGATGGCCCGCGACAGCGGGATATCGCCATAGGAGAAAAATGCCAGGTCGCGCGGTATGGAGATACGCAGCTCTTCGAAGGCCTCCAGAAAGAGCACCGAACTATCTCCGTTGAGTGGAAAGAGCGCTTCGATAGGCCGTTTACCGGCTCTCAGTGTCTTGCAGATCTGTATCGCAGAGGCGGCATCGTCGCAGCGGATGTAGGGAAGGGCCGGCAGGCCGGCAGCGCGCATGGCATCCTGATAACCGAGGATTCGTTCCTGGATCGGTCTGATCTGGGCATCGATTCCGGTGATGGCAATCCGCTTGTACCCATGTTGCAGCAGATGTGAGACGGCTTCGCGGGAGGCTGCCCGATCATCGACGGTGACGAAGTCTACGCCGGCGCCTCTCAATGGACGGTCGATCGCAACCGTCGGAATCCCTCCCATCTTCTCCAGCGGGATGGTGCTGCCTGGCGAGGATGCGAGAAGCAGACCATCGACATGATGATCGTGCATCCGCTCAATCAGTTCCAGGTCGCTGCTGGGATCGTCATTGGTTGCAGCAATCCAAACAAGATAGCCTCGTTCGTGAGCCGTCTGCTGTACGCAATGCGCGATCAGCGAAAAAAATGGGTTGGCAAGGTTGGGAAGGATCAGTCCGATCACCTTGGACGGTTGGCCCATCAGCACACGTGCCGCGTAGTTGGGCCGATATCCAAGACGATCGATCGCAACCTTCACCTTCCGTGCGGTCGTTGCTGAGATATTGGGATTGCCATGCAGATAGCGTGACACCGTCAAGGTGGCAACACCTGCTGCTTTGGCGACGTCGGCGAGGGTCACGCGACCCATGGGGCGAGAGACAGACACGGAGCCTCCATCATAGCCGCCGGCCGGGGAAGACGGACATCTTTTATGATTCCAGCGTTGACAAGCCGAAGAGCCGGTAACTAGATTGTTAGCGCTCCCAATAAGGGAGAATCGTGCGCTGGCGGGGTGTACACCTGGCTTGCGTTGCCTGACGCAAAGAGGGAGACGATGGCGGAGCGAATTGGAATCATCATGAACGGTGTGACCGGGCGCATGGGATTGAACCAGCACTTGGTGCGATCGATCCTGCAGATCCGTGCCGAGGGTGGAGTTCTGCTCTCTGATGGAAGGCGGCTCATGCCTGACCCGATTCTTGTGGGACGTAATCCGCAGAAGCTCGAAGCGATCAGCAGGCAGCACGGCGGTCTCCGTTGGAGTACGGATCTCGATGTCTGTCTGGCGAATCCGGAGGACGCGATCTATTTCGATTCGGGTTTGACAGGAATGCGCGAGGCCAGCGTACTGCGTGCCATCGAACACGGAAAACATGTCTATTGCGAAAAGCCGTTATCCACGACCGCTGACAGTGCCGCACGTCTTGCCGCGGCTGCCGATGCCGCCGGTGTCCGTCATGGCGTTGTGCAGGATAAGCTCTTCCTTCCAGGTATCCGGAAGCTGCGCCGCCTCATTACTTCGGGCTACTTCGGCCGCATCCTGTCTATCCGTGGAGAGTTCGGTTATTGGGTCTTCGAGGGGGATTGGGGACTTCCGGCGCAACGGCCTTCCTGGAACTACCGTAAGGAAGAGGATGGAGGCATCATCCTCGATATGTTTGCGCATTGGCGATACGTACTGGACCATACTTTTGCGCCGGTGGAAGCGGTCTCCTGCCTGGGAGCGACACACATCCCAACGCGGGTGAATGAGGCGGGAAAGACCTACAACTGCACTGCGGACGATGCCGCCTATGGGACATTTCTTTTGCAGGGGGGCATTATTGCGCAGTTCAACTCTTCATGGACAACCCGTGTCTACCGCGACGAGCTGCTTACCATGCAGGTTGACGGCACTGAAGCCAGCGCCATTGCAGGTCTGCGCGAGTGCCGCGTACAGCATCGTGTGAATACGCCTCGTCCGGTGTGGAATCCCGATATTGCCAACCCCATCCCGTTCCGCGACAGTTGGACGGACGTGCCCGACAATATGGAGTTCGGTAACGCCTTCAAGGTGCAGTGGGAGCTTTACCTGAAAGCTGTTGCTGAAGGTAAGCCTTTTCCGCATGATTTCTGGGATGGAGCTCGCGGCGTCCAGCTGGCGGAGCTGGCGCTGCAGTCATGGGAAGAGAGACGGTGGATGCAGGTGCCGCCGATCGTTCCCGCGATGGCGGGTCACTAGTGGCAGAGCTCTCACGGCTGTCACTGAACCAGATTACGACACCGTCGTGGAATGTCGGTGAAGCGGCAGAGGCCTGTGTGCGGCATGGTGTACCGGGCATCTCTCTGTGGCGGCATAAGATCAGGGAATCTGGTCTGAAGCAAAGCGTGCAGGCCGTACGCGATGCCGGTCTGCATGTATCCAGTGTTTGCCGTGGCGGCATGTTTCCTGCTCCTGAGGCAATCGAGCGCCGCGCAAAGATTGAAGATAACTTTCGTGCCATTGATGAAGCCGCCGCGCTCAATGCCGATGTCCTGGTCTTCGTTGTAGGTGGTGCGGCTCCAGTAGGTATCGCTGCGGCAAGAGAGATGGTTCGGGATGGTATCGCTGCGCTGGTTCCGTATGCGGAGCAGGCAGGTGTAAAGCTCGGGCTGGAACCGTTGCATCCCATGTTTGCCGGTGACCGTTCTGTACTAACCACCGTTGATGAGGCTCTGGGACTGGCGGCCCCGTACGCCGAAGACCGTGTCGGCGTGGTGCTCGATGTATTTCATATCTGGTGGCACTCCAATGTACTGCAGCAGATTGCCGAAGCCTCCGGCAGGATCATGGGCTTTCACGTCTCTGACTGGCCCGTGCCGTTACCGGATACCCTGCTGGGACGGTGCATGATGGGCGACGGCATCATTGATCTCCGGACGCTGCGTACCGCGGTCGATGCCGCTGGATACAGCGGACCCATCGAGGTCGAGATCTTCAATCAGGCCATCTGGGATGAAGATCCAGATGCCGTTCTTACAAGGACAAAACAGCGATTTCTGGAGTTGGTGTAGAGGCACAAGATGCAAATCCATTCATCCATTCGCGCGACTGACCTCAAGGCAAAGGTGCTCACCACGGCCGAGCTAGCGGCCAATAAGACACAGGCGCTTCTGCACCGCTGGAAGAGTGAGGATGGTGCGCCTGTTATTACGGTCAATGGGAAGTACACCTCGCGCAGTTGGACAAACTGGACACACGGCTTTCTCTTCGGAAATGCGTTGCTCGCTTTCGAGATCGGTGGAGACGCGCGTCTCGTCGACCTGGCCCGCGAACATATCCGTCGTGAGATGCCGGTTCATCTTACTCACACTGGTGTGCATGATCACGGTTTCAACTGCGTCTCTACCTACGGAAACCTTCGCCGCCTGATACGCTCCGGCCGCATTGCAGATGACAGTGGTGATCTGGCGGCCTGCGAGATGGCGTTGAAGGTCAGCGGAGCGGTTCAAGCCAATCGCTGGACGCAGCTTTCGAATGATGCCGGCTACATCTATTCCTTCAATGGAAGCCATTCGCTCTTTGTCGATACGTTCCGTACATTGCGTATCTGCGGACTCTCTCCTGTGCTCGGTCACTTGCTGTCAGGGGAACAGGACAAGCGCATCGACCTCCTCGATCGCATGATGACGCATGCCCGGACATCGGCTCGCTACAACATCTATTACGGCGAGCAGCGCGATTCCTATGACCTTCCCGAAGATCGCGGCCGCACGGTGCATGAAGCGATCTTCAACCCGGCCAGCGGGGCATTTCGTTGTCCTTCCACGCAACAGGGATATTCTCCGTTCACAACATGGACGCGCGGTCTTGCCTGGGCCATGCTGGGAACGACGGAGCAGATCGAGTTTCTGGAGTCGTTGCCTGAAGACCAGCGGAAGAATTACAGCGCTTATCAGGAAACACTTGATGTACTTCACAAGGCGGCGCACGCTACCTGCGACTTTTACATAGGTTGTGCTACGGCAAGTGACGGAATCTGCTATTGGGACACCGGCGCGCCCGGACTTGCGTCCTTTCTGGAGTGGAGAGACCGCGACGCCGAGCCGCAAAACCGGTTTGAGCCGGTTGATGCCTCGGCGAGTGCTATTGCCGCGCAGGCCCTGTTGCGTCTTGGTCATCTTCTTGGAGAGGCAGGAATCCATTACACCTCTGCCGGCCTGACTGTCGCTCAGACGCTTTTCGAGCCGCGCTATCTTTCCAGCTCCGCGGAGCATGAGGGATTACTGCTGCATACCATCTATCACCGCCCCAATGGCTGGGACCATGTACCCGTGCCTGGATTGGCTCCGCATGGGGAGTCCAGTATGGGGGGAGACTATCACCTGCTGGAGCTGGCTCTTCTGATTACACGCATTGCCGACGGAAG
>JABFXN010000135.1 GCA_013361705.1 Acidobacteriaceae bacterium
GGCACCACGGCCAGCGTAATCCGGGTGATGACACCCAGTGCGCCCAGCCCCACGACGGCTCCGTTGAACTCGTCATCGTTGGCCGCCCGGGAAAGTGTCGTGAGTTGCCCTGTGCCATCCACAAACTCGATGGCGCGGACCGCTGTGGAGAGGTTTCCGTTATGTACGCCGGAACCATGCGTCGCTGTAGCGCATGCTCCGACCACAGATACGTGCGGCAGAGAAGCGAGGTTGTGCACGGCAAAACCCTGTGCGTCGAGCCACGGCGCCAGCTTGCCGTAAGTCACCCCTGCCGCAACCGTAACCGTACCCGCGGCCTTGTCCAGCGTCATTTCGGTCATGTTTTTGAGCGAGATCTGATCACCGGAGGAGTCGGCGATATCGTTGAATGAATGACGTGCGCCCAGCGCCTTGGCATTTGAAAGTGATGTGACCAGCCGCTGCACCTCCTGCGCGCTGCCGGGCTCATCCAGGCGTGCCGCTTTATAGGTGTAGTTGCCCGCCCAGTTGGTTCGATTCGCCTTAGCCGCCGCCTCTTTGTGCGCCTGCCCGACGCCCATCCGCGAGAGCAAAGCCCCCGCCATCATGGAACCAGACGCCTTTAAAAACTCACGTTTATTCATCCTCGCGCCTTTCTTTATAGCCAGTCACACTGCGGCTATCTCGCTTGGTAGCGATCGCAGTTTGTTTCATTCCTAAACCGAAATGCGTCACTGCTCATTGCGGAGCGTTCCGATGCTAGTAAAGGTCCGCAGACATCGTCAACAACGCCTCTGCATCTGGAGCCGGACGAACTACTTTGATGCACTGCCAGCGTACGCAAGCCGCCACGTGAAGGGTAATGCATCATATCGATTGCGCTGGAGGTGGTGCATTTCGGTCAAGAAATAAGTCGTGTTACGATATAAATGTAATGAAACGCTCCACAGGACGATTTGAAAGGAGCCAGATTCAGCGAGCGGCTCCGTTCCATCCCGAAATCCGGCGTTTTCTGCAACTTAGTGAACAAGCCGCCATGGAGGCGGCCCCGCAGCCGCAACGGCATCTGCACTTGTTGCAAACTTCCGGCGCTCCGGGTGGCACCCTGGCGACGATCTCCTACATCGCAGACGTGATGGGCCTTCGACACAATTCCTTTGTTGAACGTCCAGGCAAATCAACTCCTCAAACGGCTCTCGATATACCGGGCCGATGAAAGAAGGACCCTTTGCAGTCGGAACCATCGATACTCAGAGATTTCACGGTTGATAAAAGAGTTTGGCTGCTTTCTGGCGTCGCAGTCGGCATCGGTATCTGTGCAACGCTGTTGGCGGTTCTGCTTCTACGCTGTATCGCGTTTTCAACCAATATTTTTTACTATCACCGTCTCAGCTTTGCGCCTGTCTCACCCGCCGGCAGCCCCTTGGGACACCTGATGGTCTTCGTTCCAATTGTCGGTGGCCTCATCGTTGGCGTTATGGCTCGCTTCGGCTCTGACAAGATACGCGGACACGGTATCCCGGAAGCCATCGAGGCGATTCTGCTTCGCCGCGCCAAAGTTGATCCGAAGATAGCGGTTCTAAAACCCGTCTCCGCTGCGGTCGCGATCGGTTCCGGTGGTCCGTTCGGCGCGGAAGGCCCAATCATCATGACGGGCGGCGCCCTTGGATCACTCGTCGGACAGTGGATGCATGTTACCGATGCGGAGCGCACCACGCTGCTGGTCGCCGGAGCCGCGGCGGGCATGTCGGCAACCTTTGCAACACCTCTGGCCGCGATCCTTATCGCCGTTGAGCTTTTGCTCTTCGAGTGGCGGCCGCGCAGCCTGGTTCCCGTTGCCATAGCGAGCGCTACGGCCGCGCTTTTCCGTGTCTACTGGCTGGGCGCGGGGCCGCTGTTTGCAATGCCTGCCATTGCCGAAGTGCACTTCGCTACCCTTTCCGTTGCGGCTCTTATCCTGGGCGCTTTCATCGGCATCATTGCGGCGTTTATGAGCCGCATGATGTATGCGTTTGAGGATCTCTTCGAGCATCTGCCCATTCACTGGATGTGGTGGCCCGCGATCGGTGGTATTGGCATCGGTCTCGGCGGTCTCTTTTTCCCTCGTGGCCTTGGCGTTGGATATGAAAACATCGCCGAGCTGCTGCAGGGTTCCGCACCGCTTGCCCTGATCGTTGGAATCCTTCTAGCGAAGTCGCTGATGTGGGCATTCTCCCTTGGATCGGGTACCTCTGGCGGTGTTCTTGCGCCGCTCCTCATGATCGGCGGAGCCGTTGGAGCACTTGCCGGGCACCTGGCACACGCTCCCGCCGAGACTCAGGCGTTCTTTGCCTTGATTGGGATGGGATCGATGTTGGCCGGCTCCCTCGGTGTTCCCCTGACCGCCATCATCTTCAGCCTGGAGGTAACGCATTGCCTGCCCGCACTGCTGCCACTCTCCATGGCCTGCATCGCGTCTTACCTGGTTACAGCACTGATCATGCCTCGATCGATCCTGACCGAGAAACTCAGCCGCCGAGGCTTCCATCTGACTCGCGAATACGGTGTGGATCCGCTTGAGCTGGTGCTTGTCCGCGAAGTGATGTCTCCTCTCTCAACCAATCCCCCAGCCCATGCCCTTCCGGCTTTCTATGCCTATGACGATTCCACGACGCGCGGAGCGGCGGAGATTATGGCAACGGAGGGCGTGGAAGCACTGCCGGTCGTCGAGCGGGCCACTGGGCGGATATGCGGCGAACTCTCCATCAGAGGTCTGCTGCGAGGCAGAGAACGCTCGATTGAGCGCGAAAACGAGCGTCTGCGTCTCTTCGGATACGATCTCGATTAACGAGGAATCAGATGACTGGTTCGGTGGAGATAAAGAGGCGCACTCGCCGCGAGCTTTTACTGCACGATGCACTGGCTTTTTTCGTGCTGACGCTGGTAACAGCGGCGTTGTTCGTGATGACACTGTTTCTATTTCGGAGTTTCACGAACCATCGTGTAGAAGAGGCTCGGGCATGGACCGCGAAGGGACAGCAGACACTGAACGCCGGCGATGCGGAAGATGCTGTTAAAGCTTTCCGCATCGCCCTGACGTTTGCTCCGGGGACACCTGCGAATGAGCTATTGCTCGCTCAGTCGCTCGCGGCAGCCGGACCAACACATACCGACGAGGCATACAACTCCTTTCTGGAGTTGTGGGAGGCCCATCCGGGTGATGGGCAGATCAACCTACAATTGGCTCGACTTGCAGCGCGACGCGGCGATTCGGCGGCAGCGGTCCGCTTCTATCGCGCCGCCATCGATGGACGGTGGGACGAAAATGGAGCGGTACACCGCCGTGAGGGACGGCTGGAGCTGGCTCGCTTCCTGATTGCGCAGCACAACAATGCTGCTGCTCACGAGGAACTGCTTGTAGTCGCCGGAAACTGGCCCAGGGACGAAGGGGTGCAAGGGGAAGTCAATGATCTACTCGCAAAGATCGGCGCCAGCCAATGAGTAAAGCCACGCAGGGAAGACCTGAGGAGGATCAGTTGGACGCGAGGCAGATGCAACAGCGCGAGGAGCGGCTGTTCCTCCTGCTGTCGATCTTTATTGGGGTCATTGCCGGTTTACTCGTCGTTTCATTCCGGATGGCGATTGAATGGCTCCAGGTACTGTTGCTGGGCTCGGTATCGGAACCTCATCATCTGCGCTTGATCCTCATACCGGCAGGTATCGGACTAATCATTGCCATTGCGACGCGTTACGTCTTTCCGAACGTTCGCGGCAGCGGTGTGAACCAGACGAAGGCCGCGCTGTACATCCACAACGGATACATCTCCTTCAGGACAGTGATCGGAAAATTCCTGCTTTCCGCGCTGGCGATTGGCAGCGGGCATTCTCTGGGTCCCGAGGACCCATCATTACAGATCGGTGCGGGCGTGGCATCGCTGATAAGCCGGCGGGTGGGCATCTCACGAAGGAAGCTCCGAATCTTCGCGCCGGTTGGTGCGGCGGCGGGTTTGGCGGCTGCTTTCAATGCTCCAATCTCGGCGATCTTGTTTGTGATTGAAGAGGTCATCGGGCAATGGAGCGCCGCAGTGCTGGGCTCAGTGGTGTTATCGGCAGTGGCAAGCGTCGTGGTGGCACGCAGCTTCTGGGGCGCGGAGCCGATGTTCCGGATTCCCGAAGTAGTCCTGCGCGATCCACGTGAACTGCTCGCGTATGCGGTACTGGGGCTTGCCGGCGGTATTGCGGCTCTGATCTTTGCGAAGACCATCGGCTGGCTGCATCCGTGGCTACGCAAGCAACCGTCGGCATTACGAATGCTGCAGCCAATGCTGGCCGGTCTGATCGTCGGCGGCATCGGCTACTTCGGCTTCGCCCAGGTGATGGGCGCCGGCTACGATGCCATCGATCAGGCAATGCACTCGCAGTACACCTGGGAGATGCTCCTCATGCTTGCTGGCCTGAAGATCGCAGCGACGTCAATTTCCTTCTCCAGCGGAACTCCCGGCGGAATGTTCGCGCCGACGTTGTTCATCGGTGCGACTCTCGGTGCAGCACTCGGGATGTTTGAGAAGAAATTCTTCCCTGGCCTGAATGGATCCATTGGATCGTATGCGCTCGTGGGAATGGGCGTGCTGTTCGCGGCCTTCCTACGCGCGCCATTGACCAGCGTATTCATGGTGATGGAGGTAAGCCAGAACTACTCGATCGTCCTGCCGGTAATCCTGGCGAATACGATTGCGTATACCCTGTCCCGAAGCTTGCAACCGGTACCGATCTTCGAGTTATTGACGAAGCAAAGTGGAATGGTGCTTCCCTCGATGGAGGAGATCCGCGAAGAAGACGAGCTACGGCTGGAAGATGCGCTGGAACCTGTCACCGTGCCGGTAGTGGAAGACTCGAGCAACGTAGCCGATGCAATGCAAGTGATGGGACAGGAAGGCGTAGTCATGGTGCATTGTGGGGATGGACGCTGGTATGTAATGCAGCGTGACGAGATAGACGGTTCGGGACGCGACACTTCGATCAAGGACTTGACACATGGGGAGCGGACGCCCGTGCTCTATCCGGACCTGCCACTGGCAAAAGCCCTCCCGCATCTCGAACGATGGGATCTGCTGCCGGTAATCAGTCGTGCGGGAGGAGCGTTGGAGGGTGTTGTTACCCTTCCAGGCCTGATGAAGCGCGATCACAATAGCCTTAGCGGAGACTGAGCAGCATTGAGCCAGTACTGTGTGAAGAGTTGGATTATGTGAAGTAGAGTAGGATCACTGAGCCAGGTTTCGAACCAGCCAAACAGGCAACCGACTACAGTTTGCTATTTCCTGTTTGACAACCAGTCCCTGAAATGCGATTCGCCATCCGTCTGCAGCTATAATCCGATGGCTATGGCGATTTTCACAACGGCTGAAGCAGACAACCAGCAACTCGATTGGACCATTCTCCGAGACGGTGGCGTTAATCTCTATTGGCGCCAGGAAATCCTTGCAGATGATCTGAAGTGGCTCAAGTCGAACGGATACAGAGTCGTCACCTTTGAAGCTGCTGAGTGGGAATCTGAGCGCAGAATGCATGAGTCACTGAAGGTTCAACTGTCATTTCCGGAATACTACGGGAATAACCTGAACGCCCTTGACGAATGCATGTTGGATGACCTCGTCGTGCCCGACTCAGGCGGACTGGCGATTGTGTTGAACCATTACGATCGTTTCTCCAAACCTTCGAATCATGTCGCTTCAGATGAAAGAAGCACCGGAGAAGTGTTGCTCAGCGTCTTCGCTAAAGCCGTGCGGCACCACATGCTTTTTGGCAGACGACTGTTGATTCTTGTGCAGTCCGACGACCCCCAGATCGAGTTTGGACGACTCGGAGGAGTTGCAGCGTGGTGGAACCAGCGAGAGTGGCTGAACAAGAACCGCGGTTTGTGAAGAAATTATGCACAACTAAACTCCAAAACGCGTTTCGGACGGTTGATCGGCTAATCAGAAGCTGCAATGAAAGCCAGAGAATGCCAAACCTGACTGGTGCGGCGATTTGAGGGATAGCCAGGGAGCGGTTTCGATGCCGTCCGGCGAAACATAATTAGAGTGATGCCATGAAGAGCGGCAGGTTGTCGTCAGGACGGAATCGTCTAAAGCAGGAGACAGTGGAGTCATCGATATTGTAAATTCGTGTTCGCACGGATCCAATCTAATCGAAGACGACCCGATCGAGTCATCCGAACTTGACTCGTAGCAACTCGACGACATCCAGGAGCCAGCCTGATGATCTTTCGTTTCTCTTCCCGACCCTTCCGGCACGTAACGTTCATAGCCATTGCTATCGCTGGCGTTACCGCGACTATCAAGGCACAATCTGGACTC
>JABFXN010000314.1 GCA_013361705.1 Acidobacteriaceae bacterium
AGCTCTCTCTTTGCCCAGCCGTTGATGCTGCAACCCGTTGCCCTGGAAGGTGAGTCCGAAGCCGCCGGACCGGAGGAACGTCTGCGCGATCTGCTGCAGCGGCTGCAGGAACACGCAAAAACACCCACCGACATGGCACTGTTGGGCGACCACCTTGCCCTGCTGAAGCGCTGGTACTACCGGCCGGAGAAGTCCCGCACCGGACGCATCTTCTTTGCCGACAAGGACTGGCCATGGCGCCGCATGTTGAACGGCGCGGCCGCGCTGGGAAATCGTGTAGTTGCGACCTCAGAGACCGTCGCCTAGGCTTTCTTCTTTCTTGCCCGGGTGCGCACCCTCACAACGTGAGGGTGGGCGAGGAACACCGCAAATCCCAACAAACCACAGTCCACATTAGCCGACACTCTCCTACGAAAAGGTTCGAGCTCCGCTCGAATACCTATGTCCCCGAGGGACATGGGGGCACCCAGTGCATGGACGCGA
Organism: Acidobacteriaceae bacterium; assembly: GCA_013361705.1. Lineage (GTDB taxonomy): Bacteria > Acidobacteriota > Terriglobia > Terriglobales > Acidobacteriaceae > Terriglobus. Next base: position 484 of record JABFXN010000314.1, read on the forward strand.
TCCGTCCACCTACGACGCCAGAAACCTCTTCTCAAACTCCGTTGCAGGCATCGGTTTCCCGAAGAGATAACCCTGGCCCTCATCACATCCGATCCGCTTGAGCTTCTGTAGTTGCTCTTCGGTCTCAATACCCTCGGCAATGACATCCAGGTCATAGTTCCGTGCCAGGCCGATCGTCGCTGCAACCGTTGCCTCGTCACGCGTCGAGCAGCACATGTTGCTGATGAAGCTGCGGTCGATCTTGATCTGCGTGACCGGATAATCGCGCAGAAGGCTCAACGAGGCAAAGCCGGTACCGAAGTCATCGAATGCAATGCAGACACCGGCCTCCCGCAACTGCCTCAAGGTATCCAGAATCGCCGCGTCCTGATTCAGAATGATGTTTTCGGTGATCTCCAGCTCCACATTCCGCGGCAACAGACGATACTCATCGATACTCTGCTGCACCAGTTCCACCAGATCGCCGTTAAGGAATTGGGCGGCGAAGAGATTGACTCCCATGCGGAACCTGCCTTCGTCTCTCTGACCCCAGAGAGACGCCTGTTCACATGCCTTCCGTAACACCCACGTCCCGACGGTTCCTGCCAGGGAACTAACCTCCAACAAAGGAAGAAACGCCGCCGGAGCCAGGTATCCCTTCTGGGGATGCCTCCAGCGAATCAGCGCCTCGGCCCCCACCAGGGAGCCGGTCTCCAGATGGATCTGCGGCTGATAGAAGAGCTCGAACTCCTCGTTCTCGACGGCATGATGGAGCTCGGCATCGAACTGTCGCCGCTCGATGGCCTCCTGGCGAAGCGCCGGCAGATAGACCGAGACATGACCACGGCCGAGACTTTTCGCCTGGTACAGGGCGAGGTCCGCGTTTCCCAACAACTCTTCCGCGTCGCTCTGCTGCTCGGTAGCGTGCGCGATGCCGCAACTCGCAGTGACACGGATGCTATGGCCAGCAACGTCGAGCCGTTTACCGATACTGGTCAACAGCGTGTTCGCAAAGGCACGCACAGCCGGAAGCTCGCGCCCGCGTAGAAGCACGGCAAACTCATCGCCCCCCATGCGGGCCAGCATGTCACCCGGCTTCAGCAGGCGGCTCATCCGCTCTGACAACGCATGCAGCAGTTCATCGCCCGCTTTGTATCCGAGCGTGTCGTTCATGTCTTTAAAGCTGTCCAGATCGATCACGATCAGCGCCATGGCGCCGTGCTCTTCCAACGCGCCGGCAACCTCATGGCGCAGCACCTTGCGATTAGCCAGACCGGTCAGCTTGTCGAAGTTTTCCAGCCGGAAGAGTTCCTGCTCATGGTTCCGCCGCTCGGTAATGTCGGTTAGCATCAGGCCGCAACGCTCTTCTCCCTCTTCTTTCCAGGTGAAGAACACAACCTCGACCGGCAGCATGGCTCCTTCCGCGCGCAGCGCAAGGGTTTCGATGGGGGCATGTTGCGAGACTCCGGTGGCAATGACATTGCCGATGAACTCCAGAATCCGCCGCTCGTCCAGACGAGGCAGAATCTCTCCGATCCGGCGGCCGAGTAACGTCTCACGCGACGCTCCCAGGACGGCTGCCGCGGCGACATTACAGAAGGTCAGCTCAAGTTTTCGATTGAAGCCAAGCAAAGGTCCCGGCGATGTAGCCGCGATCTCATGAAACCGGCTCATCTGTTGCGCCACTTCCAGTCTGCGCAACTCCAGCTTGTCGCTGACCAGTGCTGCAAAGTCGCGAAGCCGTTCCTGGTCACGTTCTGAGAAAGCCGCGTGCGGCTCCCGGTCAATGACACAGAGCGCGCCGATGGCATGTCCGGAGGGCGAACGCAGAGGCATCCCGGCGTAGAACCGAATTCCCGGCTCACCGGTCACCAGTGGATTGTCGTGAAAGCGGACGTCGTGAGTGGCATCAGGCACCACCATGACATCGTCCTGCAGGATGGCATGTGCACAGAACGATGCGTCCCGCGACATGTCACAAGCATCAATGCCGTAACTGGCAGCGAAGAAGACGTGCTGTTCGCCGATCAGATTGACCGCCGACATCGGCATCCGGAACATCTCAGCCGCGAGCCGGACAACCGGCGCCAGCGCAGGAAGGCCGAGCCGCTCGCTCAGAGCGTACTCCTCCAGCGCCCGCAGTCGTCCAGACTCGTCGACCAGGGTGGAGGGGCAGCGCATCAAAAGACCTCCCGGCCGTCTTGTCCTGAGGCAGCGGGAGACTCTCCCGCTGCCTCGCCTCAAAGCCCAAACTTAGTTTGAGATTGGTGCAAGTAATTGCGTTGTACGAACAGCGACAAACACCATAACCAGCTTCCGGACAGGTTGCAAGCGTATCTTTGGTAAGCCCCAGGCGAGCGCAAAGCTTTTTCCAGAGCATTTTCCCCGTTGCTGGGTATCCCGTGAGGACCGTGCAGCGGCGTTTTCATTGAGGAAAACGCCCATAGATGCACAAGCCCTCCACTACGCCGACAGGAAACATGCTCTACGCCGGTTGCGCCGCACGGCGGCGGCGGCCGCTCAGCAGATAGATAGCTGCCCGCAGCTCCAGCAACGGATCTGCAGACGCCTCAATCCCTTCGCAGCGCGGAATGGGATCGAAGATGATGTGCTTCTGCTGCGCCAGGGAGTCCGGCATGACGGCATTCAACTCCACCACGCCTAGCTCCACCAGCGGACGCGACTCCGGCCAGTGCGACGTTGCATCGTCGACCGTGTCCTCCGGGCCCGCAACCTGCACCAGAATCCGGAACCTGATCGGCGCCTTGGCGATACGCTCAGCGATCTCGTCGTAGTGGTAGTTCTGGGCAAGCTTTGCCCCTTCCTCATCGGAGAAGAAGTGCTCGCCCGCCTCGGGAACGATGCGGTAGCGGCCATACTTCGTCTCACCCTGCGCATTGGTAAACGCAAACGCGGTGACGCCGAAGTAGCTTTCGGTCGCCAGGCTGACCGGGAAGGGCTTGGGAGCCTGGACAAACGCCAGCGCGGCCGGATTTGATCCGAGAAAGACCTCAACCGGCTTAGGCGAAGGGACATCCGGCCCGCTGGCGCCGATGGCCTTCAGCAACTCGATAAACTCGTCCCCGGTCCGGGTGGGAAAAGCATCAATGGAATGGCTGACGATGTCGGTATGGACGTGCTCCGCCAGGTTGAAACGGATCGCCAGGCCGCGCGGATTGGCATCCGCCGCGCTATCCGGCATCATCGGGAGACCGGTGGAGTTCGAGAAACGTGCCGTGACCGGTGTCGACGGACGGGAGACATGCGGCGCGTTGGTCAGGGACAAAGCCTCAGGCGCCGCTGTAAAGGTGCCGGTCAGCATCAGCCCCTTGGCATGAGCAGCACGGAAACCGGGATGAAGACCGAAGAGCGTATCAAACTGGGCAAGAATACGGTTGGCGAGGTCGACGACGCGTTCATCGTTCGGAAGAGGCATAGGGGGATCGATCTCCTTGGCCGAAGCCACTTGGTTCTGGCCGAAGCCATTTGGTTTGGGCCGAAGCCACTTGGTTTTGGCCGAAGCCGTTCTATTGAAGTGGGTAGAGGCAGCTTACTCCATCTGCCCGCGCACAGGCGTAAACGTGCACAGCCGGCATAAAACGTGCACAGAGATAGGGCGGGCGCTTGGTACACTCGAACCTGTGACCGAGCTCTGCTTCTCCATCCTCGCGGCCGACTTTGCCCATCTCGCTGATGACGTCGCTAAAGCCACCGAAGGCGGCGGCACAGTGGTCCATTTCGATGTAATGGATGGCGTCTTTGTACCCAACATCAGCATCGGACCGCCGGTACTGAATAGCCTGCGCAAGGCAACGGCGCTGCCCATCGACTGCCACCTGATGATCGCCAATGCCGATGCCTACATCCCCGCCTTTGCCGACAACGGCGCCGACTGGGTGAGCGTGCAGTGGGAGGCGTGCCGTCATCTGAACCGCACGCTGGAGCTGATCCAGAGCCACGGCATGAAGCCCGGTGTGGTCATCAATCCGGCGACTCCGGTGGAATTTCTCTCCGAGGTGCTGGACATTGTGGATCACATCCTGGTGATGACCGTAAACCCCGGCTTCGGAGGCCAGGCATTCATCCCCGGCACCCTGAAAAAGATTGAGCGCCTTGCCCAGATGCGGCAGGAGCGTGACCTGGACTTCCGCATTCAGGTCGACGGCGGCATCGACCACACGACAGTACAGAGCGTAGTGAAGGCCGGAGCCGAGCTGCTGGTCGCCGGCACCTCCGTCTTTGGCCGCGGACAGGCCGTCGAGGATGCTCGCAGCCTGCTAGATCTGGCACGGAAGGCTGAGCTGGCGCGAAAGACCGAATTAGCCACGTCAGGGAGATAATTCCGGGTGCCTGTAAAAGCATCCGGACCATACCCCAACTCGTCATCTGACCGTCTAAAATAAACACACCTTCCTGCCGTGCCCGCTAAGCCGGGGGAAGGTTGCGCTTTCTCATCCAGAGAGCAGTGAGGTTGCATGCGCCGTTTTGTTTTCTCGACCCGTTTCGCACCGCTTTCCGCCGCCGTGGCTGCGGCCCTTCTTGCCGGTTCATTGAGCCTGCACGCGCAGGCGGCCTGCACGAATCCTGACGGTTCGCAGTCTGAGAGCGTCACGCTCTCCACGGGCAAGCAGGCAAAGAAGCGTAAAGGCGACGAACCAAAGGAATCCAAGAAAGATCAGAAGGTCCAGCAGTCCAAGGACACCAAGGCAGCCGAGAAGAAGCGCCTGAAGCGGAACCCGCTGGCCGACGTGGACAAGAACCTGCCCGACAAGCAGCTCTACGACAAGGCGCTCGAGGCCCTGAACAAGGGTCACTTCGACGTCGCCCGTCTGGACCTGCAGACCATGCTCAACACCTATCCGGACTCGCAGTACCAGATGCGCGCCAAGCTGGCCGTCGCCGATAGCTGGTACAAGGAAGGTGGCTCCGCCGCCCTGGCCCAGGCCGAGGCCGAGTACAAAGACTTCATCACCTTCTTCCCCAACGTGCCCGAGGCCGCCGAAGCCCAGATGCGCGTCGGTGACATCTACTTCCGCCAGATGGATAAGCCTGACCGCGACTACACCAAGGCCATGCACGCGCAGGAAGAGTACCGGAACATGATTCAGCAGTTCCCGCAGTCCACGCTGGTGCCGCAGGCCAAGCAGCGTCTGCGTGAGGTACAGGAAGTACTGGCCACCCGTGAAGCTGAGGTCGCCTCGTTCTATGCCTCTCACGAGAACTGGGCCGCGGCCATCGCCCGTTACCAGACAGTGGCCGATACCTATCCGCTCTACAGCGGTATGGACCAGGTGCTGATCGGCATCGGCGACGGCTATGCCGCTCAGGCACGCTTCGTACGCGGGGCCAATCTTCCCGAAGGTCCGAAGGCCAAGCTCGAACAGGAGTTCGATGACCGTGCGATGGCCGCCTACACCAAGGCTGTGACCGAGCACGCCGCTTCGAACCACGTTGAGGATGCCCGCGACCGTATCGCGGCCCTGAACCGTCCGCAGCCGGAAGCCACCCAGGAACAGGCTGCAGCCAGCCAGGCGCTGGAGAACAGCCGCTCGCAGTACAAGCTGCTCGATATCGCCAAGATCATGTTCCTGCGCCGTCCGGACGTCGTCCAGACCGCCACGGTGGGTGAGCCCACCATGGCCGATCCGCGTCCGACCCTGGCGCCGGAAGTGGCAAAGTTTGTCGAAGACTCCTTCCGCGAAGCGCTCAACCCCGGCGCTTCGGCCGCAGCCGCTCCCAAGGCAGTCAAGGCAGCTCCCGAGGCCGCAGCCTCTGAAACACCGGCGGCAGCCCAGCCTGGCGCACCGGCAGCG
>JABFXN010000018.1 GCA_013361705.1 Acidobacteriaceae bacterium
ACAGGAGTTTGATGACACACCCTCGACCTGCAGGGAAAATGCTCCATCGTTATCCGCGACGCTTGATGAGCCGGTTAACCGCCCCCATATTGCCGACGCCCATCCACTGGGTCACCGCCAGGTAAATCGCCCCGAAGGTCACCAGTACAGTCGGCCCAACCAGCAGCGGCGCATGGAACGGTAAAACCCGCTTAAGTCCCCACCCGGCAACCGCAGCCACAATCGCAACCAGCCATAACTTGGCGGTACGCGATCTGGACGAGGGAACGGCGCCGATCTGGCGGTGGAGCGCCCGGCGTAGTAAAAGGAACTCCAGCCATCCGGCGATGCCAGCAGAGAGAGTCAGGCCCGCGCTGCCCCAACGCAGATCGATACCGATCAGAGGCGGCAATTTCAGCGCGCAAAGATACCCGAGGGCAAGCGTGAGCGTCACCCGAACGAGCGCAAACCGGAGCGGTGTGCGCGTGTCCCTAAGGGCATAAAAGGCAGAAGAATAAAGGCGTCCTGAAGTAGAGGCGAGCAAACCTACCGCGGACCCCGCCAGAATTGCCCAGACAAAGAGGACATCGCCGCCCTGAAAGTGGCCGGTGCGGTAGATCGTCGACACCACTACGTCTCCCAGCACAACGAATGCCACGGCTGACGGTATGACGAAGAACGCAATCTGTTGCAGTCCCTGCTTCAGGCGATTGCGAAGAGCCTCCGCAATCTCAGCCTGCGTGCCCAAAGCACTGGACATAGCCGGCAGCTCCGCCGCCGACACTGCCATTCCGAACAAGCTGACCGGCAGAGTGTAAAGGGTTTGCGCATATCCCAGGGCTGCCACGGCGCCGGTGCCAAGAAAGCTGGCCAGCCAGGAGTCGATATAGGCGCTGATCTGGACGACGCCGCGGCTGAGAAAGACCGGGAAGAAGTTCTTTGCAACGGTGCGAACATGCGCCGTGGCCAACTTGAGCTGCAGACGCAATGGCATTAGCAAGCGGATCACCGTCGGCAGCTGCACGGCGAACTGCAACGCGCTGCCGACAACGGAGCCAATCGCGAGCAGCACGGCCAGACGGGACTCGGAGTGATGACCGCCGCCCCAGAGCAGCGTTGCGATCAAGGCAACGTTCCACATGACCGGAGCAGCGTACGACAACAGGAACCGGCGGTGACTGTTCAGAATGCCAAGGCACCACGCGGAGAGCACCAGCAGGGCCGCGCCGGGAAAGAGGATCTGGACCAGGTGAATGGTCAGCAGCCGCTTCTCACCATGGAAACCGGGCGCAATCAGGTCGATCAGCCACGGAGTTATCAGGACTCCGGCAACGACAAAGATCGTTCCAACGAACAGCAGAAGAGAAAAGATAGCCTCCGCCAGCTCAGAGGCTTCTTCGTGCCGATCCTCCGCATTCAGGCGCGCGTACACCGGGATAAACGATGCCGAAAGCACGCCCTCTCCGAAGAGATTCTGCAGGAAGTTCGGGATGCGAAACGCTGCGCGAAAGGCGTCGGCGGCATCGGAGTTGCCGAAATAATGCGCAAAGATCCGATCGCGGACTAATCCGACGACGCGGCTGAGCAGAATGCCCGTAGCAACGGCCAGTGCGTGTGTCTTGGTGGAACTGCTGCGAACCTGTGTCTTCAAACTACGATTATAAAAACTCTTTGTTATTTCGTAATAAGAAGGATGAGGGTCTCTTCTATTCCATGCGCAGTGCTTCCGTAGGGTTCAGCGATGCTGCCCGGCGTGCCGGTAGACAACTCGCCACCATCGACACCGCGCCAAGCAATACGGCGACGCCTCCGAGGGTGATTGCATCCCAGGCCTGCACCCCATAGAGCAGCTTCTGCAGAGAGACCGCCGCCCCAATCGAACACACCAACCCAATCACCAGTCCACAAAGCGTCAGCCACCCGGCCTGCCGCAGCACCAGGCCATAGACTGAGCTACGTTGCGCGCCAAGCGCCATGCGCACACCAATCTCCCGCGTGCGCTGACTTACGGAGTACGCGATCACGCCATACAAGCCCACAACGCCCAGCGCCAAAGCCATCAGGGCAAACCCCGCAACCAGCCAGGCGGATGAGCGGTGCAGATAGGTCGATGGAGCATCATGGATCTTCTGCTCCATCGTCATCGGATTGTAAAGAGCCATGCCTTTATCTAGATCGTGCAGTGTCGCCGTCAGTGACGACAGCATCGCGCTATCGTCCTGCGAGGTGCGCGCCAGCACCACGAATCCATTGAAGTAAGCATTCTGATAGAACGGCATGTAGGCTGCTCCGCGAGGTTTGGCGTCGAGCTGCCCTTCCTGGAGGTCGTTTATGACTCCGACGATCAGCAGGGGATTCTTGCTATCGAAGGCGATACGCTTGCCGATCACGTCTTCCCCGGGGAAGTACTGCTTCGCAAGAGTCTGGTTGACGATGACGACCTTCGCGGGTTCTTCCGCAGTGAAATACCGGCCGCTGATCAGCCGCGTTCGCAGCGTATCCATATACCCGGAGGTCACATACCGCACTGCCACCTCTTTGTGAACATCATTGTCCGGCCGGCCGGGAATCGTAAACGAGGATGTCCAGTCCGCATCTTCGATCGGCATCTTGGTGGTAATGCCGACCGCCTGCACACCTGGCAGCGCCTGTACGCGTCTTTCAATCTCATGCGCCAGCGCAGCTCTTAACTCATCCTTGTTGTACTTCTCAGACTCTGCCTGCACGTGCACTGTAGCAATATGGTCGGCCTGTAATCCCGTGTCGGTGTGCAGAAGCCTGTAGAAGCTTTTGCCCAGCAGTCCGGCACCCACAAGCAACACCATTGCGGTTGCCAGTTCAACCACCACCATGTTGGCGCCAAACCTGCGCCACAACATACTCGATGAGGTTCTGCTGCCTTCGGCCAGGCCTTCACGGATGTCCATCACGCGAAACAGAGCAATCGGTGTGAGAGCGAAGAGCGCAGCAGCCGCAGCTGCCAGAATGCCTGCAAAGAGCAGCACATGGCCGTTAAGATCCAGACCGCGAAGGAACGGCATGGCCGCCAGCATGTCTTTGGGAACAAGCAGTGTGAGCATGTGCATGCCCTGCTGCGCCATGGCAAGGCCGAGCACGCTTCCAATCGCCGTCAGCAGCACTCCCTCCGTGATGAACTGAAGTGCCAGCCTTCGCTGCGACGCGCCAAGCGCTCCGCGCACGGCTACCTCGCGCCTTCTGCTCTCTGCCCGCACCAGCAACAGGCTTGCCACGTTGATGGCCGCAATCAGAAGTAACAGCCCGGCCCCGCTCAGCATGACCACCAGGACAGGTCGTATGTCGCCCGTGATGACCTCCGCCAGCGGCAGCATGTATGCCTTCTGATCGCGGTTGGAGTTCGGGTACATCTTCTCAAGATTCTCGGCGATGGCCTTGATATTCGCGAAGGCCGCGCCGAAGGTGATTCCATCCTTCAGACGGGCCACACCGTACATCCCATGACATCCCCGGCAGGTGCTGGTCGCTTTTAGGATCGACCAGAATTCGGCAGGCTCCGCGGGCGCAAAGCTGAACTCGCGCGGCAGTACGCCAACGATGGTGTAAGTAGCTCCATCCAGCACCACCGGCTGCCCGATGATCTTTGGATCGCCGCCATAGCGCCTCTGCCATGCGGCATAGCTCAGCAGAGTAGTGCGCGGCGTCTCCGGCTTGTCCTCACCATCGTAAAAATCGCGCCCGAGTACCGGCTTTACACCAAGCGTGCGGAAAAAGCCTGAGCTCACCCGCGCGCCATCGGTCTGGCGAAGTCCATCGCTGGTCTTCATCATGAATCCGTATGGCTCAAACCCATCCAGCGAACGGAAGACGGTGTTCTGGCTCTTCCAGTCGAGATAGTCGGGATATGAAAGATGAAAGCGCGGGCCGAGCGGAATGCTCTCAAAGAGCATAACCAGGCGATTCGGCTCCAGGTACGGCAGAGGCTTGACCAGCGCCGCGTCGACAAAGGCAAAGATCGCCACACTGGAGCTAAGTCCAAGGGCGAGAATCAGAACGGCCGTGACCGCGAAACCGAGATCCTTCCGTAGTTGACGCAGGGCGAATCGCAGATCCTGGATGCGGTTGTCGATCCATTCCACGCGGCCTTTGAGATGGAACCGCTCACGAGCGATCTGCGCATTGCCAAAGTTGGCGCGCGCTCTCCGATAAGCCTCTTCCTCGGTTAGCCCTTCGCGCCGCAACTCATCGGCTTCCAGGGCAAGATGGGCTTTTATCTCGTCGTCGAAATCCTGTGTGCTCCGCCTGCGCTTAAACATGCCCAAGCCTCCTCACTGGCGTGCTAACTGCCGAGTATCAATTCCATGGCGCGGCTTAGCCGTTGCCATTCACTTGCCTTCTGTACCAGTTGCTCCCGCCCCTTGGCAGTGAGGGAGTAGAACCGCGCCTTACGGTTGTTCTCACTCACACCCCATTTCGCGCTGAGCCACTTCTTGTCTTCAAGACGCTGCAGAGCCAGGTACAACGATCCGTGATCCACAAAGAAGACCTGTTCGGACTGGCGCTGGATGGAACGGGCGATGCCCTGACCATGGCAGGGGCCCATGACAAGCGTCTTCAAAATCAGCAGGTCCAGCGTGCCTTGCAGCAACGCGATACGGTCTTCGGATTCGTTTTGGGTAGGCATCCGACAGAAGAATGTCACCGCTTGGGTCGGATGTCAACAGGAAGAGTAAAAGTTGAAGGTTAAAAGTTAAAACGTTAATCCCTTGGAAGGGTCACATCGCCTGTGCAACCCATGTGGTTCGGCCTCAAGTTTCAACTTGCAACGTTCTACCGGCAGTGGCTATCGTTGACACGATCCACGAGGGGTAAGACATGAAGATCCGCAGCGCTCTGCTCGGAGGTGTGTTTCTTGTTTGCTGTTCCACCGGCTGGCTCTACGCGCAGGCACCCGCTCCTAAAGTGAAGACAATGCAGGGCGAAGCCGCAGGCGAGTGGATCCGTGAGGGCAAAGAGAAGGCCTTCCTCGGTCTACCCTACGCTGCACCTCCTGTGGGCAATCTTCGCTGGAAAGCTCCTGAAGCTCCATCCGCATGGAACGGCGTTCGTGATGCGACAAAGTTTGGTAATCGCTGCCAGCAGTGGCATGTCTGGGACGACTACATCTTCACCGACGCCGGTCCTTCCGAGGACTGCCTCTACCTGAATGTCTACACACCCGCGGCGGCGAAGCAGGGCAGCAAACTTCCTGTCATGGTCTGGATTCACGGCGGAGGCTTCCTCGCCGGTGCAGCCTCGGAGCCGCGCTATACCAATCCTGCGCTCGTAGCGAAGGGCATCATCGTCGTCACGCTGAACTACCGCCTGAACGTCTTCGGCTTCCTCGCCAGTGAAGATCTGGCCAAAGAACAGGGCGGCCACGCCGGTAACTATGGCTTTATGGATCAAGTGGCCGCGCTGCGCTGGGTGAAAGCCAACATCGCAGCATTTGGCGGCGATGCCAACAACGTCACCATCTTCGGCGAGAGCGCCGGCTCCTTTGCCGTGAGCGCGCTCACCGTAGCGCCCTCAGCACGGGCGCTCTTTCATAAAGTTCTCGGGGAGAGCGGAGCCTTCTTCGGCAGCGCCATTCCCATGACCGCTGCCAATGAACGCACCAAACGTGATCAGGCTTTCGTTACCGCGCTCGGCGCCAATAATCTCGACGAACTCCGCGCCATGCCCGCCGGCAGGATCCTCGAAGCCACACAGAAGCAACGCGGTATAGGCTTCTCCGCTGTTATCGACGGAGCCTTCCTTCCTGAGTCCCTACAGGACGCCTACGCCGCAGGCCGGCAGACACACGTGCCCTCCATCATCGGCTGGAACCGAGACGAGCGCGCCGGCACGCTCTCCAAAGACATGACCGCCGAAAAGTGGAAGGCCTATGCCAAGGAGCACTACAGCGCAAGGGCCGATGAGTTCCTCGCAGCCTACCCGGCCAACAGCGACGAGGAGGCCATTCGCTCCGCGGATGATTTCACCACCAACGGCTTCATTGCGATGGGCGCATGGAGATGGGCCGAGGCACAAAGTAAGACAGGACAATCGCCGGTCTATCGCTTCCGCTTCGATCGCCCTGCCCCGGCCGAGCCCCTCCACCCCACGGGCAAATACGCTTTCCACTCCACCGAGCTTGAGTATGTCTTCGGCACGCTCGACGTTCGCCAGGGAGCGACATGGCAGCCAGCGGACCGCAAGCTGAGTGATGAAGTCGTCACCTACTGGGCCAACTTCGCCCGTACGGGCGTCCCGAACGGTAACGGTTTACCCAAGTGGC
>JABFXN010000102.1 GCA_013361705.1 Acidobacteriaceae bacterium
TCCATATACATCAGCTCGGAATAGCGAGCCATGCCATTGGTGATCCAGGCATCGTTCAGGGTCGCGGGAGAGATTTCGCTGCCCCACCACTGGCGCGAAACGGTATTGGCGAGCAGGCGATAGCTGTTGTGGTCAGGCCAGCGGCTACCGGCGATGGCGGCGATCTCCGGACCCCAGGTCGAGCTAACGGCATCGTCGGGCAGTTCCACCAGGTTCACGCGGGTTGATTCCGGCTGGCCGAAGGTGGAGCTCATGAATTCGAACTCCTTGGCGGCAGTTTCGCCGTAACCGGCAGCGTCTCCGGTGTGCTTCTCGGTGGTGTAGGTACGGATGTTGCCGACGGTCTTCTCAGTGAACTTCCCGGCGATGACGGTTCCTGGAAGTCCCGGCTTGGTCCAGTTGAAGTCGAACTGGGTCTTGCCGCCGGCGATGTCCTTGTGTCCTCCCGCGCCGCTGGCGATTGCGGTTTCGCCCTTGGGGACGACTATGTGCATCTCGGCGGTGAAGCGGTCGGTATAGAGGCCGCTCAGGGGGAACCAGCGGCCGGGGTAGAGCAGGATCGAGATGGGGTCCGCAATCGCGGCCATCTTAATACCCTCCACCGGGCTGGTATCGGCGTCCTTCAGGACACCCGCGTATTCGAAGGTGTAGGTTGCCGTCTCACCTTTGGCCAGCGGCTTGGTGGGGGTGATGTGGACGGTCGAGTCCGTCGCGACGCGGTCGGCCGAGAGGGTTGCTCCGGCTCCGTCGGTCAGCTTGGTGATCTTGAGACCGTTATTCAGCTCCAGCGTCACGCTGGAGAGGTCTTCCAGTGCGGTGAAGGTGACCTTGGCCGTAGCCGTCAGCTCGTTCTTCGACGGGTCGAGACTGGCATTGATGACGTACCCGGTGACATCGACCTGGGGACGGAGGGGAGCAGCATAAGCGCTGACGGAAATCGCAGCAATAGCAAACAGATAGCGGACGCGGCCGGACATTCTCTTCGATATCCTCTGGGGAGATGGTACTCCCATCAGTCGGTTAGACGCAGGTTTCTCCAAGTAGTTGGAGTACCGCTGCTTTTACCCGGCTGATGGCGGTTTCTCCGGGTTTCCCGGGTTCGAGTTGGAGCCGCAGCGCATGCAGATCCTGCCGGACTGCGCACAGTTTTGCCGGATCTGCCAGCCAGCTTCGCAGTAGATCGGCGAGCTTTTCCGGGGTGAAGTTTTCCTGCAGTAACTCAGGAACAATTCTGTGCCCGGCGATCAGATTGGCCATGGCGATGGGCAGGTTGCCATGCTCGTCCAGAGGCGCCGGAATCTCCGGCGGATAAGAGACCAGCTTCTTAGCCAGCCGGAAGGTTAGCGGAGAGACCTTATAGACCACCACAAACGGATTGCCGATCACGGCTGCCTGGACGGTCGCCGTGCCGCTGGCAACGACGCCGATGGTGGCATGGTGCAGGGCTTCGCGCGCATCCGGCACCAGGACCGGGCGAATCGTGGGCTGAGGCAGGGAGGCGATGACCTCCCGAATCACCTCGGGATTCAGGGTCGATGCGACCGGTAGCAGGAACTCATACTGTGACCGTCCGAGTTTTTCCTTGAGAGTAGTGACGAGAGTTCCGCTCATCATTGGAGGTTTTTTCAGCTTCTCCCGGAGATCGGACGAAACGGCTGGATTCAGGGAAAGCTGCTTGGCCGCCTCCAGCATGGTGGGCAGGTTGGCCTGGATCTCTTTCCGGCGGCTTCCGGGCAGAAGGGCGACCCAGATTCTGTTTGGCTTCAGACCGTACCGCGCAGCGAACTCTTCGCGGCTGGAAGAGGGAAGCGGAAGCTCTGCCAGAGGGTGGCCGACAAACTCCGCATCGACGCCGCGCGCCCGGTAGAAGGGCTGCTCGAAGGGGAAGATGACCATCATCTTCGAGATGCGTTCCTGCACCCAGCGCACGCGGCGTTTTTTCCAGGCCCAAAGCTGCGGGCTGACGAAGTAGACGACCGGCACGCCCTGGCGGTGGAGCTCCTTTGCCAGGCGGAAGTTGACATCCGGGAAGTCGATCAGCACGGCTATATCGGGTTTCCGTTCGCGGATGGCGCGGATCAGGCGGCGATAGCTGGCATAGATCTTCGGGATGTGCCGCAGGATCTCAGTGATGCCCATGTGGGCGACATCTTCGGCACGAACCACGCGTTGTTGTCCGGCGGCCTCCATCTCAAGGCCCCCCAGGCCGAGGAAGGTGGCTTCGGGTAACTCAGCCTTGAGGGCTGCAATGAGTTGCGCGCCGTAATGGTCTCCACTGGCCTCGCCGGCAGAGACAAAGATGGTCGGGTTGGGCTTAATACGGAGTGAACCGGGCACTGTCAGACTTGGCACCAATGCTTCCAGCGTACTAGGGTAGAGCGTTGGTGGGCCAGCCAGTGCAACGCTGCATTAATCCAGGGCCTGCATAGTGAATGAATGATGAAGCGTACGATTGCCTGTATGACGTTGTTGAGCAGCTTTGCCATGGCGCAGAGCAGCGATCCCTACCTGGCTCTGATGAAGAAGGCGGGGGAGCATGCCCGCGCCAAGGGCGCGAAGAACACGCCGGTGCTGTCCCCGGTGGACTCCAGCGTTGTGGGACCTAACGCCAAAGTACGCGTCGATACACTCCATGCTGCGGGCTTCAAGGTCGTGCCGTGGACGACCAACGATGCGGCCAAGATGAAGACACTGATCGACCTTGGTGTGGATGGCATCATCACGGACCGTCCGGACATCCTGCATAAGGTCGTTGAAGATCTTCGTGCCACTGGAAAGCCGCTGAAGGGTTTCGATATCACCGCGCACCGCGGCGGACGCGGCCTGCGCCCGGAGAACACCTTGCCCTCCTTTGAGAACGGTATGGACCAGGGCGCCACGACGCTGGAAACGGATACCGGCGTCACGACCGACGGCGTCTCGCTCATCTGGCACGATCAGTTCCTCAACCCGGAGAGCTGCCGCCGCGTCGACGGAGCAGCCTACCCCATGGAGAACCGTGTTTATATCAACACCATCTCCATGCCGGAGGCGCAGAAAACCTTCATCTGCGACAAGCTGCACTTTGGCCCAGATCAGAAGAATGACCTGGCGCTTTCGCCGGTCGCTGTCGCCTTCGCGAAGCTGGAGAAGATGCCCAGCCCTTACGCCCCCACAAACGCCGCGCAGCTCTTCCGCTTTGTGAAGTTCTATACCGACTACTACAAGAGCGGGGCAGGGAAGAACACAGCTCATGCCGCCGAGCGTTCTGCCACCGGCGCGACGGTCCGGTTTAATCTCGAGACCAAGATCATGCCCGACCGGTTGCCATCTGAGGTGGCGGGAGCGCAGAATACCAATGCTTCGGCAGACCTCTACAAGAATCACTCGGTTGGCCCGCAACAGTTCGTCGATGCGCTTTGCGGAGCCATTACCCGCGAGAAGATGATTGGCCGCGCCGAGGTGCAGAGCTTCGATTTTCGGACCCTGCAATTAGTGGAAGAACAATTTCCCGAGATTCCGACGTATTACCTGACGAACAATGCGAAATTACTTAGCAGCGAATTCGTTCCCGAGACACTTCGTCTCTCGCCGGAAGAGACAAAGTAATGGCCTCCGTCCCGCGCTGATACCTTCCCGGCGCAGGACGGATTTCCCTGCGAAAACACAGGGGTTGAAACCTTATATTCACCGTCTCGTCACCGGCTTGCAATATGCGTTCCCTACGGTGCAGACATGCGAGATTTTGCGAGACTCCTTCTCCTGGCAGTAGTGTGTTTTGCGTTCCCTGGGCTTTTGCATGCTCAGTATGACAACGGCAGCCTTGTCGGCACGATCCATGATGCGACCGGGGCTCCGATTGCAGGCGCGAACCTTACCATCATCAACACTGCGACCTCCATCGCGACGCAGGTCAAAACAAACGAAGATGGAGATTACAGCGTTCCGCAGTTACGCGTAGGCGTCTACAAAATCACTGCTTCTTCGACGGGATTTGCGGATACCATCGCGGACAATATCACCATCTCAGTCGGTGGCCGCCAGCGTATCGATCTGACCATGAAGGTCGGAACGACCGAGACTTCGATCGAAGTCAGCGGCATCGCGCTGCAGGTTGAGACCGAGTCCAGCCAGCGTGACCAGACCGTGACACAGTACCAGTCGGCGGCGCTTCCTCTTGTCACCCGTAACTATGCCGACTTGATGGGTCTCGTCACCGGTGTTCGCCAGGCGCCCAGCGCGGCGACGACCAGCTCGATCAACAGCCTCGTGCGTGCCGGCGCGTATAACGTCAACGGCCAGCGCAGTATGTTCAACAACTTCCTGCTCGACGGTCTGGACAACAACGCCTATGGAGAGTCCAACCAGGGCTTCGACAACCAGATCGTTGCGGTACCGCCGGACTCCGTAGCGCAATTCAGCGTTGTCACCAACAACCAGAGCGCGGAGTATGGCCGTTCTTCCGGCGCCACCATCAACGTAGCTACCGCGAGCGGTACCAACGCGTTCCACGGCGTGGTCTATGAGTTCCTTCGCAATACGGTGTTGAATGCGGCCGGCTTCTTCAAGCCGACCCTCGGTACTGTGCCGTTCCAGAAACCGACATTCAATCGCAACCAGTATGGCTTTACCTTCGGCGGTCCGATTCTCAAGGACAAGCTCTTCTTCTTTCTCGACTATGAGGGCTTCCGTCAGACGCTGAAGCCCCTGACGGTGTTGACGCTGCCCACGCTGAATCAGTTGAACGGTGTACTGACACAGCCAGTACGCGATCCTCGTACAGGTACCGTCTATCGCGCGGGTTCGACGATTCCCACCGCCGCGTGGAGCCCGCTCTCTCTTACCGTCGTAAACGCCTTCAAGCAGATTCCTGGTCTGCCGCAATCCGGCGCGGCTACGACCGGCCTGGCGTCGAACGACTATGCGGCTCAGGTCCCGTTTACCGATAAGAGTGATAAGGGCGATCTGCGTCTCGATTACCAGCAGAGTCCGGCTACCTCTTACTTCCTTCGCATCAGCGATCGCAAAGAGAATGCTGTCAACTATCCCAGCATTCCGGTTCCTCTCGATGGTCAATCGAACGGTAAAATCCGCGTGCTGAATGAGCAAGTGGCCGCCGGTTTCAACCATTTCTTCGGTTCGAACAAGATCATCGATGCACGTCTGGGTCTGTCGAAGACCAAGGCCGGTAAGTACACACTTTCGATCGGCAACAACTCGTTCTCGATTCCTGGCCTGCCCTCGAACCCGGTCGTCGCCGGCGGTCTGCCGTCCATCGGCATCACCGGCTTCAGCTCCTTTGGCCGTCAGAGCACGAACCCGCAGTGGCAGAACCCCTCTTTGCTCGACCCGAAGGTCAACTTCACCTGGGTCAAGCACAACCACACACTGAAGTTCGGCTATGAGTTCGAGAAGGTGTGGATGGCTGTCAACGACAACAACCCACTCTATGGCGGATGGACCTACGGCGGCGGTTACAGTCTCTGCACCCCATCGATCAATGCCAGCCTCTGCGGTTTGAACAGCAGCGGTGGAGCGGCGTCTACGGCAGCGGTTTCCGACACCTACTGGGCTGACTTCCTCTTTGGTACCACCAGCGCCTATCAGCTCGCCTTCTCCTTCGTTGTTCACCTGCGCCAGACCATGCACAACTGGTATGCCCAGGATGACTGGAAGGTGAACAATCGCCTCACGCTGAATCTCGGTTTGCGCTGGGAGTACGGCTCGCCTTACTCAGAGCAGAACAACTACATCTCCAACTTTGATCCCACCACGCAGACCGTGTTGACCATTTCCCCGGGTGCAGTGACCGGCAACGGAATCACCAAGCTGCCGAGCACCAGTGGTGTCTATGGCAAGACCCTGATGGATCCGGATTTGAATGACTTCGGACCCCGCGTCGGCTTCTCATACGCGGCAACCTCGAAGACGGCGATCCGTGGTGGCTTCGGTATGAGCTACGTTCACTACTGGCGCGCGGGCTCGGGTAATATCACGGGCATCAATGCCCCGCAGGCGCTGTTCGTCGCTGTGGCGCAGTCGACACCGACGACCGCGAATCAGTGCCCTGCAGGTGCTCCATCGACTTCCTGCTACGTACGAGCCGAACAGGGCTTCCCGTCAACGCTGGTTACCCAGTTCAATCCCGCTACGGACAATATCACCTGGGTCCCGCGGCATACGCGGGATGCCTATGTGGAGAGTTACTTCCTCAGCGTGCAGCAGCAGTTGGCGAAGAACATTCTGCT
>JABFXN010000138.1 GCA_013361705.1 Acidobacteriaceae bacterium
GTTGCAATCGAGGCTGAAATTACCGCCTGGATACACCTATCAATGGGCGGGAGAGTATCAGTTCGAGCAGCGCGCGAAACAGCGACTCAGCCTGATTCTCCCTCTTGTCCTCTTCACCATCTTCCTATTGCTGTACCTTGTCTTCCATTCGGTTACGGAAGCGCTGGTGCTCATTTTTCCCACCATCTATGCCTTGAGCGGCGGCCTGCTGCTGCAATGGCTCCTACACTATAACTTCAGCGTGGCGGTCGCTGTGGGCTACATCGCACTCTTCGGTATCGCCGTGGAGACGGGTGTCGTCATGGTGGTCTATCTGCATGAGGCGTTGCAGGATCGGGAGCGGGAGGGCCGCCTCCAGTCGGAAGAAGATATCGAGGCTGCGGCCATCGAGGGCGCGGTACACCGTCTGCGCCCGAAGCTCATGACCGTCGCTGCCGTGCTCGCCAGCCTGATCCCCATCCTTTGGGAGTCAGGCGTCGGTTCCGACGTGATGAAGCCCATTGCCGCGCCCATCGTCGGCGGCATGATTACCTCCACCATTCATGTTCTGATTCTGGTTCCCGTCTTCTTCGTCATGATGAAGGAAAGAGCTCTCAAGATGAAGAACTCGCGCACTCCCTAACGAGACCCTTCCGCTGTTCAACCCGATCAACCACATAAAGGAGACTGATAATGCAATACAAACTGTTGACGTCCACGGCCATTCTGATACTTGGCGTTGCCCTCTCAGCCGCGCAAACAACACAAACCTTCACAGGCACGGTGAGCGATGCGATGTGCGGAGCGCACCACATGATGAAAGATGCGACCTCCGCGGAGTGCACCCGCGCATGTGTCAAGCAGGGCTCGGACTTCGCCCTCGTCAGTGATGGCAAAGTCTATATCTTGAAAGGCGACAAGGCGCAGATCGATAAATTTGCCGGAGAAAAGGTCGTGGTAAAAGGGGCGATGTCAAAGAGCACAATTGTTGTCAATTCCATTGCCACATCCAAGTGACGTCTATTGAGCGTGGGGACGCATTGTGGAGTGCTGCGATCCTTGTACGTGCCCACGCTCGATTCCTAGGCCCGACCTCCGCCTTGAGAGAGAAATGGAGGTTGACAGCTTAGGGGAATGTTCGCAGAGAGGCCACCAGGCACATCGTGAGAGCAGGTTTTGGCATGCTGAAGGCGCCTGATCAAAGAGGGATATCGTGCTCTCTATAGCCTCTCGGTAGAGATCAACGCCCGTACTCGCTCTCGCACTTCGTCACGAATGCCTCGCACTTCTTCACTCGGTAACCCCTTGGGGTCACGGAGTGGCCAATCGTCGCGGCGCAGTCCTGGGACATAAGGGCACTTGTCCCCGCATCCCATCGTGATGAGCAGTTGGGCCTCCCTCGCCAGTTCCTCCGTTAACTTCTGAGGTTTCGCGCCGCTAAGGTCGATCCCAATTTCCTGCATCACCGCCTGTACTTCGGGGTGGACGCGCTCGCCGGGTTCCGTTCCGGCCGATATGGCCCTTGCCCTGTGCGGGTCTGCCAGATGGTTGAAGAATGCAGCGGCCATCTGAGACCGCCCAGCATTGTGTACACACGCAAAGATGACGTTAAACATGAACTCCTCCAGAGATGGGTTTGTGAGTGTTGGACCATGCCTGACATGCCATTTGGACGGGGTCCCATGGACTGCTCAGAGGTGGCGTGTAGCTGAGGTCGAGGTCCGAAACCTGATCGACCGTCATTCTGTGAAAAAGTGCTGTGGCGAAGATGTCGATGCGCTTGGCGACCTCCGCTTTGTAAGCTCCGATCATTTGCGCGCCCAGCAGCTTTCCGCTCTCGCGATCCGCAGTGACTCGAATCTGAATGGGCGTCGCGCCGGGATAGTAGGCTTTGTGGTCATTCACAACGATGTCGGTCGTGTATGGCGCACGACCCGCAGCTCGTGCCTCGTGCTCACGCAGCCCGGTTCGCGCAATCACCAGGTCGAATATCTTGACGACCTGTGTTCCCAATGAGCCAGCGAACTCACGGCTTCCGCCAAGCATGTTTTCTCCGGCGACCCGCCCCTGTTTATGAGCTGTGGTGCCAAGCGGAAGATAGATGTTGCGCTCTAAGAGGCGGTGCCACGTCTCCCCGCAATCGCCCGCGACAAAGACATCCGGGACGCCTGTCCGCATCTGCCGATCTACCCGCAACGCTCCGCCTTCGCCAGTCGGGAAACCCGCTTGTTCGCCAAGAATGGTGTTGGGGATGACGCCCGCTGCGACCAGTACCATCTCGCAGTCCCGGTACCCCACAGAGGTAAGCACGCGAAGATGGTCGCCTGCCTGTGTAATCTCACGCACCTCTGTGCTGGCGAGGACATCCACACCATGCTTTCGCAGCTCAGTGGCGACCTTCTCTCCCAATGGCGCATCGACCGTGGGGAGGGTGGTTGCTGGACGGCTTATGACAGTGACTTCGATTCCGCGGTGGGTCAGTGCATCCGCCATCTCCAGTCCGATGTAACCTGCTCCGACAATCACAGCCCGCTTTGGTTTGGCCTCCTCCAGAAAGTCGTTAACGCGGAAGCTGTCATTCATGGTGTGCAGCAGAAAGACTCCAGGCAGTTCTTCACCCGGAATGCTTAATTGTCTTGGACGAGCGCCTGTGCCCAGCAGCAACCTGTCGTAAGAGAACTCCCGCGCTCCAGCGGAATGGGTGACGTACACTTTGCGTTTGGCTAAGTCAATCCTTTCGGCGCGGTGTTCGGGATGTATCGTGATGCCGTCGAAGGTCGTGCGGTGAGCCAGCATGTGCCAGTCCGGCGTCTCGCCACTGAGAAAGAAGGGCAGGCCACAGATACTGTAATTCGGAAACGCATCCGCCAACACGAGGTCAATCGCGACCTCCGGTTCAAGTTCATGCGCCCGAAGAGCGGCGCTGATTCCCGCATCACTTCCACCAATCACTAGCAGTCGCACGATGATGGCTACTCTTTCCCGATCTCACGGATCTTCTTTTGAATGGCCATCGAATCCAGGCTTGCCAGCGGAAGGCAGAGAAACAAGGAAATGCGCCGTTCGAGGGTGCGGAACGCCTGCGAGTAAGCATGGACAGATTCCGCAGTGCCTTCCGGCAATGCGACAGGATCAGGGATGCCCCAATGCGCCGTGAGCGGCTGGCCCGGCCACACCGGGCAGACCTCATTCGCAGCGTTATCGCAAACTGTGAAGACGAAATCGAGATGAGGCGAGTCCGGCTGGGCAAACTCATCCCAGGACTTGCTGCGGAGATTTTCTGTCGGCAGCCCTGCCTCTGCGATCTGTTTCAGCGCTTCAGGACGCACGATGCCGGAGGGATGACTTCCGGCACTGTACGCGGTGAAGTTCGGTCTGCCTCGCCAGTTCATGAGCGCTTCCGCCATGATCGAGCGTGCTGAATTGCCCGTGCAAAGAAACAAGACGTTGTAGTGCTTCATCGGTCTGTACTCGCTTTCTACTTACCCTGTGGTCGTTCAATCAGGAACAGCAGTTCTGCCCGCAGCATGCTTGACCAGATGGCTTGAGCGCATAAATCTTTACGCTGGCCGCTCCCTGATTCACGTCATAGGTGGACAACACCTCGGTAAGCTCTTCGTGGAAGCTGGCGGCCGTGGGTGCGCAGCAGCTTGTGGCGTTGTCGCCGTCCATCGCCGGGGAGCAGCAGCCCGACTGGTTCTCCACCTTCGCGTAGGCGTTCAGGTCGGCGCCGCTGTCGATAATCTGGATGTGTTCGAGGCCGGCCTTCGCTAGACCGTTGCGATAGTCCTCCATGAGCACTGCGCCTGCAATGCAGCCCACATACGCAGCCATGCTCTTTGCCACTGCCTCCGGTAGTTCTTCTTTCAGCGCGATGTCGCTGATGGCAACCCTCCCGCCCGGCTTGAGAACACGGGCGATTTCCTGAAAGACAGCCTGCTTGTCGGGAGCGAGATTGATGACGCAGTTGCTGATGACGCAATCGACCGAAGCATCCAGCAACGGGATGCGGTCAATCGTCGATAGGTAGAACTCAACGTTGGTGTATCCACCCTTTGCGGCGTTCTCACGCGCACGTTCGATCATCGAGGGCGTCATGTCGATGCCGATGGCGCGTCCGGTTGGACCGACCATGCGGGCAGCCAGGAAGACATCGAGGCCACCGCCAGAGCCGAGGTCTACGACTACTTCGCCCGGACGGATGTTTGCCGTCGCCGTGGGATTGCCACAAGAGAGACCCATGTTGGCCTCGGCAGGGATCGAGGTCAACTCTTCGGCGCTGTATCCAAATGCCTCCGCCACCGCGCGGACACCCTTGTCATTCGTCGACAGGGTGCTCTCTGCGACCGCACCATACTTCGACTTCACCGATTCCAAGACTTCGTTGGCCATGCCACCTCCAATACATACGTTTTCCCGAATGTATCCCTTGCGGACACATACGTCAAGGCGTATAAGTAAGGCATGGCGGCAAAGGCTTCGCATTTCAACATGGAACTCTTCTTTCAGGCGCTCGGCGACAACACCCGTCTCCGATTGTTGAACCTTATGGGCGACCAGGAGATTTGTGTCTGTTACTTCGTCGAGATTCTGGGGCAGTCACAGCCCAAAATTTCCCGTCATCTGGCCTATCTTCGCCGGGCCGGAATCGTCGAAGCGCGGCGCGAAGGCAAGTGGATGCACTATCGCATCGTGATGCCGTCCAACATCGGTGCTGCCCAGGTCTTTCATCAGACTCTCGCATGGCTCAAGGAAGACAAAGCCATGCAAAGTGACCGCGCCAAGCTCACGAAGGCATGTTGCAGTCCCGCAACGTTCGTAGCCTTGCAAGGTGCCCCTCTCCCCATTCCCAACGAATCGCTTGTCAGTCTGGAAGGCAAATAAATGTCCACTGCTCCGATGACCCAAGGACGTGTCTGCGCCCCTCACCAACGGAAGAAGCTGTCGTTTTTGGACCGCTTTCTGACGCTCTGGATCTTTCTCGCCATGGCCATCGGTGTCGGCATCGGCCACTTCATCCCCGGTTCTGCATCGTTCGTGAATCGTTTTCAGACGGGCACGACGAATATCCCGATCGCCATCGGCCTCATCATCATGATGTTTCCACCGTTGGCGAAGGTGCGCTACGAGAAGCTGGGCGAGGTCTTCCGCAACAAGCGGGTGCTTGGACTGTCACTGGTACAGAACTGGCTCATCGGCCCAGCACTGATGTTTGTCCTCGCGGTCGTGTTTCTGCGCAGCGAACCGGCCTACATGCGCGGCCTCATCCTGATTGGTATTGCCCGCTGCATTGCGATGGTGCTGGTCTGGAATGAACTGGCCGAAGGCGATACGGATTACGTTGCCGGACTGGTCGCCATCAACAGCGTCTTTCAGGTTCTCTTTTACAGCCTCTACGCCTGGGCCTTCCTAACCGTACTTCCCAAGTGGTTCGGTCTGGAAGGCAGCGTGGTCGAGATCGGGATTGGACAGATTGCTAAGAGTGTCGGCCTCTACCTCGGGGTTCCGTTTGTCGCCGGTTTTCTGACACGCTTTGTCCTTATCCGCGCCAAAGGCGAAGAGTGGTATCGCACCACGTTCATTCCGCGCATCAGCCCGCTCACACTCATCGCATTGCTGTTCACCATCCTAGTTATGTTCTCGTTGAAGGGTGACCTCATCGTGCGGTTGCCCCTTGACGTGGTCAAAATTGCCGTGCCGCTCGTCGTGTACTTTCTCATTATGTTCTTGGTCAGCTTCTGGATGGGCAAGTAGCTGGGGGCTGATTACGCCCAGTCAGCCACGCTCTCATTCACGGCTGCAGGCAACAACTTCGAGCTGGCCATTGCGGTTGCCGTCGCTGTCTTCGGGCTGAATTCGGGAGAGGCGTTCGTCGGCGTGGTTGGGCCATTGATCGAAGTTCCAGCGCTCATCGGGCTTGTGAATGTTGCCTTCTGGATGCGCAAGCGCTATTTCGCTCTCGCAAACGATGGTTTCGAAGTGCATCCTGCGGAAGATGCTCCCTGATACAGCTCTAATCACAAGTGCACAGTTCCCCACGTCGTGCCCGATTCGCTTCACGAAGGACAAGCGGCAAGAGAAGGAGAGCCGCTACCGAATCAGCCCACGCGACGTGGAAGATGGCATTCGCCAAGAGTCCCCCCAGCCCAATCCAGGCCATGTAGGCACAGATTGAGGTCTGTGCCGCATCGGCCTGAAGCGCCGCGCTTGCGGTGCTCTGCGCCAGCCGCCTCTTTGCCT
>JABFXN010000169.1 GCA_013361705.1 Acidobacteriaceae bacterium
CTCGTTTCTCGCCACGCAGACAAGACGTAGAGCCGCTGCTCTGTCTCACCATACACACGCGCGTCTTTGGAATGCATATCAATGGAGAAGGCACACCCATTGATTTGGGAGGCGCGCATCCTGACCAGTTCCAGGAGAGATCCTTCAAGCTTCGATGACTTACTTACGAAGCTTTCTAATCCCAGCATCGCATGGTAAGCAGCGGGTGAAACCTTCGCCGGCTCCAGTCTCATCTTCAAGGTGTATTCTCCTTCCATAGTCAGGCTATATTGGAATGGAATAGCCGGAAGGTCCATAATCGGCGAGGATGACTAGTCCATAGTCAGGGTGTCGGAACAGTGCCGAAGAGAGAGACATTTCAAGACCTGGTCCTGGAACCAAGGAAGGATGACCAGGAGATGTGGCGCTGGCTCTATACCGAGCTGCGGTCCGCAATTATCGATGGCCGATTGAAATCTGGAGCACGGTTGCCGTCTACGAGAAACCTGGCGGCACAATACGGTTTTGCCCGGGGTACAGTCGTAGCAGCGTTCCAGCAACTTCAGGCTGAGGGATACGTTTCGTCGGAAGTGAGTGCCGGCACCTTTGTCCTACCTGCACCAGGGTGGGAGATGACCTCTCCGGCGAAACAAAAACCGTCCCGGCAGGCAATCTCCACAGCGACCATAGCAAAGCGCACGCAAAGTCTTCTTAAGACCACATTTCTCAAGCCTGCTTCGCATTCCGTCGGCAAGGCGTTTCGCAGCTACGAGCCGGCGATCGACCTGTTTCCAGTCGAACAGTGGGCGCGGACCGCGGCGCGCGTTTATCGCAAAGCGCCGCGTTCTTTGTATGGGCAAGGCGATGCAGGTGGTTATCCACCGCTGCGAAGAGCCATCGCCGAATATGTGGGCCAGTCGCGCGGAGTACGTTGTTCTGCGGAACAAGTCATCGTGACATCGGGCGCGCAACAAGCGTTGGACCTTTCGGCCCGGGTGCTTCTCGATCCGGGTGACGAGGTGTGGATGGAAGATCCCGGCTACCCTGGAGCCGCTCGAGCCTTTCAGAGCGCCGGCGCGTGTGTGATTCCCATTCCAGTTGACAGGGACGGCATGGATGTTGGAAGAGCGATAAAGTCATGCCCCACTGCCCGCTTGGTGTATGTAACACCAGCCAATCAATTCCCGCTTGGAATTGTCATGTCAGCGGAGAGACGAGTCGAACTTCTCTCCTGGGCCCGGCGGGTCGGGGCATGGATTATCGAAGATGAATACGATGCCGAATATCGTTATTCCGGGAAGCCGATTGCGTCGCTGCACAGCCTCGATCGATCTGGATCGGTTATTTATGTTGGGACCTTTACGAAGATGCTCTTCAACGCTCTTCGTATTGGGTTCATCGTTGTTCCGGAACGGTTAGTGGAAGCGTTTAGAGTCGCACGGAGCTTCATGGATCGCCATGCTCCGACCTTAGATCAGGCCGTGCTGACTGAATTCATCAACGAAGGTCACTTCGGTCGCCACGTTAGAAGGATGAGGCAGGTCTACTCGGATCGTTCGCAGCTACTTGCAGAAGAAGCGAATCGGCGTCTTTCCGGGCTGCTCGATGTGGAGCACGCGCAATCGGGGATGTGTACCGTGGCCTGGATCAAGACACGTATCACCGAAATGGCGTTGAAGCGAAGGGCAGATCAGCTGGGATTGGAAGTAAGTCCACTCTCCTCATTTGTCATCAAGTACGAGCAGAAGCCCGCGCTGTTTCTCGGCTTTGCAGGGTGTAATGAAAATGAGATCAAGAGGGGCGTTTCGGTTTTGGAAGCTATCCTCTCTCATTGAGTTCCGTACTCTTGGCTTTCCGCCAATTGCGCGTCAGGGATCGAGTCATTTGTAGAGACTTCGGACCCAAGTGGCTCGCGGAACGGTTCTACCGAGATTCGTTCATACCGCACTTCCAACACCGTCAACTGTTCCGGACCACGCGGCGCATGGAGAACAATTTCATCACCTGCTGCAGCTTTCATTAATGCCCGCCCCAGGGGCGAGACCCAACTGATATGGTTACGTTCGAGATCGACCTCGTCGGTTCCGACGATGCTCACCACTCGCTCTTCTCCCGAGGCATTGGCATAGTGAACGGTCGCGCCGAAGAATGCGTTCGTCATCCGCAGGCCCGTTCTCGGAGCTTCGGGATCTACCACCTCCGCGGCCTCGATTCGTTTCGTAAGGAATCGAATCCGCCCATCGATCTGTCGCAGCCGCCGCTTTCCGTACTGATAGTCCGCATTCTCACTGCGATCGCCATTACCGGCAGCCCACGCCACCACCTGCACTACGGCAGGGCGCTCCTTGTTGAGCAAAAAACTGCGCTCATGTTTAAGTCGCTCGAGCCCGCTGGGAGTAATGTAGTTTTTGCCATGCGCCCCTGGCGCCTCTGCCGGCGGTCTTCTAGTAAACCCTTTCCGCATCCTGTCCTCTCCAGCGCGAATTCGTAAATGCCTCGATCAGCTGGCGAATTAATCCGGCAACCGTCATTGTTTAAGAAGCGCGTCAAGACCGGCCTGCGCAATGGCTTCGTCAATCTCCGATTTGGAGCCGCTGGCGGAGATCCCACCCAGAGTCTTTCCATCGATTTTAATCGGCAAACCTCCCTGGTTGGGGAAGAATTCAGGGAAGGCCATCGCTTCTGTATTCCCTTTTTTGATCGTGTCGGCTCCGTCTTTGGACGGCCTGCCGTAGAAAGCCGCATGACGCGCCTTCTTTTGGGCGAATTGAATGGTATTCAGTGAGGCGGTTTCGCCCTTCTCCAGAAAAAGCAGATTGCCACTCTCATCCACGATGCAAATGGTTACGGAAACATTGAGCTCCTTCGCCTTTGCCTCCGCCGCAGAAACCATGATTTTGATGTGGGCAAGATCCAGATACTTCTTGTTTGGAAGATCGTTGGCAAAAGCCGTCGCCGCTGAAAGAAGGATTGCCACCAAAACTCGATACACGAATACCTCCACTAGAATTGCGCTCCCAAGGTATCAGATCGACAAATTCGATTTGAGTTCTGAGCGCTGAAGGCGCGCTCTATACCAGCCTGGGGCACCGCCCCAGGTTCCGTCATCCCTAAACGATCAAAAGGGCTGAAAGCCCGCTCTATAGAACGGGCCTTCAGCCCTGAATCCTCTTTCGATCCTAAAACATGGGGCTTCTCTCACCTGCAAAGCAGGTTCGATCCACCCCATGCTGGTATAGAGCGCGCCTTCAGCGCTTAGAACCCGACACCTTTTTGTTTTGTCATTTCACAACGCCGGGGTGGGTTTGGAATAGCCCAATATTCCTAACAAAACTCAAATTCTTGTACTTCGATCTTGACTCCCGTCACCCTAACGTACCGCCATCGTAGTCCGCCAGAAGTTGACCTTTCCACCGCTTGGATCAAGGACTGTAACCTGGCACTCGTATTCGCCGGGTTCCCGTTCGTTCAACGGAATCGCGAACTCAAGAACGATCGTGTTAAGTTGCCCCGATCCTTTCGCGGCTTCTGCAGGAGCGCTCTCGAATACCCTCTTCCCATCGCGATAGAGGCTCACTTGAGCCACGATCGGTGAAGTACTCTTCGTGCGCGGCTCGTAGGCCTGCAGATAGACAAACATGGTCTGGCTTGCCTGAAAGACACGTGTAACGCTTGGAACGAGCGTCAAGCCATTTTCGACGAGCGGATGTTGTTCTGCCGCCTTTGCACTCCGCTTCTGCGCGTTGTAGATCGCGTCCTTCAGGGCGGCTCGCTGGCTGCTCAGCACCACGGAGCTGAGAGGTAGCCGCTGCTCTTCTTTATCGAGGTTGGGAACCACGAATGCCGTCTGATAGCTGCCGATCCTGCCCGTCTCATCGTCACGTGCAAGGAACTTGATGGTGTAATGGCCGGGCAGCAGTGTGAAGCCTGTGCTGTACACAATGGGATGATGGGCTATCTCCGCCGCATCGGTGTCGCTAAGTTTCGCGTTCACCTTGTCTCTCACGTTTGCGACCGTAGTACCCGCTTCGTCTTTGATCTCGCCAATGAAGTCGATGGTGGTGCGTTCTGCTCCAAACCGCTTTGCCAGAGCCAGTTCGCGCCCGGGGATTTTTACGGTCAATGGGATGAAATATTCCGCGTGATTGATCTGGAAGTAGTCCAGTTCCATCGCGATCGTCAGATCCGTGATCGGATCGGGCAGCATCAGCGCATCTTCAAGCTGACGTTCCTTATCGGCGAAGTTGAATTGGCCGAACTCTTTGCTCGCGTAGTAGCCCTGGCGATAGTCGAGATCGGCGTCAAGGTTCCCGCGGTTGAGCGCTACCTTGACGCGGCGGTACTTGCCATCCTTCGCCGTATTGGTGGTGTAGTAGCCAACAATGTAGTAGCTGGAGATCGAGCGTTCCGCGTTGTGGATGCCGCGGCCAAGATCATTCGTGTCCAGCAGCGCCTTACCGCCGGTGTCGCCGGCAAGCGCGTACAGCGTGTCCTGCGACTGCTGCATCCGGCTGGTCATCGCCAGCGCCGAGGCCCCCGTATACATTTGCGATCCGCCGGGAGAGCCCTGCGTCGCATCGCCAAGCGGTGCACTGGCAACAAGACCGCGGGCATCAATCGGCCAGAAGGAGACTCCAGCGCGAATGGCCGAGTTAATCGTGGCGTGGAGCTGCGCCTGGTTGTCCATGCTGTTGAGCCGCAGTCCGCTCGCGAAATACACGAGACACTTCTTCTCGCTGAGACGGCCAAGCATGTTTGCCGCGGTCTGGAGCGCGGAGAGCTGGCGATCCGTGTTGAAGATATTGAACTCTGTATCGTCCTGACCGAAGGCTGAGCCCGAATCAGACGCAGCGGCGTCGCCGCTCGTGGAATTGTCGTATCCGCGATCCTCTCCAACAGTCAGCGTCGCAAGGATGCTGAGCAGACGCGCACGATCGGTGGTGAAGTCCTGCAAGACCTCCACAGCTGCGCCCGAGTACCGGAAGATGGCGAACATGTCCTGCGGCTGCATCTCAGTGCGAACGAACTTCTCTGCCGCCGAGAGCGCGCGATACTGGTCACCGGGATCCATCCCGGTCATGTCGAAGTAAAGGGCAAGAAGCCGCTTATCGCGGTACTTGCCACTGCCCTTCGGCTCGGGCTCAATCTCGAAGTGCGACAGCTTGTTGTACGGCTTTACGTACGCCGGTGCCGGAGGCATGGCGACGGCCGTTGACTCTGCCAGTGCCTGATATTCCGGCTCTGCCAGCGCTTGATATTCAAAGACGCGTATATTCTGCGGCACACCATTTTCTGTAACGGCGAAGTCCTTCTGCGTAAGGCCGGCGATTGGATTACCCTTCTTGTCCTTGACGGAGACGGTTTCGATGACGAGCTGCGACGACACCTTCAGGATGGGCGTGCCGTCGTCAGTAGTAGCAGACGAATTTTGGCCTACCTGCTGGGCCTGGACAATCTGGGCCTGGGTAGTCCACGAGAGCAGCAATACAGTGGAGATGGCGAGTCTCATGGAATCAGTACCTCAGACGTGCAGTCATCTGCAGAGTGCGCATGTTGCTGGGCGAAGTCGGCAGACCGAATTGTGTGCTCTGAATGTTGGCAACATACGACCCGAATGCAACGTGGTTGAGTACGTTGTTCGCCTTCATCTGCAGATCAAGGTTCCAATGGTCGCGGAGACGGAAGGTGCGGCTCATGAAAAAGTCCATGCTCAACTGCGATGGCCCAGTGATGGAGTTCCGGCGGGCGTTGCCGAACTGTCCCGAGGCCGGCGCTGCAAAGGCAGCAGGATTCAGCGCGAGACCCGCGGGTGCCGCATAGACAGGTGCGCCGGTCAGGTCAGGCCGCACCGAGCCATGCGCTCCGGTGCCTCCCAGCAAGGCCGCGGTAAACGGCGTGACGGGCAAACCGCTGCCGGCAGAGATCGTAACCAGCGCTGTCCACTCTTTGTAGAGCGCACCGCGCCAGCCATCGAGCAGCGACCCGCCGCCGATGCCCATACCCGTGGTGTACTGCACGGACGCGCTGAGCAGGTGACGTTGATCGTTGGCGGACAGGCCGCGTTCCGCTGCGAGATCGCGCCAGTTCTGAGCGGCGGGCAATGTCGCGCTGCCGCCGTTCTGGCCGCCGAGCACCGCGTCATTATCGATGGACTTGGCGAAGGTATATGCGACACTCGCCGCAAAGCCGCTACGCAGGCGGCGCCGTAGCTGGAACTTCCCTGCTTCACGGGTCGAGTTACCGCCGGAGCTGATATACGCAAATCCGACCGGACATGAAGGGCACGGATTGCCGGCGCCGGGAGCATACGAGTTCGGATAAGACTTCTGCATGCCGTGCGTCCCTTTGTTGCCGAGATAGCTCGCGCTCCATTGGAGCGACCACGGCAGATCACGCTGCACCTCGAGCGTCCATGTCTGGATGCTGCCGATCTTCAGGTTCGGATCGACCGCGAAAGTGTTCTGCGTGGTCAAGACGCAGGGATTGAAAGCCGAGGCCAACGTCAGTGGGCAAGCGGCACTGTTCTGAACATTGAGGCTCTTGGAGAGCGGCGACTGTTGTGCAAGCTGGAGATAGAGCGAGGGATAGACAGAGGTGTCGTAATTAATGCCATAACCACCGCGAACAACCAGCGAGCCGCCGGTGTTTGGATGCCAGGCAAAGCCGATCCTCGGCTCCAGACCAAGACGGTACGGACGCAACAGTGAATCGGGATAGTGCTGGCCCGTCACGCTTCCCGCAGGCGCGCTTCCGAGTACAGGCGCGGCGGCGGTGAAATCATTCGAGAGATCGAGGTTGACCAGGCGATTCTTCAGCTCAGTCATGGGTGCACCGAACTCCCAGCGGATGCCCGCATTGACGCTGAACTCCGGGCTCAGTCGCCAATCGTCATTCACGTAGGCGTTGTAAACGGATTGGCGCAGATACTTGTCGGCATTGCCGAAGGAGATCTCACTGGCGTCAGGGACACCAATCAGAAAGCCGGCGAGATCGGAACCGCTGCCGGAAACGTTGCTCTTGCTTGTCGCGTTGCCGGTGAAGGTCAACGTACCGCGAGGGTTCGCCTGCGCAAGGTAGTTGAACTGCTGCCGACGGAAGTCAAAACCGAATGCCAGGTTGTGCCCGGAGTGATTCCAGGAGAGACTCGCGGAGACTTTATTCGTTTCGTTGCGATTGTGCGCAGTGATGCCGTCTGTCAGCGCGGCGATGCCGCTGCCGCCAGAGAAGCTGAGAGTGGGCGGCCCCCAATCAACCGGCGAACGGCTGTTGCCCTGGATCCCCGCGCTTCCGGAAATATCTGCGCGGTTCTGCCAGTAGGGAGTGTCTGTCGTTGCCAGGCGGCTGAAGTCGTATGCGAGATCGAGACGAAGGCGTTGATTGAAGCTGTGTAACCAGTCGATGTTGCCGTTGTGGCCCAGAATGCGCTCGGTATCGGTGAAGCCAAAGAGATTGTTTCCGCTGGTGCGCGTACTGGAGAAGTTGAAGTACCCTCTGAGCTGGTTCTTGGTGTCGATGCTTTTATCCATGTGCAGGTTTCCGGCATCGATGTGCGAATTACTCAGGAGCGGAAGCTGGAAGTTGTACCGGCGATTGCCTGCAACATTCGGCAATGGATAGAGATTGAGCAAAGCCTGTGCCTGCGGTGTGACCGGCACTTTGTTGTTGGTATATGGCTGTCCAGTCACAGGATCGTAGATAGCAACCGGTTGCCCTGTAGCTGTTGTGTGGCTGGAAAGATCACCGGCGCGCTCCGCAACGGTCGGCACCAACGCGGACGTAGTCGCGGCAGTGCTGACCCGGTGCCAGGTGTACTGCGCGAAGAAGTATGGTCCATCGTGCAGAACGTGCGGGATGCGCAAAGGCCCGCCGGCAGTTACCGCGCCAGTGTAGTTGTTGTAGGTGGGCTTGGCGCCCTCGTTCCCAGCAAGCGAGTACGAGCGCGCGTCCAAAGCTGAATTCTGTTCCTGGGCAACAAGGCTGAAGTTGTATGGCCGGCGCCCGCCGGAGCGATTGTTCCCGAACGAACCCGGCAAGCGAAAGCTCGACGTTGCGCCGTTGCTGACGCTGCCATTCACCAGCAGCCCCGGCTCTGCACCAAAAGTAGCGGCGCTATCCGGGCGTACCGAGTCTCCGCTTACGGAAGATGCAGCAGAGACTCCTGCAGGCGGAGCGGGCTGTGTTGCGGGCTTCGTCGCACGTTGTGGTGCGGGCGATGCAATGTGCACGTGTTTCTCAAGGTCGCTCAGGCTGAGCAACGACAGCTCCCAGCGATGCGGCGTGTTATCGGAGCGTATATCGATCTGTTCTTGCACCGTTGTGAAGCCGAACATCTCGACGCTAACGGTCCAGGATCCATCGTTGAGATCTGTGAATGCATACGCACCTGAAGCATCGGTGGCGACAGTGACCGTCTTGCCGTCACGCGATGCCGTGACCGATGCGCCGGGGACAGGCAGGCCTTTGTAGGTGACAGTGCCACGAACGTCAGCCGCGTGAGCGTGGAGGACGAATGCCCCAAGCAGAGCGAGAGCCAGCCATAACGAATACGAGCGCATCAGTTCTCCGTCGGCGTCTTCTCAACGTGATCCACGACAAGCTGCATCAGGGGCGCCCTGCGGGATTCGAGCCTGAGACCGTACTGCTGCAGCGCATCGAAGATGGTGACGCGTGGTTCGGAGTGCGTGTCCGCACCTCCGTCAGGCCCCTGTCTGGGACCGCCGGGACCACCAGCCCCGCCAGGACCACCGGGCCCTCCGCCCATGCGGAGCATCATATTTTCCGGAAAGAACGTGAGATCGATGTCGTACTCTCCCGATAAACCGGTCTGGTCGACAACCGGCTTATCGGTAAAGCCGGAGAGCGTTTCGCTCAGTCTGCTCATGGTCACGGCGGGTCCGGTCAGGTGCAGGCCAGACGGGCCTCCCAACATCTGAATGTCACCGCGCACCGGGGTACCAGGACGACGGTTGGGGCTGTCAGGGTAGTCCGACGGCGGAATCGTCGTCGCCTTGAGTTTCGGCCCATTCTTGCCCTCTACGAGCGCGTAGACTGCCTGCTCCTTCGTCTCGCGGTGCAGCTCCAGCTTGAAGCGGTCTCTCAGAAGAGACTGCAGCATCTCCGGGACATTGTCTCTCGTGGCTCCCTCGGGATACTTCGCCTCGATGTCGAAGCGGTTGCGTATCGATTCAGGGCCACTGACCTGGAACTCCTTCACTCCGTAGGCCACCCGAATGAGATCCCGCACCGAGACATTCACGTAGTGGATCATCGAGCGATCGGCGTTCATTCTGATGGCGATCATCTCCGCCGTCGCGGATGCTCCCGGACGAATGGACGCGACCTCGAACGAACGGCCGCCTTGTGGCTGCTGCGCAGTTGCGGCCGCAAAGGAAGCGGCAAGCACGATGGGAAGGATCGAGAGCAGTTTCATAAGCCTGATTCTGGCGCGGAGCACACGTCAGGCGTGCAAATTGTATGTAAGGAATGTAAAGTCGCGGCTGGTGTGGTGAATCTGCGGAAGAAAATGGTTGTGCGTTACGCGACGACTGGTTGAGTTGAGTCAATGCGAGATCATTTGGAGATTGAGCGCTACGCTAAAGCTTCAACAGGAAGCGACATTAAATCCCTTGCGGATTATTCTCGAGGGCGGTCTCTCCGTTCGCGCGATGCGCGAATGCCTTGCTTAAGGGGACGGCTTTAGCCGTCCCGTACTCATCCCCAAAAGACATGCGGCTTTAGCCGCTGAGGTACCGAGGCGATGCCCTCAGCGGCTAAAGCCGCCGGTATTTCAGTGCCTGTGACGGCATGGCTGAAGCCATGCCCTTAAGCAAGGCATTCGCACCTGCAGTGCGAAACGGTTGCGCTACGCGCAACGGAACGATGGAGCTGAGGCACGATCCGCCCTGTATCTGGTCGCGCGCAGGGCGATGTCGTGCTCAAGGCACGGCCTCACAGGCGTAAAAAAGACTGCGGCTTTAGACGATGAGGGCTTCCGGGCCATCCAGCAACAGGGAAAATGCGTTAAATCGCCAGCTTGTATCCGGCGCCCTTGATGGTGAGCAGAAAGCGCGGATAGCGAGGATCGGCCTCGATCTTCTTCCGCAGGCCGGCTACGTGCACATCGACCGTACGGCTCAGCATGCCGCCATCGGCGGACCACACATTCTCCAATAGCTCTTCGCGGGTGACGACGTTGCCACGACGTTCGAGAAGATACTCAAGCAAACGGAACTCTATCGGCGTAAGAGCAACGGCGGCGCCTGCTCGAGAAACTTCGTGCTGTCGGAAATCGACGCGGATCTCACCAAAAGACGCGATCTCGGGAGAAGTCACCGATGATTGCGACCTGCGAAGCAGCGCTTCGATGCGCGCCATCAGCTCAATGGGTTCGCAGTTCTTCTGCACGTAATCGTCCGCGCCAAGCTTCAGGCCCAGGACACGATCGATCACCTCGCCACGGGCAGTGAGCATAAGCACGGGCGCAGATACACCCTCACGCCGTAGATCGCGGCAGATGTCGAATCCGTTCTTACCCGGCAGCGAGACATCGAGCAGGATGAGGTCAAACGGATGCGCGCACGCCGCTTCATACCCTGCGTTTCCGTTGCTCTCCCACCTGACGTCATAGCCGTCCGCGCGTAGACGGTCGATCACACCAATCGCGAAAGCGGGTTCGTCTTCGATGAACAGAATGCGCGTCATGCAGGTATTCTCAGCGTAAAGGTGCTGCCTCGTCCGGGTGTGCTTACGACTGTAACGGAACCGCCGTGCGCCTCGGCGGCGGAGCGTACAAGGCTGAGGCCGATCCCTGAACCCGAAGCGCCTGTCTCAACGGCAGCTCGACCACGGTAGAAGGGCTCGAACAGGCGTTCCTGGTCGGAGTCCTCGATGCCCGGACCGTGGTCGGAGACATGAACAAGGATCGCCCGTTCCTTCACCGAGTGTTCGGCCCGGATACCGATCCATCGCCCACTCTTTGCATACTTGATGGCATTCGAAAGCAGATTGTCGATGGCAATGCGGAGCAGACCGGCATCGCCGTGAACTGCAGGAAGCCCCTGGGGAACGATCTGCTCGACATGAAACTGCTCACGGGCAAGCTCTTCCTTGTGTGCATCCAGAGCGGCAGCGATCACGGCTTCAATGTCGACGGACGTGCGCATTCGTGTGCCCAGGTGGGAGTGTATGCCGGCATACTGAAGTGTCTGCTCGATCATCTCGCTGAGCCGGCGTGACTGCTGGTGGATCAGTTCGCCGTACTGGGTAACCTTGTCAGCACCCGACACGAGACCGTCTGCCTGATTGCGCGAAAGCATAGAGATGGACGATACAGGCGTGCGCAGTTCATGCGAGATCCCGGCAACGAACTGCATTCTCTGTTCGGCAACCTGCTGCATCCGGTGCGCGCCAATCACAAGTAGGACGATCGCTGCACCAAGCAGCATTTCCGCCGAGACACCGAGCAGAAGATCCCGCCAACGCTCACGTCTGAAAGCTGCAGGAAGCGACATACCACGACGTGCGATCTCCAACTCCCAGATTCCATCCCCCAATTGAGGAGGACCTGGCGCTCTGCGATTGATGGTTCCGATCTCATACTGTCGGTAGAGAAAATTACTCTTGCCCGAAGTAGATGGAGGACGCTTTGGCGCCGGTAGCAGACTTCGAAGCGGTACCGTGAAGAACGTCCTCCGGAGATCCGGCGTAACCCTCGGGCCATAGATCCGCTCGCTGTCGCGATCCCGCGAGACGATCGCGAACTCATAGTCATTCATGGAGGATTCGCCAAAAGTCTCCTGAAGCAGCGTCGGGACGAGCGAGCTCTTGATAAAGTCCTCGTTCAGCAACGCGACAAAGCAGCGGCCGCCACGTGATGTCCTGAGTACCATGCGACCTCGCCCTGGAGCCGGCTCTTCGCGGACGGAGTCGAAGAGGGGTGAAATGATGGCAAGCGGTTGCGTGGAGATCAAACTCATGCAATCAACCGGCTTCATCCACTCGGGTATCGATACCGCAGCGAAAGTACCGGAAGCATTCGCGCGCTGGACGCGGGCTTGTGACCCTGAAGTATCGAGAAGATAGAGTTCTTTCACAATCTTCGGGAGAGCGGGTAACGGCGCGCCGCTTGACCATGCGGTTTGCGCGTCGTTCTGCAGAAAACTCACAGCATCGGTGATGTTCCGATTGAACCGCGTCACAAAAAGAGAAGCAGAAACATTCAGGTGTTCCCGCTCACGTTGTATGTCTGCGGCAGCCACGCGTTTCGACCATCGATACTGCACAAACGCAACGACGCCAAGCAGTATCGCCAACGCAACACAAATAGCGATTAGAGTGCGGAAGCCGAAGCGTAGGTGCATGGACGTGGATTCTAAAGCATTTTCCTGCTGTTGGTATTCCGGAAGAGGAGTGTGACGGGGTCTTCATTGCGGAAAACGCCCATTGATGCGGAAGCCCTGCACTACACCTACAGGAAAAATGGTCGAGTATCCCAAGTCATTAATTCGTTCCCCTAGATGAAGGGTCGTTCGGGCACCATGCGCCCGGCGCCATCCATTCGTACCGGAAGCCGCCGAATTTGGTTCGCTTGGTGAATGATTCGAGCAAAGCTCGAATCGGGTGGGAGACGCGGGCTTCAGCCCGCGTTTGTAGGCGCTATAAGAAATGGGCTTTAGCCCTGGGCTTTCTTTCTCCGTTAGGCAAAAGCCCAGGGCTAAAGCCCATTTACTTTTACGTCTTTATCAGCGGGCTGAAGCCCGCTGCTCCCACCCGTTAAGCTACATCAAGTCCGTCTACCATGACTCAACCGCCTTCCTCAGGACCAAATCTTGGACAACATCCTCAACGCTCTCGCCAAATATTTTTTGCGGATTAATGACTCAGAACACGAGCTAGCGCTCGTATCAAATACAAGGCTCGTTCAGCAGATGACTCACTTTGTCGTTCGATCTGCCTGCCAGATTACGGTGCCTCCGCGGATTGTATATAGAACGTGGGTGAATGCCTCTGGACGGCCTGATGCCGGATCTTCTGACAGAATCGTCAGATCGCCGCGCATTCCTGGCATCACTTTGCCTTCTCGCTGCGAAAGATGAAACAGCGCCGCCGGAGCCGTCGTCAACATGTCCAACACATCGCGGAAGGTAAATCCGGCGGCCATCAGCTGGCGAAACTCCTCGCTTTGATCGTAGTCAGCAAGAAACCCGGTGTCAGTGCCATAAACCAGGCGCCCGCCAAGGTGGCGGAATTGATAATCCAGCCCGCGAATCTTCGCGATATCACTGTCCTGGGAAAAGAGCTTCAGGGTCGGAACGATCGTCATTTGCTGCGTAACCATACGCTGCAAGACAGCCCTATCAATCTCGTCCGCGAACTCTGGGGTATGAGCCAGGACATCCACGCCGGCATCGATTGCCACTTTCGTTCCTTCCATGTTCGACGAATGCGAAAAAACCAGCCCTCCGTTCTTATGTTCCTCCTCGGCAGCTGCTCGCGCGATCTCCACTTGCATGGGAACGACTTGATTTGGACGAACGATTGAACCGGTGAAGAGCTTGAGGATGTCCGCGCCGGCGACGTGGTTCTTGTCGACAAGCGCCTTTGCATCGGCGGCAGTCTCCGGTTGTCCCAGTTTTGCTTTCACCTCTGTGGGAACGTCCGCTAGATAGAAAGGCAGCGCATGTACGGGATAGAGCGGGATGCCTGCGGTGAAGATGCGCGGACCATAGACTTCACCACGTTCTATCCTCTTCCGCAGTGCGACGGTATTTTCTACGTCCGAGCCCGTATCGACCACGGTCGTAAATCCTGAGTGGGTGAGCATCTCGCCCAACTGGCGTGTCAATCTCTCCGCGGGTAGATGTGCGGCATCGTTCCACTTTGGCTCCATAAAATGCACGTGTGCATTCCAGAACCCGGCGAGTACGACACACTCCTGGCAGGAAATCCTTTGGATCCCCTTAGGGATGCGCACATGCTCTCCTGCATCCGCAATCACACCGTTGTGGATCACGATCGTCATATGCTTATGCAGTGGCGCCTCTGGCGAGGCATACACAGCTGCGTCTTCAATAGCCAGCTCCTGGGCCAAGCCAGCCGCGCCTGGAACGAGCAGCAAGAACGCAAGCCCAAACACTTTACTGCACAACTTTCCCACCATTGAACTCCTCTCTACAGGCCAATGCTCACAGCTATTCGAAACGCAGCGCGGTTATTGGGTCTACCCTGGTGGCTCGTACCGCCGGAATCCATGTGGCCGCCAAAGCAACTGCGCTGAGCAATAACGGTGTCAGGAGAAATGCCAGAGGATCCCACTTCTCAACCCCGAAGAGAAAGCTGGCGAGAAATCGTGTCAGCCAGAAAGAAGCGGCGATACCCGCCACCACACCGATGATCGTGAGCATCATTCCCTGGCGAAGAACCATATTGCGAAGGTGCGAAGTCTGTGCCCCCATCGCCATCCGTATTCCAAGTTCCTGTGTGCGCTGCTCCACGGAAAAAGCCATCAAGCCATAGATGCCTGCGGCGGCCAGCAATAATCCGGACGCGCCGAAGACCGTCAGCAGCAGCATGTTAAAGCGCTCCCGCGAAACCATCAGGCTGTCGATCTCGTCCATGGTTCGGATGTGCGCGACTGGAAGCCCGCCGGTAGACTCTCGCAGTGCCGCTGTCACTTGTGCAACAACAGCATGTGGATCACCGTTGGTACGCACGATCCACCAGAGCGGGGCGATCCGCGAATTGAGCGCGGTTTCACCGTCCGGCATCTGTGCCAGAGGGATGTAGATGGCAGGAAAGGGATCGCGATTGAGACCGCCGTCGCGCGTGTCGCCGATGATGCCGATAACCTGGCGAGGTGGCTCAGTAAACGGTGGCCCGGCGCCAGGCGCTTTCTGGATCCGATCCCGCAGCGGATCGCCGTGCGGCCAGTACTGTTTCGCCAGGGTTTCATTGATGATGACCACTCCCGGCGCCGAGGCATTGTCGCGATCTGTGAACGTGCGGCCGCGTAACAGAGGAATCTTTAATGCCTCAAAAAAATTAGCTGAGACGGAATAGTATCCCGTACTTCCAGTGGATGGGGCATTGCCTTTGGATCGGCCCACAATA
Organism: Acidobacteriaceae bacterium; assembly: GCA_013361705.1. Lineage (GTDB taxonomy): Bacteria > Acidobacteriota > Terriglobia > Terriglobales > Acidobacteriaceae > Terriglobus. The sequence continues at coordinate 15,088 of JABFXN010000169.1, forward strand.
TCAAACGGAACTCCGAAGGCGCCTTGAAGCGGCAGTCCATTCCCAGCGGCGGCTTCGACAACACCGGGGATGGTCTTAATGCGTTCCGTGCCCTGGCGAATGATCTGATCCACGGGAGCACTTGCCTGAAAGCGGTCGCCGCTGATCGACATGGCCATCGTCAGCGTATTATGCGTATCAAATCCGGGATCAACGCCCTGCAACTTCAGATACGTGCGAATCAGCAAGGTTGAACCAATCACCAGAATCAGTGCCAGCGCGATCTCCGTAATCACAAGCACTGACCGGAAGTTCACGCTGCGGGAACCAGAACCGGTACGGCTGCTACTCTCATTCAAACTCGCAACCAGATTGGTGCGCGAAGCGCTCACCGCGGGCACTAGGCCAAACAGTATCCCCGTAAGCACCGAAACACCCAGAGTGAAGAACAGAACGCGCATATCCAAAGCCAGCGCCATGCCGTTCTCGCCAACCCGGGGAAGACTGCCAGTGTTCACGTTGAGCAATAGACGAACACTGGCATAGCCAAGTAGCAGGCCAAGCAGGCCGCCAGACAATGACAGAAGAAGGCTCTCAGCCAAAAGCTGACGGATGATCTGCCAGCGGCCCGCGCCGAGAGCCGCCCGTGTCGCAAATTCGCGCTGGCGGCCCGAGGCTTTGGCCAGCAGCAGATTTGCCACATTCGCGCACGCAATCAGCAACACCAATCCCACCGCACAGAGCAGGACGAGCAACGGCGTGCGTGTATCGCCGGTCATCCATTCTTTCAGCGGGAAAACTCCATAGTGGTTCTGTCGGCCGATCGCATTGGGCTTCAGGCGGCGGAACTGGTCGGAGGCAAGTTTGAGTTGCGCATTCGCTTGCTCGATGGTCACGCCCGGTTGCAGACGTGCCGACACTCTGAAATAGTGCGCCATATCCTGTGAATTCAAATCGAACTGAAACGGTAGCCACACGTCCGCTGGATTATCGCTGACAAAGCTTGGCCCGATGATTCCCACCACAAGATAGGGAGTGTTATCGATCGGGAGGGTTTGACCGACGATCTTCGTATCACCACCGAAGCGCTGCTTCCACAGTCCATAGCTGAGCACCACCACATTGCCGCCATGCGGACTGTCTTCCTCCTCCGTGAAGGTGCGCCCCGCAATCACCGGCGCGCCAAACAGCGTGAAGTAGTCATGCGTGACATGGACTCCCTGCACCTGCATCGGATGATCTCCGCCGGTAAGATTCAGCCCGGCGCCGCCTGTGTCATACCCTGCCACATCACGTAGCACGCTGGTCTGCTGACGCCAGAGATTGAACTCAGGAACGCTGGCGCCATCGAGCGTGCGCTGCGGAGTAAAGAGAACCAGCCTCATAAGGGAATGCGGATCGGGATACGGCAGCGGCTGCAGCAGGACGGTATTCACCACCGAAAAAACCGCCGTATTCACACCGATTCCAAGCGCGATTACAAGCAGAGCGACGATAGTGAGCCCTTTCGTCTTCCTGAGCGAACGCCAGGCGTCGCGGAGATCACGAAAGATACCGTCCATCATTGGCAGGGAGCGATAGATCCACACTCGTTCCCTCACGGTGCGCGGATTACCGAACCTCAGACGAGCCCGCCGCCGCGCCTCAGCCTCGGAGAGACCGCGTGCGAGGTTGGCATCTACTTCGTGCGCCAGGTGCGATTGGATCTCTTCGGCCAGATCCCGATCCTTGCTTTCGCGATTGAGGTAGCGCTGGAACCCCATACTCTTCCCTCCCTGCTAGCTGTTCGATTCTCCCTAGCCGTTCGACTCTCCAAGGATGAGGCCAATGGCACGCGTCATCCGTCGCCAACGGCCGGTCGCCGCCGCCAGCTCCTTACGGCCCTTCGCCGTCAGCCGGTAGAATTTCGCTCTTCGGTTGTTGTCGCTCACACCCCACTCCGAAGCGACCAGTCCCCGATCCTCCAGCCGATGAAGCGCCGGATAGAGTGAGCCCTGCTCCACTTCGAGAGCGTTTTCCGACGTGCTCTCAATCGAGCGCGCAATGGTGTGCCCATGCGCGGGGCCAAGAATCAGGGTGCGCAAGATGAGCAGGTCGAGCGTTCCCTGAAGAATTTCGCCCGCGTCCTGTGTTTTGTTCCTCGCCATGACTCTCCACTCGAATGACTATGGGAGACCATAGTACTCCACTCGAATGGCTATGGGAACGTTTTTTACCGGACGATTTTCAGGATGGAGAGGCTGGTCGGATGCGAATTGCTAGAGCATTTTTCCTGTTGCTGAGTACCCGAAAAGCGTGTGCAGCGGCTCCGAGCGCTGAAGGCGCGCTCTATACCAGTGCGAATTCCTCAAAAGGATTAGTATGCTCAGGGGTACCGGAAGGAGAACCGCATTGACACAGGCGAATTCGGCCATCGTTCGTCGCTTTGTAGAGGAAGTGATCACCCAGGGACAGATCGAGCGAGCGGTGGAGTTCGTCTGGGAGGATGTCGTTGAGCAAGTTCCCCTCCCGGGTCAAGGCCCAGGTCTTGAGGGTGTGAAGGAGATTATTCAAGCCTTCCGCACCGGCTTCCCCGATCTCGTCTTCTCCGTTTTAGAGCAGATTGCAGAGGGAGAGAAGGTGGTGAGCCGCTTCGAATGGACCGGGACTCATCAAGGTGAATTCTTTGGAGTGCCTCCAACGGGGAGACAGGTCCGGGTATGGGGCATCGTCATCGATCGCCTGGAAAAGGGCAGGATCAAGGAAACCCGCATCATCATGGACACGATGGGATTAATGACCCAACTGGGCGTGATTCCGAGTCCCGGCGCATAAACACGTAACCAGAGCCTTCCGCTATGAGCACTTTTCCTGTAGGTGTAGTGCAGGGCTTGTACGTCTATGGACGTTTTCCGCAATGAAAACGCTGCTGCACGCTCCTCCCGGGTACCCAGCAACAAGGAAAATACTCTATGAGTGAATTGCCAAAGATCGGCATCATCGGTGTGGGCACCATCGCGGAGGCCCTGACGCATGGCCTATGCGGGTTCGGCGAACGGCGGGGGGAGATTCTGCTGTCTCCTCGCAACGAGACCATTTCGTCGCGGCTTGCATTGCGGTATCCCGACGTCCAAGTCGCTGCCGATAACCAGGCCGTCGTGGATGGCAGCGAGATCGTCATCCTCGCGTTGCGGCCGCAGGTGACGGAGCAGGTCCTCAGCATGTTGCGTTTCCGGTCGGATCAGAAGATTGTCAGCCTGATCGCGACCTTCAGTGTCGAGCGATTGTCCGCGCTGGTGGCGCCGGCGAGTGATATCTCCCGCCTGATCCCGCTGCCGCCGGTTGCAGAGCGGCAGGGGCCCCTGACGCTCTACACACAGTCGGAGGAGATCGCACGACTGCTCGATGGGCTGGGCCGTCTGATCCGTGTTGAAGAGGAAGCACACCTCGACCTGGTCAGCGCGGTCACCTCCCTGATGGGCACGTACTTTGGCATGATGGGCGCGGTGGACGGCTGGCTGATCGAAGGTGGATTCAAGCCGGAGGCATCGCGCGCCCTGGTGGGTGAGTTATTCTTTCTCCTCGCCCAGGCCGCGGAGAAGCGTTCCGAAGAACCGTTCAGCAGGCTCAGCCGGGAGTACTCGACGGCAGGCGGACTCAACGAGCAAGCCTGGCGCGAGTTGCAGGCCGCTGGGTGGGCCAATCAAATCCAGGCGGCACTGGATCTGGTCCTGGACCGCATCTACGGCCCCGCGACCTTTGACACCCGGCTTCCTCTAAACCGCGTCACCGCAGACTGATAGCAAGCAGCAAGCAACGTTAGGGCTTATCAATAAATTCGGTTTTAGCCATGCACCGGGTGCCCCATCCATTGCATCGCAATGGGTCGCGCCGAGCGCGAAACGGTGGGAGATCGTGATCCCCGGCCAGTTTTGCTGACTGGGGTGTTCAGCAGGCTTTCGGGCAGGCACTCTAAGCGCTGAAGGCGCGTTCTATACCAGCCTGGGGCACCGCCCCAGGTCTCAGATAGTTAAGAGTCTGAGGGCTGAAGGCCCGATCTATAACCCTCATGCCAAATAGCTGAAAGAGTCCATCTAGGAAAGGAAAGCCGAGCTTCTTTGGAGGGTAAACCGTGGACTAAAGTGCACGGCTCCCATCCGTTCGAAACGGCCTTCACTGCAGAGCTATAGAGCGGGCCTTCAGCCCTTTAACCTATTTCGAATACTGAACCCTGGGGCGGGGCCCCAGGCGGGTATAGAACGCGCCTTCAGCGCTTAGAGCATGGACCTTTTGTTTGTCATTTCGTAGCGCAGCGGGTCGTTGGAGGCCCCGAGGCTGGGGTACAAGAAAATCTTGTCTTGACAATATATCCGTAACGGACATATTGTCGATCGCATGGCGAAGGTCGGTGGCCGGCATTACCGGGCGTGGTATGCGATGTTGCTGCGGCTGTATCCGCGGCGCTTCCGCGAGCGGTTCAGCGAGGAGATGGCGCAGACATTTGACGACTTGTGCCTGGAGCGCCGCAACGCCAATCGCGGACTGCTCGGGTTCGTACTCTGGATCTTTTTCGAGACGTCCGTGGGAGTCATTCGGGAGAACACAACTCATATGACACAACTGAGCAAGACAATGCTGCGTGTGGCACTGGTGGCTCTGGGCCTTTTGATGGTGCCACTGGTCGCATCGCGAGTGGTACCGGGATGGAACTGGCCCCCACGTGCCTTTGTACTCGTGTATGTCCTGTTCTTCGCAACAGGGATGGCCTATGCGCTGATCGCAAGAAAGATGGGCTCGTGGGCATACAAGGCGGGCGTCGGTTTGGCGCTGGCGGCTGGATTCGTCCTGGGATGGTCCAACATGGTCCATGTCGCGGACTCGGAAAACCCGGCGAACCTCGCATACTTCAGCGTGCTCGTGGTGGGGATTGTCGGAGCCTCGCTGGCGCGCCTACAGCCGCGAGGGTTGGCTCGCACATTGTTCGCCATGGCGGTGACACTTGCACTGATTGCAGCCTTGCTGCCTTCTGGCGCGCCACCCTACATGGCGCGGAATATGGTGATCGGGCATGTCATCCTGGTAGTGTTGTTCACCACCTCAGGTCTACTGTTCCGGCGCGCGAGCCTGGCGGAATTGAAGGGCTGAAGGCGCGTTCTATATCAGCCTGGGGCAACGCCCCAGGTTCTCAGCCTATATTGAATGATCAAGGGCTGAAGGCCCGCTCTATAACTCGTATGCGAAGTGGCTGAAGAATTCCATATGAGAGAGGAACGGCCGGGCCCATGTCCCCGAGGGACACCACCCCAGACACGATGCACCACCCCCTGGTCATGCAATCGGAAAACTCGCCTTTCCTAAACACCTATAGCGCGGGCCTTCAGCCCTTCATTTGTATAGGGCATTGAAACCTGGGGCGTTGCCCCAGGCTGATATAGAGCGCGCCTTCAGCGCTTGTCTGTCGAGTCCCCGCATCGCCTCAAACGCCGAATTGATTCAGATGATGGTCGAGATGTTTATATCCCATAGCCGCCCATTCGTCAGGGGTCATGGGGCCGAAGAAGCAGTGCGGGTGCGTCGTACATCCGGCCGGTCCGCCTGCCGAAAAACGATCGACCCAGTCGAGCAGACGTCGCTGCTCCGAACCGAAATACGTATCACCCTGCAGGATCAGGCTCTTCTCCGTGGGCA
>JABFXN010000292.1 GCA_013361705.1 Acidobacteriaceae bacterium
GAGGACAACTGGGAGTGGCCTGTGGGCGGCGCCTGGGGCGTGGGCTGGCAGATGATGCTCGATGGCCAGGAGATCACGCAGTTCACTTACTTTCAGCAGTGCGGCGGTCTTGATCTGGAGCCGATGTGCGGCGAGATTACGTACGGTCTGGAGCGCATTGCGCAGTTCCTGCAGGGCGTGGACTCGATCTATGACATCGTCTGGGCGATTGAGCCCGACACAGGCAAGCAGACTACCTACGGCGAGATCCGGCTGTACGAGGAAGAGCAGTACTCGACCTACAGCTTCGACTACGCCGATGTGAACAAGCTGTGGGAGCACCTGAATGCATACGAGGCCGAATGCCTGGCGTTGCTGGACGCCGCTAAGGGCATGCCGGAGCTGGAAAGTCTGAAGGCGCAGCGCCGTTTCCCTGTATTGGGAGCCTATGAGCTGGCGCTGAAGTGCTCGCATGTCTTCAATCTGCTGGATGCGCGCGGCGCAATCAGTGTGACCGAGCGCGTCGGTGTCATGGCTCGCATTCGTACCCTGGTCGTAGGTGTGGCAAAGGCATATGCCCAGCAGCAGGAACTCACCGCGCCGGCGGAGGCGTTGCCCGCATAACGCGGCGAGAAAGAACGATGGCTGATTTTCTATTTGAGATTGGATTGGAAGAGGTTCCGGCGCGGATGATCGCGTCCGCGCAGGCGGAGTTGGCAACGCGTGTGGAAACTCTACTGGGCCGTGAACGGCTGCTGGAGGAGGGCTCGTTCGTAACGAGCTACTCGACGCCGCGCCGTCTGGCCGTGTTGGTAACCGGTGTGCGTACACAGCAGCCGGACGCCGTGGAGGAGATGCTTGGTCCCTCGCTGAAGGTGGCATACAAGGACGGAGAGCCGACTCCGGCGGCTGCGGCCTTCGCAAAGAAGGCAGGCGTCAGCCTGAGTGATCTGAAGACGGTGACCAATGCCAAAGGCGAATATCTCGGCGCGACCGTGACACGTCCGGGCAAAGCCGCGGCTGAGGTCATCGCCGCCGAGCTTCCGAAGGAGATCGCCGGCATCTACTGGGCGAAGAACATGTACTGGCGTGCCGGGAAGCCTGAGCGTTTTGTCCGTCCGGTGAAGTGGATGATCGCCCTGCTGGGCGAAGCTGTCGTTCCAGTCGAGTTCGCTGGTGTCTCTGCCGGCAATACGACTCGCGGTCATCGCATCCTGTTCGGAGCTGATGCCATCACGATCGCCCGGCCCTCAGAGTATCTCGCCGCGCTGGAGAAGGCCTTTGTGCTTGCTGATGTCGCTGCGCGTCGGCAGAAGATTCGCAAGGCTCTGGATGCGGTAACGCGTACGGTTTCCGGCGCCCGCTGGCGCGAGGATCTTGAACTAGTTGAGACCGTCACACACCTGACCGAGTGGCCGTATGTGGTGCTGGGTGGTTTTGAGACCGGGTATCTGGAGCTTCCGGAAGAAGTGCTGGTGACCGTGATGCGCGACCACCAGAAGTACTTCGCCGTCGAGGATGCAGGCGGCAAGCTGGCGTCACACTTCCTGACGGTGCTGAACATTGAACCCGATGCCGAGGGGCTGGAGATTATCCGCACCGGCAATGAGCGTGTGTTGTCCGCACGGTTCAACGATGCGCGGTTCTTCTGGGAGTTCGACCAGAAGACGACGCTGATCAACCGCATGGAGAATCTGAAGCACGTCACCTTCCAGAAGGACCTCGGCAGCTACTTCGCCAAGGCGGAACGGGTGCGCAAGGTCGCCGCCGAACTGGCGCGCCTGTGTGAGGAACGGAAGACCGATGCCGATGCTGCGGCTCTGGATCAGGCGGCGACCATTGCCAAGACTGACCTGACCTGCGAGCTGGTGAAGGAGTTTACGGAACTGCAGGGCATCGTCGGCGGCCTGTATGCCCGCGCTCAGGGGCTGAGCGAGACGGTTGCGCTGGCAGTCTATGACCAGTACCTGCCAGCATCGATGGAAGATGCCGTACCGCGCACGGTAGAAGGTCTGCTGCTCTCAATCTCCGATAAGGCTGACACCATCGGCGGCATGTTTGGTCTTGGGCTGGAGCCCACCGGATCGAAAGATCCCTTCGGTCTGCGCCGCGCCGCCAATGGCATTGTGAAGATGCTGGCCGAGGCGAAGCTTCCGCTGCTGTTGAGCGAGATCGCCGGCCTTGGATCTGAGCATTCGGCAACGGCGACCAAGGTGGAACAGTTCTTTACGGAGCGCGTCGAGTTCTACCTGAAGGACGTGAAGGGCTATGCGTACGACGTCGTAAAGGCAGTTCAGGCTGCAGGCGCCGATGATGTCCCTGACGCCGTGGCGCGTGCGCAGGCGGTGACGGAGGTTCGCGGCTCGGAGGACTTCGCGGCAATCTCAGCGGCCTTCAAACGCATGAAGAACATCCTGACGCAGGCTCGCGAGAAGGGCGAGAACGCCGCCTGGACGCCGGACTTCCTGGTCGAACCAGCCGAGCGTACGCTGGCTGAGCAGAGCGGTCGTCTGGCTGCCTGGGTGGAAGGCCAGCGCCGCGAAAAGCAGTACGTCGAGGCGTTACAGACCATCGCGACACTGCGTCCCCATGTGGACGCTTTCTTCGACAAGGTGATGGTGATGGCTCCGGAAGAACGTCTGCGTGCTGCCCGCCTGGGACTTCTGAACCGCGTGCTGCAGGACTTCTCACGTATCGCTGACTTCTCGGAGATCGTAACGGCGGGATAAATAAAATGGCCAGGAAAAGGGAAGCGACCAACCCGCAGGAGGCGAAGCCAAAGGCGATCAAGCCTCCCATGCTGCTGGAGAAGACGCAGGTGATTCTCAAGCAGTTGGAGGTGGCGCTCGACCAGCCGGTTATCACCTACTGGAACTCCAATAAGGGGTCGATCTGCCACAACGACGTCTCCGGCCTGTATGGGCTGTTGCAGAGCGTCGGCAAGGTGGACCGGCTCTGTTTGTTTATCAAGAGCGATGGCGGGAACGGTCAGGCCTCGTTGCGGATGGTGAATCTGCTGCGCCAGTACGTCAAAAAACTAACCGTATTGGCTCCTTTTGAGTGCCAGAGCGCCGCCACCATGCTGGCGCTGGGCGCGGACAACATCCTGATGGGGCCGCTGGCTCATCTCTCCGCTGTGGATACTTCGCTGACGCATGACCTGTCTCCGATCGACCGCGATAACGACCGCGTCAGCGTAAGCCAGGACGAGCTGCAGCGCGTCATCAATCTGTGGCGGCGGCAGGCGAGGGGAGAAAAGAGCAATCCGTACGGAGCCCTGTTTCAGTACGTCCATCCGCTGGTGATCGGCGCCGTGGATCGGTCCAGCGCTCTTTCGACCAAGCTTTGCCTGGAGATTCTGTCGTACCACCTGAAGGATGCGCAGAAGGCGAAGAAGATCAGCAACGTCCTGAACTCGGGCTATCCCTCGCACAGCTATCCCATTACGCTGCGGGAGGCCCAGCGCATCGGCCTGCACGCGGAGTCGATGGAAGACAGCGTGAACCATCTGCTCTTCGAGCTGAATGCGGTGTATGCGGAGATGGGGCAGAACGCCTATATCGACTACGACGCCCGCAATGCCCACGACAACTCCATCTCGAACATCATGGAAGCCAATGGGTTGCAGATCTTCTTCCAACTCGATAAGGACTGGCACTATCGGGCGGAGGAGCGCCGCTGGGTGGCGCTGAATGATAAAAGCGGCTGGAAGAAGGCCCAGATCGCCGCCGGGAAGATCTCGGTGACGACCTTCCATATCAGATAAATCCGGACGCCGGGCCCAAATATTTGAGTTTTGGGGGTGGGGGGCGTACCATAATCGATAGCGACGCGTTGATCTTGCGCGGGACCGTGGATATGGCCGGCCGTTGGCGAGAGAGATGAGTGGGCGATGAGCCCACTTTTTATTTGCTCTGAAAACCGCCCTCCCACGGTGCAAAGAGGTTTGGCAATGGCATTACAGATGGACCAGATTCGGGCTACGGCGGAGAGAGTGGCGGCCTCGCATCATCTGGACGTGGTGGATATCACCTTCCAGGGAGCGGGCAAGCACCGGGCTCTCGCCGTGTACCTGGAGAAGGACGCCGAGGGGCGGGCAAAGCTGGTGGCTGCGGCCAAAGCAGGGGAACTGGAAGACCTGCCGAGCGGTGTACCCGTGGAAGCTCTCTCGGGCATCACACATGAAGATTGCGAAGTCTTTGCACGTGACTTCGGAACGCTTCTGGATGTGGAAGATCTGATTCCCGGCGCGGAGTACACGCTGGAGGTGTCATCGCCGGGTCTGGAGCGTAAGCTGCGGGGTGCAGCGGATTATGAACGGTTTGCCGGCGGTTTGGTGAAGGTACAGACTTTCGAGCCGGTCAATAACAACCGGCACTGGACCGGACGGATGAGTTTTGCGGATGGTGTGGTGAAGCTTGATCTGTCGGCCGTGAAGCAGAAGGGGAAGGCGAAGAAAGCCTCCGCCGGGTTGGACACAGTGGAGATAGCGCTCTCGAATGTAGAAAAGGCGCAACTGGTGGCAGAGATTTAGCTTGTCTGAGGAAAGTAGTGTTGGGGCAAGCAGTGTCTGGCGCAAGCAGTGAATGAGATTGAGGAAGTTGAGGTAAGTAGAGATGGCAAGTGCACTGTACGAGTCGATTCAGATTCTGAGCCGCGAAAAAGGTATCGATGCGGAGATTGTGGTGGCCGCCGTGGAAGACGCGATTGCGCTGGCGACACGCAAGTACTACCGCACGCAGGAGAACATGCGCGCTGAGTTGGATCGGGAGACGGGCGAGATTCGGGCCTATGTGTACAAGACCGTGGTGGAAGGTCCTGATCAGCTTGAGGACGAGCTGAACCAGCTTACGCTGGAACAGGCCCGTGAGCTTGCGCCTGAGGTTGAAGCCGGCGGTGAGCTGCGTTTCTACAAGGACACAAGCCCGTTGGGCCGCATCGCCGCGCAGATGGCGAAGCAGGTCATTTTCCAGAAGGTGCGCGAGGCAGAGCGCGATACGGTTTTCAATGAGTACAACCACCGCATCGGCGAGATCATCACGGCGATGGTGAAGCGTCTGGAGCCGATGGATGTGATCTTCGATATCGGCAAGGCCGAAGCCCGCATGCCGAAGCGTGAGCAGAGCCGGCTGGAGCAATTTGCTGTCGGTGAGCGCGTACGCGTGGTATTGCTGCGTGTGGACCGCGCCGCTAAGGGACCGCAGGTGATCGTCAGCCGCGCCGCTCCGGCGCTGGTGCAGAGCCTGTTCCAGGCTGAGGTTCCGGAGATCTACGACAACACGGTGATGATCAAGGCCATTGCCCGTGAGGCCGGTGAGCGTACGAAGATCGCCGTGCAGTCGCGTGACAAGGATGTGGATCCGGTCGGCGCCTGCGTCGGCATGAAGGGTATGCGCGTACAGTCGATCATCCGCGAGCTGCGCGGCGAGAAGATCGACATCATCGAGTTCTCCGATGAGATCACGACCTTCGCGGAAAAGGCATTGCAACCCGCCAAGGTTTCTCGCGTCTCCATTACGGATCTGACCGAGAAGCAGCTTGAAGTGATCGTCGACGACACGCAGTTGTCGCTGGCAATCGGCAAGAGGGGCCAGAATGTGCGTCTGGCGGCGAAGCTGCTCGGCTGGAAGATCGACATCAAGAGCGAGGAAGAGAAGCGCCAGGAGGTCGAGCAGGCGATGCAGGCACTCTCCGGCGGACCGTCGACTCCGATCGAACAGGTCACCGAGCTGGGCGAGACGATTCTGGAGAAACTGATCGCTGCCGGAATTACGACGGTGGAATCGCTGGCCGACATGACTCCGGAGCAGTTGGAAGAGGTTCCGGGTATCGGCGAGAAGACTGTGGAGAAGATTTCGGTCGCTGTTCGCCATTATTTCGGCCAATATGCCGAAGGCGAGGAGCGTCCTGCCCTGGTACAGGCGGCATCTGAAGTCCTCCAGGAGGAATCTCTAGTGACCAGGACACCGGAAGAAATCTTAGCGGCAGAGAATGAAGGAAAAGGGCTGATGGCGGAAGAGGCGAACGAGTCGACCGAGGAGCTTCAGGATGCCGAAGAAGCAGACTCGGGGACGGATGCCTACTCAGATGCAGATGCCCGGGAAGAACAGATTGAGCTCGACAACGACAGCGTGGACACGCTGGTTGCGGAGTCGGAGGATATCGCTAACGAGACGATTGACAACGAGCGCGACGAAGATGGCCGCGACCGTGGTTAGGCTGTGGACGCCGTTCGGCATGCGCCGAACGGCGGTAAGATTAAGTGTTGACGGTTTTAAACATCCCGAAGGGTTGAGGCTGCGTATGAACGGCTGAGTCTGCAAGGGGTAGCGAATAGGGGACGGATGAGTAAAGTTCGAATCAATGATTTGGCGCGCGAACTGGAGGTCAAGAGCAAGTCGATTCTCGACGCTTTGACCGCGGTGGGCGTGACCGAAAAGAAGACGCATTCAAGCTCGCTGGAAGAAGATGAAGCTGATCGTGTGCGCGTATACCTCCGGGGCGGCTCGCCGTCGAGTGGGGCGCGCTCTGCCGCTGCCTCCAGCGAACCCAAGATCGATCTTTCGAAGATCTCTAAGCCTGGCGATGCGCTGAAGGCGATTCTGGAGCGCAAACAGGCTGAGCAGCAGGCGCATTCGCGTCCGGCTGTGGCCCCGCCGCCGCCGCAACGGCCGGCCGTTACCCCGCCGCCGCAACGCCCCGCCGTTGCTACGCCGCCGCGCCCCGGTGTGGTGGTAACCCGTCCGGCAGTCGCTCCTCCGGTGGCAACACCTCCGGTAACACCGGCGCCGTCTACCCATGTCGCTCCCGCAGCTCCGGTTGTCCCGTCTGCCCCAGCTGCGGCCGCCCCCCATGGACCGGCTGCAACATCCCATTCACAACAATCAGCGGCTCCCAGGCGTATCATGCCGCAGATGGAGCGCCGCGGCCCCCAGATCATCGCTCCTAAGGCAACGCCCCCTGCTCCTGCCATCGCCGGCCGTCCTCCGGCTGGTCCGGTAGTCGCGGCTCCGCGTCCTGTGCCTCCGGCAGGTGGGGTTGTTGCGGCCAGGCCGTCTGCTCCGGCGGCGCCAGTTACTGCTACTCCCGCATCTGCCGTTCATGCCGCACCCGCCGCTTCGGCAGAACAGCCGACGGCTCCTCCGGCGGCGCCAGAGACTCCGGCTTCCACTCCTGCTCCCGCTCAGGTTGCGGCAGCGCCTGCGGCTCCGGCAGCACCGGCGCGCCGCGTGATTATGCCGCAGACTGGACCTCGGCCGACGTACACCGCTCCTGTCGGAGCGGCGAATCTCGGCATACAGCGTGGCCGGCCCATCTTTGAGCGCCCGCGTCCTTCGGGACCAGGTGGCGGCGGTCCGGGCGGTCCAGGCGGCGGCGGTACTGGCCGTCCTCCAATGCGTCCCGGCGAACGCCGTCCCATGCATCCGACGCGCACGCACCCGACCGGTGGACCCGGCGGTGGTCGTCCTGGCTTTGGCCAGCGTCCTGGCTTCGGTGGTGGACAACGTCCCGGTGGTGCACCGGGTATGCTGCCGCCTCCAGGTGACGTAGGAGCGGCGCCTAGCAGCCGTCCAGGGCAGCGCCCCGGCGGCAACCGTCGCGGCCAACAGTACGAGAAGAGCAAAGAAGGCCCGATGAAGGGCTTCAACGCTCCGCGCTTCGGCGGTATGCCCGTCGCGCGCGAGCCGGTGCCGATCACGAAAAACATCACCGTGACCGAGGGCATCAGCGTTAAGGACCTGGCCGAGAAGCTGGAAGTTCGCGGTAAGGACCTGATCGCCTCTCTGTTGATGAAGGGCGTTCTGGTCACTGTGAACCAGTCGCTCGACAACGATCTGGTGAAGGACGTGTCGCGTCAGTTCGGCGCGGACGTCAGCATCATCTCGGTGGAAGAACAGCTCGAGAATGAGGCCATTGAAGGTCTGCTGGAAGACACCTCCGGCATGGTGGAGATCGTCCGTCCGCCGGTGGTCACCGTCATGGGTCACGTCGACCACGGTAAGACCAGCCTTCTCGATGCGCTGCGTGAGACCGACGTCGCCAGCGGCGAAGCCGGCGGCATTACCCAGCACATCGGTGCGTACAAGGTGCATGTCACCAAGGAGGGCTCGCCCGCCTTTGGCCGCGAGATCGTCTTCCTGGATACACCAGGTCACGAGGCCTTTACCCGCATGCGTGCCCGCGGCGCCAAGGTGACGGATATCGTCGTCGTCGTCGTCGCGGCCGACGACGGAGTGATGCCGCAGACGCTGGAAGCCATCGATCACGCACGTGCGGCGAAGGTGCCGATCATCGTGGCGGTGAACAAGATCGATAAGCCTGAAGCGAACCCGGATCGCGTGATGCAGCAGCTTGCTGACCGCGGCCTGCAGCCGGATAGCTGGGGCGGCGAAACGCCGTTCGTTCAGGTATCGGCGAAGAAACGCATCAACCTCGACGGCCTGGAAGAGATGATCTGCCTGGTCGCCGACACGAATGAGCAGAAGGCGACTCCGGAGCGTCCGGCGGTTGGTACCGTGATCGAAGCCAAGCTCGACCGCGGCCGTGGCGCCGTGGCCTCGATCCTGGTGCAGAACGGAACGCTGCGCGTCAACGACAGCTACATCGTCGGCAACACCTTTGGTAAAGTCCGCGCTATGTTCGACGACCGCGGTCGTTCGATCCACGAGGCCGGACCGTCGACGCCAGTGGAGATCCTGGGTCTGGAAGGTATTCCGGACGCAGGCGATACCTTCCTGGTCATGGCGGATCGCGACAAGGCCAAGGGCATTGCGCAGTACCGCAAGATGAAGGAGCGCGAGGCACAGCTTGCCAAGTCGAGCCGCGTGTCTCTGGAAGGCCTGGCGGAGCAGATCAAGCAGGCCGGCGTGAAGGACCTGAACATCATCCTCAAGGGCGACGTGCAGGGTTCGGTCGAAGTTCTGGCCGACTCGCTGCAGCGCATGTCCACCGAGAAGGTGCGCGTGAAGGTGCTGCACTCGGGCGTGGGCTCCATCACCGAGAGCGACGTTCTGCTGGCGACCGCGTCCAACGCGATCATCATCGGCTTCAACGTTCGTCCGGAGCGCAAGGCCGCGGAACTGGCCGAGCAGGAAAACGTCCAGATCCGTATGCACTCCATCATCTACGAGCTGCAGGACGAGATCACCAAGGCGATGTACGGTCTGCTGGAACCGGTCTACCGGGAGCAGTACCAGGGCCGCGCCGAAGTGCTCAATGTCTTCAAGATCTCGAAGGTGGGCCAGATTGCCGGTTGCACGGTGCGCGACGGCGTCATCCATCGCAACTCGCAGGTACGCGTCAAGCGCGACGGCGAGGAGGTTTGGAAGGGCAAGCTCACCAACCTCAAGCGCTTCAAGGACGATGTCAGCGAGGTTCGCGAAGGCTACGAGTGCGGTATCGATCTCAACTTCAAGGACATCAAGGTCGGCGACATGATCGAGGCGTACACCACTGAGAAGATCGCCGCCGAGCTCGGAGCCAATACCGCCGAACTACGGGAAGCCGCAGCCAAAGCAGCAGCAGCAACGCACGCGTAAAACCAAGCTGCATAGAAACACAGAAAGGCAGGCCTTCGGGCCTGCCTTTTGTTTCGCCCCATGTTGTTCTCGCTGGTGGGAGAATGAGACAAGGCGCTACTTTGTGAGCTCCTGGAGGGAGGAACTACGCCGTGGCCACTGTAAAGATCTGGACAGATGAAGAGATCAACCAGGTGCCGGAACTGAAAGCCGTCTTTGACGACATTCGCGCTATTCGCAAGACGGACTTCGTGAACAATTTCTGGCGTGCTCTCGCGAATCAGCCCGCATTGCTGCAGCGGACATGGCAGAGCATCAAAGAGGTGATGATCGCTCCCGGGACTCTCGATCCCCTGACGAAGGAATTGATCTATATCGCCGTCTCGACGGTGAACAGTTGCACGTACTGTATCCACTCACATACCGCGGCTGCACGCACGAAGGGGCTTACTGACGAGCAGTACGCCGAGTTTCTTGCGGTCGTCGGTATGGCGGCCGAGACAAACAATCTGGCGAATGCAATGCAGATACCGGTGGATAAGGAATTTCTAGTCGGATAGAGATCGAAGCGCTGAAGGCGCGTTCTATATCAGCCTGGGGCAACGCCCCAGGTTTCCGTCCCCACAAGATGGATAAGGGCTGAAGGCCCGCTCTATAGTTCCGCAGTGAAACAGACTATTTCGATCTACGCTAATCATAAGAGCTGTCGCCATCCGAAGCGTTGAAAAGCAGGTCCTTCACGAATCACCCCAGCGAACAAGTTCGCCGGGGACCACGAACGTTCAGGATGACAACTTCAAAGCAGCGGCGGCTCTTGGGCAGAAAGCTGAACGGTCAATGGGAGCCCGTTCCCTATACTTCTATAGTGAACTCCCTTCACATTCTGTCTCTATACGACCCGTCCCATCGCCCATCTAACTGGAATGAGCGCATGGTCGAAGGGGAGTTCGCCGTGTTGTTCAGCGGCGATCGCCCTGAGACAGTCGAGGGAGAGCCGGCGCCGGATGCGCCCTTCTGTGTTGTCGCTGCTGATATGGCCGGCGCGGAGCGTTTTGCACGCGAGGCGGTACTGCGGCATCCCACGATGATCGCGCGTGTGTATGATCGTCGCGGCATGGTGGGTGCTCCGCTGTTTGAGGCAGCCGGAGCCAAGGCGAATCGCAGCGAGATTTCGGCAAAGTTCCGGCGATGGGCCGGCGGAGGTCTCTTCGGTGTCGGTGCTGCACTCGGACTGGCGGAGATCATCTCGGGCTTCACGATCAACTGGGCCGGCATGCTGGCGGCGCGTCTGCTTCCTGTAGGCGTGGTGCTGCTATTGACCGAGGCCGCGATTGTGGTGGGTGCTCGCCGCGAACAGAAGCGGAAGTCCCGATGACTCTGCTCGTGCTGTTGCCGCTGCAATTGGCGGTGATCCTTACGGTGACCTGGTTGTGCGGAGCGTTGGCCCAGCGGTTGCGTCAGCCACGCGTGATTGGCGAGATCGCCGGCGGCATTCTGCTGGGGCCGGTTGCTCTGGGCCGCTGGATGCCGGCGATGACCACGATGTTATTTGCTCCGGCGCGGCTGTCCTGGCTGGAGTTGATCAGCAACGTCGGACTGGTAGCGTTTCTTTTTCTGGTCGGCGCGGAGCTGGATCTGTGCGAAGTGGCGCATCACGTCCGGCGCGTGGTTGCAACGACAGCATGCGGCATTCTGCTGCCGTTCCTGCTCGGAATCTTAGTAGCGCCGATTCTTCTGCGGCGCTATGGTGTGCCCGAAGGCACTCGCTGGGGCTTCAGTATCTTTCTCGCCGTGGCCATGAGCATCACGGCCCTGCCGGTGCTGGCGCGAATTCTGCGTGACCGCGAAGCCGCAGGTGTGCCGGTGAACACGGAGGTTGCGCAACAGTCGCTACTGAGCGCGGCCCTGAACGATGCCCTTGCATGGTGCGTTCTGGCAGCGTTGCTCGCGGTGCTGCACGGCGGCGGCGCGGTGGAGATTGTGGTGCGGCTCAGCCTTCTGGTGGCCTTCACCATCGTGATGATGGCCGGCGTGCGGCCAATGTTGCGGCGTGTCTCGCTGGAGCGTCCAGTGTGGATCGTGATGTTGGTACTGCTGCCTGCCATCAGCGCCTGGGTGACCGATGCACTCGGGATTCATCTGTTCTTCGGTGCTTTTCTGGCAGGTATCTGTGTCCCGTCGGAACGTATCGCAGGCACGATGGAACGGCTTTTTCTGATCGTTTCGACATGGACTCTGCCGGCGTTTTTTGCCCTGACCGGCCTGCGGATGCGACCGGAGCTCTTTCATGCGGGCGGCTGGAGCGATCTGCTTCTGGTGCTGGCCGCAGCTGTGCTAGGCAAGATCGTGGGAGGGATGTTCGGCGCCGGAATCGCAGGTACGCCGTGGTCGAAGGCGCTGCGGATCGGTGTGTTGCTGAACACGCGCGGGCTGGTCGAACTGATTGTGCTGAACGCCGGTTACCGCGAGGGAATCCTGAATGCCCAGGTCTTCACCCTGCTGGTATTGATGGCGGTGGTGACTACTGCGATGACCGGGCCTCTGCTCGACATAATCACGCGGCGGAATGTGGTGTAATCGGGGGTGAGACCTAGCCTCGATCCGGAAAACCTAATACTGAAGTTGGCGCACAGCGTTGCGTTTGGGGATGTCTCTATCTTTTTACGCGGGAGCGGATGGATGGAACGGCGTGAGTTTTTGCGGCAGTCGAGTGCATTTGCAGGAGTCGGTATGCTTGGCCTGGCCGGGTGTGCGAAGAGGCCGGTGACGGCAAGTAGCGCAACCGCTCCAGCGTTGCCGTTCTATGACCGCGTGCCTGAGCTGGTGCCGATCCGCGCCCACGAAGACCGCCTCTTCCGGATCACAGTATGCCTTCGTCCTTTTCGTGCACAAGGTCCCCGGCTTGAGGTGGAGAAGGTCGGTGACAAGATCGTCTCGCACAACTATGGTCACGGCGGCAGCGGATGGTCGTTGAGCTGGGGTTCTGCAGCAGTAGCTGTCGAGAACGCGATGAAGGCGAGCAACGGCGATAAGGAGATTGCCGTGATCGGCTGCGGCGCACTAGGACTCACCTCTGCCATTACGGCGCAGCGTGCAGGGGCACGCGTCACCATCTACGCCAAGGAGCGTCCACCGGAGGTGCGTTCGGCACGCGCTACCGGAAGCTGGACTCCAGACTCGCGCGTTGCTCTCAGCAATGTGGTGGAGCCCGCCTTTGGCGACCTGTGGGAGCGCATGGCGCGTACAAGCTGGTCGATGTATCAGAGCTATCTCGGAATGCCGGGAAATCCGATCGAATACTTCGACAGCTACCAATTGAGCGATTTTTCGCCGGAGGAGGCGCAGCAGCGTCGCGAGAGCCAGGCGCAGGAGGCGGGACGTCATGAGTTCGCGCGCTATGCCTCGCGCATCCGCGATATTACGGCTTCGCCGCAATTGCTGCCGGCGGGGTCGCATCCATTCCCGACGAAGTATGTACGACGCAACACGACGCTGATGTTCAATGTGGCCGACTACTCGCGCCAGTTGATGAACGACTTTCTGATCGCGGGCGGAAAGATTGAGAGGGTCGAGTTCCACTCTCCGGCCGATCTCGCCTCACTGCCACAGAAGACCATCATCAACTGCCCCGGCTACGGCGGCCGCGCTCTGTGGAACGATGAGTCGATTACGCCGGTCCGTGGTCAGATCGCCTGGCTCATTCCGCAGGAGAATGTGCACTACGGTCTCGGCTATAAGAGCGTGAACATCGTTGCGCGTCGCGACGGCATCGTGGTGCAGACCAGTCTCAACGGTGAGGAGTCTGGCTGGAACGAAACCGATGAGACACCCAATCATGAAGAAGCCGTCACCGGTGTACATCTGCTGCAGGAACTTTACAGCCGCATGGAAGCCATGCAGCGCGCTAACAAAACGGCCTAGGCCGTGTAACAAGACGGCGGGCCTTCCGTCCATATACATTGGTGGCGGAGGTTGTCATGAATCGTCGTTCGATGTTGCTGAGTTTGGTAGCGGGCCTTTGTTGTAGCCCGCTGATGGCGCAGATGGGTGGTCAACCGGGTGGTCCGATGGCGAGCCCGCCGGCCAAGGCCGAGGTTGCGCTGGGGCCTGTAAAGATTACTGTGGACTATCACACACCGTCGATGCGCGGCCGCAAGGTCATGGGTGGCCTGGTGCCGTATGGACAGGTATGGCGCACCGGAGCAAATGAAGCTACGACCTTCGTCGTGAGTGGCGGCAACATCTCCGTTGCCGGAAAGCCGGTCGCTGCCGGCAACTATACGATCTACACCATGCCCGGCGAGAAGTCGTGGCAACTGATCATCAGCATGGAGACCGGCCAGTGGGGCACGGAGTACCATGCCGATCGCGATCTGGTCCGTGTCGACATGGACGTGAAAACGCTGCCTTCTCCGCAGGAGAAGATGAGCATCAGCTTTGAGAACACCGTGGGTAAGCGGACCGACATGCACGTCAAGTGGGAGACAACAGACGTCTCCGTCCCGATCATCGTTCGCTAGAGCATTTCTCCTGTAGGTGTAGTGCAGGGCATTTGCATCTATGGGCGTTTTCCTCAATGAAAACGCCGCTGCACGCCCCTCATGGGATACCCAGCAACAGGAGAAATGCTCTAAAGATTTCCAGGAGATGCTGAGGCACGCTCGATGGGCGTGCCTTAGTCTTTTAATCGGAGTGAGCAATGAACCTTCAGGCGATTCAGGAAGCTCTGCGCGAGATCGGCGCGGATGCATGGCTGTTTTATGACCATCACTATCGCGATCCCATCGCGTACCGCATCCTCGGGCTGGGTGGGGGATTGCATGTCACCCGCCGCTGGTATTACCTGGTTCCCGCACATGGAGAGCCGAAGAAGCTGGTGCATCGCATCGAATCGCTGCGGCTGGATAGTCTTCCGGGTCAAAAGGAAGAGTACAGCTCCTGGCAGGAGCTTGAGGCAAAGCTCGAACAACTGACGGCCGGTGCAACCAGGATCGCCATGCAATACTCGCCGCGCAATGCCATCATGTATGTGTCGATGGTGGATGCCGGCACCGTGGAGTTGCTGCGGAGTTGGGGAAAGCAGATCGTCTCGTCCGCGGATATGGTCAGCCGCTTCGAGGCTGTCCTCACTGAGGAGCAGGTGGCCTCACACTACAAAGCGCAGGCGCTGCTGGATGAGATCCTTGCGGCAGGATGGAAGCGGATGGGCGAGCGTGTGCGCTCCGGCGGAACCGATGAGTACACCATGGTGAGCTGGCTCAAGGAGAAGATCGAGCAGGCCGGCATGATCACAGAGCATGGGCCCAATGTGAGCGTCGGTCCCAATGCGGCTGACTCGCACTATGAGCCATCGCCGTCAAGCTCGCGGGCGATCCGCAAAGGCGACTTTGTTCTGATCGATATCTGGTCGAAGATGGCGGGCGACCCGAATGCCGTCTGGTATGACATCACCTGGACCGGCGTCGTAGACCGTGAACCAACCGAGCGCGAGCAGCAGACCTTTGCAACAGTGACAGCGGCGCGAGATGCGGCCATCAAAACAGTCGAGGAAGCGTTCGCTGCGAATCGTCCCATTGCAGGATGGGAGGCGGATGAAGCCTCTCGTACCGTTATCCGCAATGCCGGGCAGGCGGCGTGGTTTACGCATCGGACGGGACACAACATTGCGATTGAGCTGCATGGTAACGGAGCGCATCTGGATAATCTGGAGACACACGACGAACGGCTGATCCTGCCGATGACTTGCTTCTCCGTGGAACCGGGACTGTACTATCCCGGTGAGTTCGGTGTCCGCAGTGAAGTGAACATGATCACGCGGCCGGGCAAGGCTGTTGTGACGGGGAAGATCCAGAGGGACTTGGTAAGGATCTAACGTCATCGGTATAGGCTACGGGGCTACCTATCAGTAGCCTAAACGACAACATATAAAAGCACTGCGGTGGCCTATGAGATCAGCACGGCTCAAATTTGCTGTTCAGCTGTTTACACTGAACATGATTCTTAGTTTCGCCATCCATGTTCGGGCATATATGCGGGAGCCCTTGTCTTCCGCGTCTTATGACTTCTTCTGGGACTGTCTTCTTCAATCGATAATCGTCACACTGGTCTTGGTTGTCTTCATAGACCGGCTCCGGCGTAGTCAATCGAGCTAGCCTTGTGTCGAACTAAAGCAGGTCAACTATGCTTCGCATTGGCGTTCGCCAAATGTTGAAGTTGCCGATCGTGCCATCGCGAAAAAGCAGCTGCTCCGATTAGGCTAAAGCGCTGAAGGCGCGTTCTATACCAGCCTGGGGCGAAGCCCCAGGTCAGTGGTCTGAGAAAGACAAAGGGCTGAAGGCCCGCTCTATAGGTTTGGAGATTGGAAGAGAAGCAGATCCCTGCGGATGACAAACAAAGTTCGAGCTTGCGTTCGAATACCCATGTCCCCCAAGGGATACCACCCCAACGAACAAGTTCGTTGGGAACCCCGGACATAGGGCACCCGGCTTTGTGGTTAGATTGGGCTTAGTGCTTGATGAAATACATCAGCCAGCTCGCGACAATCACACCGCCGACGAACATCGCAAAGCAGTAGGCTCCAAAGCGAATCATCGCCTTGGGCTCGCTACGCTGCGTAATGCCGAAGACCACTGATGTAAAGAGCGAGAAGAGCAAAACGGCGGAGAAGTGGGAGAGGCTCACAGCGGCTTCCTCCCGTTTGCCAGCGAATGTGCATCGACCGCCGCCATGATATTCAGCAGGCCGGCAACGACGATAAAGCGTGTGCCATAGTCCGCAACTGCGATCTGTACCGAGGCATGTCCCCAGTCAAGCAAACGGGCAAGCAGATAGAGAAGCCCCGCGCCAAGATCTCCGGCGAAGTTCAACATATCGAGCAGGTCGCCTGTGTTGGGCTGATAGATCTTGCCCTGCAGGCCGATGCCGATAAAGAACATGCTCGTGATGGAGACGAAGATCAGCGCCGCGCGGATAGGCTTGCGGACGAAGAGATGGCCCGCACCGGGAACCAGCCATCCGGCCAGAAGCGCCATGATTGGGAGTGTCTTGGATTCTCCGGCGAGCGAGGCCGGGATCTGTGAATGCGTTGCCATTCCGTCTCTGATGATATCAGCCCGTCAGGCCTGCAGTCGGAAGTTCCCGTTTATCCCAGACCATGGCATCGAATCGGTGGCGGGCATGGAAGCCGAGATCCTCATACAAACGGACGGCGGAGGTATTTTCTTCGGTGACCGTAAGGGTAATGGCTTCATATCCACGCTGCCGCAAGCCGGCTGCCGCCTTCTGGATCAGCATGCGGCCATAGCCCTGACCCCGCAGCCGGGGAGCGATGCAGAGCTGCGTAATATGCGCCACATGGTCGCAGACGCGGGAGCAGAGGATCATGCCCTCCAGCGTGCCGCCGTCAGGGTCAATCATCACCCAGGACGACTCTGCATCGAAGACGCCGCATCCGGGAAAGCGGACGATGTTATGCAGAAAGCGCAACGATCCGTGCAGAGACCGGTACTGGTCGTTGATGGAAGCGTCCAGATGGCCGCGGTAGGTGCGATGGATCAGCTCGCCCGCAGGCTGGAAGTGGGCATTGACCCACTGCCGCAGGGTCAGCTGTTCAGGAAGCTTGTGCTCCGGATGAGTCGCGGGCAGGGCTGCATTCTGCTTCAGGTCGCAGTGCAGGAAGAGTCGCGGGTGGACGCGGAAACCGGTAGCCAGAAACGGGGCTGCCAGGGATCCGGCAGGATGCAGCAACAACTGCGACTCCACACGCTGTACCTGAGGCGAATTCTGCAGTGTCTCGATGAGATGGGTCAGCAGACGGTGCTCAATCTCTTTGGCGCTCTCGGATTGCGTGGCGTGGGCGAAGGTATCTCCAACGACGGCCTTATCGCCTTCATAGACGCTGAAGGTATAGCCGCAGACATTCCCATTGTCGAGCGCGACGTAGCCGGGCAGGATGCGGGCATCCAGATACTGCAGCAGCAGTTCGATCGAGGTAGAGTAGTCCCACTCGAGCAGGTCTCTCCACTGCCGCGCTTCTTCTTCCAGAAGAGATCGAAGCTGACGGCCGGAGTAGTGCCGAAGGTCAAGCAGGTCGAGTTGTGCGGCTGCGCTCACAGGTCGTTTGGGCCTTGCAGCAGCTTAGCGGAGTTAACGCCGATTGTGTACGGAAGGTTTTTCCGAAAGGTTTGCGGTCTGGGTTCCCGCTGAGACGCGGTAGACGGCCAGCCCCTGCCACTCATAGAGAAAAAGCGGCGTGTAGACGCGTCCGGCAAGGATTGTGGAAAGCTGGGGAATGTCGCGTTCCCGCAGGACCAGAATGTGCTGTTCCTGGGGAATCTCGGCAATGATGTTCACCTTTTCCGTCACACTTTCTTCATGGAAGTAATGGCGGAGCGGCTGGTTCCGATAGAACGCCAGGCCGTAGTCCATGTCGCGGCGGATGTGATAAGTCGCCAGCGTTGGAATATCCGGTGCTTCCTGGGCGATACGCTCCGCCAGGGGCCGGGCGGAGTAGTTGGCGTCCAGCAGCCAGCCGTTCATCCGCAGCAGGAAAAAGAGCATCGCCAGAACTGGAGCCAGGGTGACGGTGCGCAGGTATTTTGTCCCCCAGCGGCTGATGGTCAGGCAAATGACGACCCCGGTCACAATCGCCCAGAGAGCCGCCCAGAAGATCGTTTTGGCCGCCGGGACAAAGCGCTCGTAGATCATGTACTGCGGGCAGAGCAGAAGCACAAACGTCATCGTTGAAACGACCAGAGCGTGGCCGCCAAGCATCCACCATTTGAGCTTGTACTGCCGTATGCGGTACAGGTAGTCGCCGGTCAGGATGGTGATGGGTGCGATGGCCGGCAGAATGTAGCCAGGAAGCTTGGAACCGGAGAAGGTGAAGAAGAGCACCGGGAAGATTGCCCAGATGACCAGAAACTCCGGGAAGGCATCGCCTGGGCGCGTGTTGCCTACGTAGCGGACCCGGTTATGGCGCACCCGCCACTCCGCGACCGAGATCTGAATGGAGTCCACCATGGCACGGAGGCTCAGCACCGTCCAGGGCATCAGGCCCAGAATCAGTACGACCAGGTAGTAGTAGATCGGCTGGTGGTGCTGGTAGCGATCGGTAGCGAAGCGCTCAAGGTTGTGCTGCAGGAAGAAGAGCCGGTAGAAGTCCGGATTGCGGAGCTGTACGGCGATGAACCACGGCAGCACCATCGCCAGGTACAGGGCCACTCCCGGCAGCCAGATGGTGCGGCGCACGATATTCCATTCCCTCCGTAGGCCCGCAAACAGCAGAAGGATACAGAGGATCATGAAGGGCGCTATGGGACCCTTGGCCAGAGTTGCCGCGCCGCCAAAGAAGTAAAGGTCGAAGAGCCAGAACTTCTTGCCCGTCTCGTACCAGGCGTACCAGCCGAGCATGCCGATGGAAAACGGAGCGGCCAGTTGCATATCTGTAGAAGCGCCGCGAGAGAAGGCCACCATCGCGATACAGGAGGCGGTAATCAAGGCCGCGTCCAGGTGCCCGCCCGGACGGAAACGGCGCATATGCAGGTAGATCAGCAGGATAAGAGCGAAGGTGGCTGTCGTGGAGGGCAGACGTGCCGACCAGTCGGAGATGCCGAACTCCTTAAAGAAGCTCATGGCGCGCCAGTAATAGAGCGCCGGTTTTTCCAGCCAGGGAACACCGTAAAGGATAGGAGTAATCGCGCCTGCGGTCAGGCAGTGGTAGCTGGCCGTCAGGTCTTTCCAGGCCAGACTGTGGGGCCGGACGGTGGTATGCAGGGCGTGGCACTCAGCCGAGTGGACCTGCAGCATCTCACGGGCTACCTGCGCGTAACGGGGCTCGTCTGCTCCAACCAGGCCCAGTTCGGTTCGGCTGATATTGAGATGACCGATGCGGAAGGGAATCAGGCCGAAGGCCAGCAGCCAGGAAGTCACCAGGAAAAGGACGACCAGCTCCTGTGTGGCAGAAAAAGCCTCAGCGGTTCGCAGCCGGTGAAGCCACCGGCGTACGCCATCGTTGGGCGGAGTCATCTCGGCTTTGTCGCGCAATGAAAACTAGGCTAACAGAGTTCGGCTTGAAGGCGTTTGACGACCCGGTCAATGACTGTTTCGAGGTCGCCGTCGACCGTACAGCCGCTGGCAGTCAGGTGCCCGCCCCCACCGAAGTACTCCGCTACCCGGGCCACATTGGCGCGTCCTTTACTGCGGATACTGAGCCGGAACTGCGGCGGACCTCCGTTCCCGTTGGCCCGTGGCAGCTCCCGCAGGAAAACGGCGCAGTCGATGCCTGCAATGGAGATGAGGTAGTTCACCACGCCTTCGCAATCCTCTTCCTGGGCTGCGCTTTCCAGCATGTCTTCCAGGGTGATCCACGCCCAGGCAAGTTTGTCCTGGATATTAAGTTTGGAGAGGGCGGCTCCAAGGATGCGGATACGGGGCGCCGGATTGGTGAAGTAGACCTCGCGGGCGATCCACGCGGCATTGGCCCCGGCGAGGACCAGGTCACGGGCCAGAGCGAAGGTGTCGGCGTTGGTGCCCGCGAAGGTAAAGGATCCAGTATCGGTAAGCACTGCGGCATACAGGCAGGTCGCCATCTCGGGAGTGATGGTCGCTCCAGCTGCCAGCGCCAGGTGGTAGATCATTGCCGCCACCGCACATGCGTGCGGATCGATCCAGTTGAAGTCGGCAAACTCGCGCCCGCTGGAGTGATGATCGATGTTGATGAGAAAGATCCCCTCGGTGCCGTGAACCTGGGAGCGCTCCACCGAGTCGCATTCCAGAAGAATGACGGCGTCATAGTGACCTTCGACGGAAGTGGCGACACGGATGCGGTCGACCTGAGGCATGTTCAGGTAGATCGCGGGCACGGGATCCGCGACGACCAGGTCACAGGTTTTGCCAAGCTGGTCCAGCAACATTGCCGTGGCCAACAGAGAACCGATGGCGTCACCGTCAGGACGTGCGTGCGAGGTGAGAAGGAAGTGCTGCCGACTGCGGATGTGATTTAACAGCTCTGAAGTGGCGGCAAAATAGGTCACTGACCCGCCTTTCGCTCACGTTTCCTGGTGCGTGTGAGCAGCTCATCTACCCGGGCAGTGAGCTTTTCGGAACGGTCATGAACGAAGCTAAGTTCGGGAATCTGTC
>JABFXN010000366.1 GCA_013361705.1 Acidobacteriaceae bacterium
AGATGACAACGGGAGAGCTTCCGTCAGGATTTGCTGGGCGAGTTGGAACCTCCGGGTTCTCGCCCTCAATCATGAGCATCGCAGAGCCGAATAGCAACATCGCATGCTGTGCCCGCCCATCAGGGCCTGGCCGACGGACGCCTTCAACCGCGCCAAGCACGTCGCAACAGAACTCGATCTCTGTCTCAACGTCGCTACAGTAGAGCCTCGGGATAATGGCTGAGGCTCCCTCAGGAACACCTTTATATTGACTTGCCATATACATCCCTCCTGGCACATCAGCGTAGTGCCAGGAGAGCTCGATTGTCTTGTAGAAATGGGAAAGCCTGAGCGCTCGCCAGTGCTGAGAACCGCGCGACACCTGCTAGAAGATCGCTTACGTTGTCTTGTCTTTATTCTTGCCTTGCTTAAGGGCACGTCTAAAAGCTGTTAAGTCTCCACACATCCTTTACAGTCGATTTGCTCGTAATTCCCTATAAATAGCGGTCGTAGTGGCTAGGGAAAGTGGGAAAAGACCTTTCTTTTTCCAAGGTTGCGCAGCAACCGCCTTTTCCTGGCCTCTGTTGACCTCACAGGACTTCCGGCACAAAAGTGTAAAGGATGTATTGGAACTGAATATCTAAAAGCCGTCCCCTTAAGCAAGGCATTCGCGCCAGGCGCGACGAATGCTAGAGCAATGCGAGAAAGCCATTTAATGCGAGCGACGCCGCCGGCGCCGAGTTGATGTACTGCACGCCTGCGCCGGGTAACGTGTGCCGTTGACGACCACCCATCCATCGTCCATGTGGGAGTTGGTCGCGCAGTGCGTATCGTGCACACCGGCTAACGGATGAATGCGTTTACGGATATCGCGGGAGGACGTGATGTATCCCTGTCCATAGGCATAGACCGCGTCGCCCTCGGATGCGGTCACGACACCGTCAAGGCTGTCGTTGGAGACGATCTCGATCGTAACCTTCGATCCGTCGCTGGTGGGGACGTTCAGAAGAATCACCTGATGCGCGCCGGTACCGGTAGAGCTGGCGCGCTGCTCGAAGGAGTCGGCGATGGCCGTACCGCAGACCATCACGTTATCGAGCTGAGCATGCGAGTCTCCGCTGTTGTCATGCAGGAACTGCAGCAGTGTCGCATTCACCTCTGGCGTGCACGACGTGGGAACGGGTTTGGTCGCGGCCAGAGCGGATGTAGAAGCGAGGACGAGAACGGCCAGAATAAGAGAAGGCTTCATCGAGGGAGTGCCTTTCGAATTGATTGTGAGCCGCCTCATACATGCCAGGGCAGACGGTCACGTAGAAGCTATCAAACCACGCCTCTGT
The DNA here is from genome assembly GCA_013361705.1 of Acidobacteriaceae bacterium. Taxonomy (GTDB): domain Bacteria; phylum Acidobacteriota; class Terriglobia; order Terriglobales; family Acidobacteriaceae; genus Terriglobus. Next base: position 1,317 of record JABFXN010000366.1, read on the forward strand.
TGCTCGCAGGTAATTTGATAACCCATACACCGGGTGCCCCGGGTCCCTCGGGGACCTGGGCCCGGCCTTCATTTTCCCGAGCACGCGTCTTCAGCGTTTGGAGCCGTGGCACCTTTGTTGTTCTCGCGTTTCTCTGTCCGGAGACAAAACGAATCTGTCACTCACATCTAAAACGCGTAACGAACACCAAACTCGAGCCGCCGTCCCGGGTCAGCGAGCACGGCGCGATCGAAAGATGGCGAATCGAGAATACTACCCATCGTCGTGACATTGGTGTGATTCAACAGATTGGCTGACCGCAGGTTGAGACTCAGCGTCTGCCTGCGATCGTTGGCTGCTTTGGGATTCAGCACGAAGCGGCGGGTGAGATTGGTATCGAGATAGATGTTCCAGGGCATCAGGCCAAGGTTGCGTGCGATGGTTCCGTTGCCGCCGTCGCTGACCAGCCATCCGTAGCGTGTATCGATGGCTCCCGGTGTCGACGCTGTTGCCAGCTCCGGGCGGTCGTTGAAATTGCCGTCGCCATTACGGTCGATTCCTGTCACCAGGTTGTAGGGTGTGTCCCCGAGCACGCGGAAGACATGAGCGATGGTCAACCCGAAGGGAAGCTGTGCCTGGCCGGAGGTGACGATATTGTGCCGGCTGCGGCCGCTGATCTGTGCCCATTCGCCCGCGTCGGTACTGGAGGACTGCGGTGCAAAGGTTGGTTCTTTGTCGATGGTGCCCTTCAGATCGACATAGACATAAAGCGCGTAGAACTGAATGCGCTTCGACGCGGAGCTGGCGAACGAAACCGTCTCGATGTCTCCGATCACGGAGCCGGTCTGCTGGAACTGAAGAATGTTTTCGTAGCGCGGACCGGGGCGCAGGCCCTGGGGATCGTTGCCCTGCGGCGAGTTGATATTGCGTGTGCGCAGGCCGCTCCACTGCCGGATATGGACCCAGCTCGCGCTGACGTTCCATCCTTTGGCCCAGCTATAACCCGCGGCCAACTGGCTCTGAATCGAGGGCGACTGGGTCAGAGCAGGCGCATTGCTGCGGATGGTCCTGATGATGGTGCCGCCGGGAACGCCGGAGACGTAAAGCGGTGTGTAGATAGTCTGGCCTGTGCGCTGCGTTCCATCCAGACGCCGCGCCTCGGCGATGGTAGTAGTCGCGACCGGTGTCAGAAAGAGTCCTAAGCGCCCACTGAGTGACCATTTCCTTTTCTTATCCGGCACCCAGGATGCGCCGAGCCGCGGCGTGATGTTGCCGACAGAGAGCGGCTCCGTCTGCACGGCATAGCGAAGACCTCCGGTCACCTGTAGCCGGTCGGAGAGCTTCCACTGGTCCTGGATATAGAGCGATGCGCGGAACTGGTTGAAGTTGTTGCCCGGCTGACCTGCCACATTGGAGAAGGTCGTTGCCGTGCCGCCTGCCAGGTTGCGCTGCGCTCGGCGATACTGCTCCAGTCCATCGAAGACGATGCTGGTGCCGGCGATGGGATTTCCCTGGGTATCCAGCTCCGGTCCGGTTCCACCGCCGAAGAGATAGGTGCCGTTGAAGCCCTGGAGGGTCTTGATCCGCTCAAAGTAGTCCTCGACCTGCACGCCGAGCTTCAGCGAATGTTGCTTCCTGGTAAGGACGACATCATCCAGCGCCTGGATCACGGTCTCGCGATTCCGTGAAGTCTGAATGTCGGCTCCGCCCGAGGTGAAAGCTCCGGCGACCTGCGCCTGTGTCGCGGTAGAGTTGGGCGTATCCTGCTCATCGCGATAGCGCACGCTGATGCGGAACTCCTGCATCAGGTGAGGCGAGACAGTCGTGACGTTGCTCAGGCGCAATGTATGTTCCGCCTGGCTACGGCCATAGCCTGCCTCCTGCAGCGTGTTGCCGCCTGCGCTTACGTTCTCGAACTGATTCACGTTGGCGGTATAGCCGGCGATGAGGACGTTGCGTGGGCTGGTAAGAAAGCTGACCCGCGCGTTGGCCTCCCACAGATGCTGTGGTGTCGGCACATTCTGCACCAGCGAAGTACGGTTTCCGGCGGTGTCGAGCACTGTGGCGTTTACAACTGCAAAGTCGTTGATCTCGCGGTGTTCCAGGCTAAGCGAGAAGTCGCGATCGTGATGGAAGAGAGGACCGCTGAGATCGAAGCCCGTACGCCGCCGCGTCAGCGCAGCCCGTCTGGTTGAGAGCGGATCTTTCGCATTGAACCCGGCCTCGCTGTCATTGAAGAAAAGATCGCCATGCAGGCGGCTTTGGCCGGGCTTGGTGTAGATCTCGATGCGTCCGCCATCATAGGGGGCTTCTGTAAACTCGGCGGAGAAGAGATCGGGATTGATACGAATGAACGCAATCGCGTTCTTGGGCGGCATGCGGCTTTCCAGGCGAAAGCCATCCACCGTAATCAGGGGGACACCCCCAAGACCTCCCGCAGCCGCGGTGTAGGACTGCAGCTGCCGCTGCAGATCATCCGGATCGTCGGCAAGGTCGGTAACCTCGGTGCCTGCCAGCGTGCGTTCTCCGGTGGCGGTATTGACCTGGGCCGAGGAGACGCTGATCTCCTCCTGAACGGACTCGACCTGCAGCACGACACGCAGGTGGCCGGCGCGTGAGGGCGAGATGCTGAGAGAGCGTTCCGCGAATCCATTGGCCGAAACCTGCAACGTATGCGTCTGTGCGCTGACGCAGTCGTAGGTGAATTCGCCCCGCTGGTTCGACCGCTCCGGCGGCAACTGATCGAGCGTCAGAACGGCGCCGACGATTGCGGCTCCGGTCGAGTCGACCACCTGGCCGTTAATGGCAAAGCCTTTGAGGCACGTCTCTTGGCCCGCGGCTCCGAGAGGTAGAAGGGCCGTTAGCGAACAGAGTGTGACACGCCGAAGATGGAAAAAGGCCTGCCTCATGCTGTGTTCCGGGTGGAGTATTGGGCGGGAACAGCAGAACGACCTGTTGCGTTGGGATTCGATGGGTACTTCTCAACCATGGAATAGGAGCCTTCGAAAATGCCGGGATCAAAGTCACTGTACGGAGAAACAGCCCGGCTTTCAACGAAATATTCACCGGGCTCCGCAGCAGGGACGTGCTATCGCATGCTCTGATCCAGCTCGTTTTGGCTGCGCAGCAACGCATCGCGCACAAAACGGATGTGGTCGCGTGTTGCAGTGGCGGCGCCCTCACGGTCGCCTACCTGCAGCGCGCGGGCAATAGCATGATGGGCCGCCGGGGTATCCGGCGAAGTGAGCTGATAGGTCTGGCAGCGGCAGAGCCAAAGCTTGTCCTGGATATTGCTATGCGTGCTTGAAAGCTGTTCGTTACCGGTAGAGACCACAATCAACCGGTGAAAGACGATGTCTTCTTCGATATATGCGGTCTTGTTGTCCCGCACCAGCAGCTCGGTTGTGCGTTCCAGGCTCTGGTCCAGGGCCTCCATGAACTCTGGTGTTATAGGCACAATCTGGGTGGCGTAGACCTCCAGAGCCTCACGCAGCTCGTACAGGTCTGAGATCTCTTTGGCGGTGAAGCGGCGAAGGTAGATGCCTTTGCGCGGTTCAATCCGCAGCAGGCCCTCGTTCTGCAAGGCATTCAAGGCTTCACGCACCGGTGATTTGCTGATGCCCAGGTGTTCGGCAAAGAAGCTTTCGGTCAGTCGCTCGTCGATCGAAAAGTTGCCGCCGAGGATGTACTGCTTGATGCTGCGATGAGCCTGATCTGTCAGTGTTTCGAGGGGTGCAATCCGTTCCATTACCGGCATGTGTCAAAAGCCTTTCGCGCCGTAGCGCATACGGTCTTAGTTTATCGTCCAGAGGACGGATTCCACTCCCTTGCCAGAGCGGTGACGATGGAGGCCAACGCGTCCAGATCGCGCAGGTCCATCACTTCACCCGGGGAGTGAGAGTTCCGCAGCGGCCAGCTCAGCGCAACATCAGTCGAGCCGTACCGCTGGAAGGCAGCACCATCGTTGCCTCCTCCGGTTACGCCGTACTGTACCGGAATATGGTGAGCGGTGGCGATGGCCTGCACCTGCTGCACATCGGCCCACGGAACAATATTCGAGTTATCGACGGCGCGGACCAGGAAGCCCTGCCCCAAAATGCCGTCGGCATAGCGTTTGGACTCGAGCGGCGAGTCGGACGAGACGAAGGTATCGATCGCGAAGACTGTCGCCGGGGTGATTCCGGCTTTGGCCGACGATTCTGCGTAAGCCACCGCACCTAAGAGGCCAAGCTCTTCGCGAGTCGACCAGACGAAGGTCAGATTACGGAAGGGCTTTTCGCCCAGCTCCCACGCGGCACGAACCAAGGCGGCGCAGCCAACCCGGTCATCCAGGCTGCGGATGGAGACCCGCCGGTTCAGCAGATTGTGGAAGGTCTTGGGGATGGTAACGAAGTCTCCGGACTTGATACCCATGGCGGCGACCTCTTCGGCGGAGCCGGCGCCGACATTCAGTGTGGCCGGCGACCGGAAGTCTGTCGGAAAGTGGAACTGCGCGGTGTCGAAGTTGGGCGGCAGGCCGACAACCGCAGAGCGCATACCCGCTGAGGTGTGCACTACGGCAGGATGCCCCCAGTAGAACGAGGTGGTGCCGCCGCCTTTATTGTCGAGCTGGATGGTGCCGTCCGCATCAATCGCGCGGATACGGAAGCCGAGTTCGTCGGTATGCGCCATGAAGACGGTGTTGGGTCCGGTGGTGGGGCCGAGATGGAGCACCAGGTTGCCGGCGGCATCCGTGGTGGGATGCGCCCAGGCAGGCAGCATCTTCTCGACGGCCTCGCGTGACATCGTCTCCACTTCGCTAACGCCGTAGGCCAGGGTGAGTGTCTTGAGCAGGGCATCGTTTGCGGGAGCCGCGCTTGGCCGCGAGATCGCGGTGTACGTTGCGGGCGCAGGCGTGGCGGGAGCGAAGGTCGGAATCGAGACGCCGAGGTACTTGCCGACGACTGCGCCGAGAGCATCGAGGTCGTGCGCATCGATCATCTCGCCCGCAGTCAGCGGATAGAGGATAGGCACGCTCAGATGCGCGGTCTTCTCCGGCAGTGTTGGGGCGGGGCCATAGCCGCGTGTCAAGAAGGGCGCGCCCTGCGCCTGGTGCAGCGATGCGGCGTTAAGCCAGTCGCCGGACTTCGAGGAGCCGGAGAGTGTCAGCACGGTTCCCGTGCCTGGTTTCGGTAACGGCGGCAGAGGCTCATTACGCTCGGCGGCCGTACGCACCGGCCGCAGTGTGCGGCCAAGGTAGAGCAGTTCATCCGGATGAGTCTGCTGCAGCACGCGCGCCAGCCCGCGTGAACCGGTCCACTGCTGGGTCACAAAGGCGAAGGTGATAGTGCCATTCGGGGTGCTGTGGCCCAGCGCTTCGGCTGCGGCCAGCAAGAGCGATGCGCCGAAGCGGTCGCCGACAGCCGTACCGGAGTAGGTATGAGTTCCTACGACAGAGAGGGAGCGCTCGGCAGCGAGTGGGCTCAGAAGATCGACTCCGCTGGCCAGCACCTCCGCGCGGAAGCTCGCACCGAGATCGACGTAGAAGTTGTCGATATCGTCCGGATCAGGAACGGAGGCGCGTCCCGGTGTCAGATGAATGGAAAGTCCGGCAACGATGGCAGGGCGCTGCTCGCCTTTGCGTGTAGTGATCACCATAGCCTGGGCGTTCTGCATCTCGTTGTAGTGCGGCGGAAGCCCGGTCTGCGGAAGGCGGGTAACGCGCAGATAGCCGTCGTCTTCGATATGACTGACGACGTATCCGGGCTCATCGATCGGAGCGACCAGCAGCCGATGCGGAGCTCCGGACCCGAAGGTGACGACGACGTTCCCCATGTTGTCCCGCTGCGGATGGAATGCGGCGAGGCGCTGTTCGATGCGGTGAGAGAGCTCTGTCTCATAACCGCTGACGGCAATCGTATCTGTCAGTGACTTGAGAGTGCCGGCGGGGCCGGCATTTTGAGCAGACATGGCAGCCGTACCGCCGAGGAGACAAACAAATGACAGGAATCTTAGACGCATACCGTCCTTAGGCTATGGGGATTTCGTTTGGTATCTGATATATTACGTCGCTAAGCGGTCCCATTATTTACCCAAAATTTAAGACCCGGAGATGACGCCTCGCCTGAGGCAAATCTCCGGAGGCACGGTCTCTGGAAAGAAAGGCTGCACGCATAGCTCTATCTTCCGGAGGTCCAGGTAGTTCGTTTGGAGGTCGTTCATGAGAAAGCTATTGACCATGGTCATCGCCGTTATGCTGGCAGTGACTGCCGCAAAGGCGCAATCCACCGCAACACTTTCAGGTACTGTGAAGGACTCGTCCGGAGCCGTGCTGCAGGGCGCACAGATTTCGGTCCGTAACCTTGGCACCGGCGCTGAACGCACCATCGCCTCTGACAGTGCAGGACAGTTTGTTGTTCCTTCGTTGCCTCCAGGGGATTACACCGTCAAAGTAACTGCAAATGGCTTCGGTTCCTATACGGTCGAGAAACTGACACTGCAGGTCGATGCGAAGACCAACATCGATGTGCCGATGTCGGTGGCGTCGACGGGTGAGAGCGTGCAGGTGGACTCCAGTGCTCCGCTCATCGACTCGGAATCGATCACCGTCGGTCAGGTCATCGATCGCCAGACGGTTCAGGAGGTTCCGCTCAATGGCCGTCACTTCCTCGACCTGACGGTGCTGACGCCTGGTGGCGTAACCGCACCGGCGGCTGGCAGCCTTACAGCGCCAAGCCGCGGTCTGGGCGCCAACTCGTTTGTTACCGCCGGCAACCGCGAAGACTCGGTCAACTTCCAGATCAACGGCGTCAACCTGAACGATATGGTGCAGAACCAGATCACGTTCCAGCCGTCGATCAATACAACCTCAGAGTTCAAGATCAATAACCAGACCTTTTCGGCGGAGTACGGCCGCTCGTCCGGTTCTGTCGTCAACGTCAGCACGCGCTCGGGAACGAACCAGTTCCACGGTGAAGCCTTCGAGTATCTGCGCAATGAGGCGCTGGATGCGCGCAACTACTTCAACCCCAAGGGGCAGCGAATTGCTCCGCTCAAGCGCCACAACTTTGGCGGCGCGCTGGGTGGCCCCATCTGGAAAGAGCACACGTTTTTTTTCGCCAGTTACGAAGGTTTGCGCCAGGCACAGGGCTTGACCATTAATAGCGGTGTGCTGACCGATGCGCAGCGTGCCGGTGTCACTGACCCTGTGGCACAGAAGCTGCTGGCTTTGATCCCGCGCGCCAATGACAGCACTGGCAGCCGCTATCTCGGTATTGCCGCCGGACCTGTCACGACTGATCAGGGCACGTTGGATATAAACCAGATCTTCAGCGCGAATGATACCTTGCACGGGTTCTATGCTATTCAGAAGGACAGGCGTACTGAGCCCACACTGCAAAACAACACGATCTCGGGCTTTGGCGACAATCGTGCAGCCACCCGTCAGATTCTCACGCTGAACGAGACACACATCTTCAGCCCGAGGCTGGTGAATGAGTTCCGTCTAGGCTTCAACCGCATCTCGATCTCGTTCAATCCCAATGTGACAACCGATCCGACAACTCTGGGTCTGGGCACCGGCACCAGCGGTCCGGTTGGAATTCCGCAGATCACCATCACTGGCCCGAACCTTAACTTCGGTGGACCTTCGGGATTCCCGCAGGGACGCTTTGACACGCTGGGAATCCTCTCCGATACCGCGACCTACACCGTTGGCAAACATTCGCTTAAATTCGGTGGCGAGTTCCGCCGCTTCCTCAACGCAAACTTCTCAGGAGACACGGGCACCATCGGCTTCAATACTGTGGCGAACTTCCAGGCCGGCCGTGCAAACAGCTTCACCATTACGCCGACACAGACTACAAGCCGTATCTACGTCAATGCAGTGGGAGGATTCCTTCAGGACTCGTGGAAGATCACACCTACCCTGACGGCTGAGCTCGGCCTGCGGTTTGAATGGAATGGTTCACCAGTGGACGGCGCTAACCGGTTGGTGCTCTTCGATCTGCCAAGCGCCTCGCTTTACCAGGTGGGCACCAACGGCATCGGCAACAGCCCCTACACGCAGAATTACAACTATGAGCCCCGTGTTGGTTTCTCGTATGACGTCTTCGGCAACAACAAGACCGTGCTGCGCGCGGCCTATGGTTACATGGCTGACCAGCCGGAGAGCAATGTTGTAAGCGGACTGAACGGAAATCCACCGTTCGCCAACCGTGTGACTTACAGCAACGCAACCACCACGATTCCTCTGTCGAGTCTGTATGCTTCCGCGGGCGCCGCAGGTATCGGCATCAGCGGAGTGCAGCGCAACCTGCGTAATGCTTATACAGAGACCTTCAACTTCAACGTGCAGCAGGAGCTCCCGTGGGGACTGGTCGGATCGATCGGTTACTACGGTTCCGTCGGCAAGCATCTGCGGACTCCGCTGAATGTGAATCAGCCGAATGCCTCGGGTGTGCGTCCGTTTCAGGTGATCTCTGCAAACAGTCCGATCTCTCGGAACGCAAACATCAGTGGCGTCAACATCACGCAGATATCGTCCATCGGTATGTCGAACTACAACGCCATGTGGTTGACCATGCGGAAGAACTTCCGCAATGGCTTGAACTTCAACTTCAACTACAACTACTCGAAATCGTTGGATACCGGCTCTCTGAGCGGTACCGTTCTGCAGGATGCAACCCGGCCTTACCTGAACTACGGTCCGTCGGACTATGACACGGCGCACCGTATTTCCATGAACGCCATCTATGCTTTGCCGTTCAAGGGCAATCGTCTGGTCGAGGGCTGGCAGCTTTCGGGCATCTCGCAGTGGCAGACGGGCAATCCGCTGAACGTCACTACGACCTCAACTTTCACCGGCACGGCGAACGTCCTACATCCCAACCTGCTGGCTCCGGTGCAGTACGGTCTTACCCGTCCCAGTGCGACGACCGTGCAGTGGTTCAATCCAGCAACCTGCACCACCGCGACTACGGGATGCATCTTCCAGCTTCCTTCCACCGGATTTGGCAACCTGGCCCGCAATGCGCTACGCGGACCGGGGTTTGCAGATACCGACTTCTCCATTGAGAAGAACACGACGATCTATGAGGCGGTAAAGTTCCAGCTTCGCGTCGACGCGTTCGATATCTTCAACCACCCGAGCTTCGGAAATCCAACGACATCGGCGAACTCCTCAACCTTCGGCATCATCTCGTCCACGCGTTTCCCAGTCGGCGATCTTGGATCTTCGCGCCAGTTACAGATCGTCGGTAAGATCATCTTCTAACCACTCCTGCTTCTTTCCAGGTGCGGCGGTTCGCCTGGTGCGAGGCGCCGCTTTTCACGACAACTCAACTTTCCCTGACGGAGCGTTTCGATGATGAAGGTTCGCGGTATCTTTGCGGCGGTGTCGGTCTTCTCTCTTCCTTGCCTGCTGGTTGCACAACAAAAGCCGCATCCGGCAGCCGCTGTGAAGCTGGACTTTGAAGCCGTGGGCGCGCCCATCAAGGCTGACCCCGTAGACGCACAGATTGCAGCGGCGTTGAAGCAGGTCTCTGCCGAGCGCATCAAAGCCAACATCACCCGTCTGGTGGAGTTCAACAACCGGTCCACGATCTCTTCCACTGAGACCGATCTGAAGCCTGGCACCGGTGTGCTTGCCGCTGCGGACTGGATCAAGTCGCAGTTTGAGAGCTATAGCAAAGAGTGCGGCGGGTGCCTTGAGGTCTCCTTTGATGAGTCTGTCGAGCAGCCGCAGGCCGGCTTCAACAACAGCCGCCCGCGCATCATCAAGCCCACGCCGCTGCGCAACGTCGTTGCTGTCCTGAAGGGAACAGATCCGGTCGCGTCAAAGCGTATGTATCTGGTGACCGGCCACTATGACACACGCGAGACCGACGTGATGAACACGCATGACTTCGCTCCGGGAGCGAATGACGACTCCAGCGGCACAGCCGTCTCCATGGAAGCAGCACGCGTGCTCAGCAAGCTGAAGTTTCCGGCGACCCTTGTCTTTGTCACGGTGGCCGGAGAAGAGCAGGGGCTGAATGGATCGCATCATCTCGCAGAGCGCGCCCGCAAAGAAGGCTGGGAGCTTGAGGGTGTACTGAACAACGACATCGTCGGCGGAGACACCACGCCCGGCGACAAGCTGCAGTCCAAGCAGCGTATCCGTGTCTTCTCGCAGGGCATTCTGCCCTCGGCTCCGATTGAGCAGATCCGTCAGACGCTGAATATTGGCGCTGAAAACGAAACACCCTCGCGTCAGCTTGCGCGCCAGGTCCTTGCCGTGGGAAGAACCTACTTCCCCGGAACCTTCCATCCGGTGATGGAGCTCCGCCTGGACCGCTTCCTGCGCGGCGGCGACCATCGGTCGTTCAGCGAGGCAGGTTTTGCGTCAGTTCGCTTTACCGAGTGGCGGGAAAACTTCGACCACCAGCATCAGCATGTGCGTGTCGAAAATGGCAAAGAGTATGGCGACCTGTTGAAGTATGACGACTTCGATTACATCGCCAAGGTGGCGAGGTTGAATATCGCAACTCTGGCGACACTGGCCGGTTCACCGGGCATTCCGCAGAACGTTCGCGTGACCACGTCGAACCTCGACAATGACACCATTCTGAAATGGGATGCTCCGAAGAGCTATGCCCAGCCGGTGACCTACCAGATCGTATGGCGTGAGACCACGGTGAACGATTGGCAGTATGTCGTGAATGCGACACAGTTCCCGGGTAAGGACGCGAACAGCACGCGTCTCCCGGTTTCAAAGGACAACGTCTTTTTCGGCGTGCGCGCCTGCACCGCCGCGGGAATTTGCAGCCAGGCGGTCGGACCTGTTCCAAGTCGCGAGTAGAGCATTTTCCCCTGGGGGTGCAGTGTCGAGGCACAGGCCCCGCCCTACACCCCAGGAAATGCTCCAGCGATATGTGCGACTGAAGTCGGCATTCCGGCGTCAACTACGTGTACGTTGTACCTGAGTATGTGGAAGGAGACGCAAAGTCGGGTTGGCAGGAATGGGAACGATCTCGCGAAGAAGCTTTGTGCAGCAGGCCGGCCTGCTGGCTGGTGCGACGGCACTGCGTGCGGCGGATGCGCCTGCGGACTACTCCCTGGAAATCGCAACGACGAAGGTCGACCTCTCTCCAAAACACTCGATCCGGACAACAGCCTATAACGGACAGGTTCCGGGACCGTTGCTGCGGCTTCGCGAAGGCAGGCCTGTCCGCATCAAGGTGACCAATCGCAGCGCGAACCCTGAGATCGTCCACTGGCATGGGCTGTTTCTTCCATCGGCAATGGATGGAGCTATGGAAGAAGGCTCGCCGATGATTGCGCCCGGAGCTTCCCTGGTTTACGAGTTCTCTCCCCGTCCGGCAGGCTTTCGCTGGTTCCATACGCATACCTTTGCCGGGGGTGACTTCAGCAAAGGACAATACACCGGCCAGCACGGGTTGCTGTATGTGGATCCGGCAAATGAGCCTGGACAGTTCGATGCCGAGTTTTTCCTCACGCTGCACGACTGGCAGGGCCAACTGCTCGGCAGCGACGATGGCTCCATGAATCCGTCCTACGATATCTCCACCATCAATGGCCACGTGCTGGGCTATGGAGATCCGCTGCAGGTGCGTCAGAATCAGCGCATCAAACTGCAGATTCTCAACTCCAGCCCGACCGAAACACATTGGATTTCCCTTGCCGGACATCGTTTCGAGGTGGTCGCTCTGGATGGAAATCCGGTTCCGAAGCCACAACTCGTGTCGATGTTGTGCCTCGCTCCCGCGGAGCGGGTAACCGCGTTTGTGATGATGGACAATCCCGGCGTGTGGATACTGGGTGAGGTTCGCAAGCACGTGCAGGCGGCGGGCATGGGCATTGTCGTGGCTTATGCCGGTGCGAATGGAAAGCCGGTATGGCGGCAGCCGCAAACTTTGAACTGGGACTATACGGTATTCGGTACGCCTGAAGCTAAACAGAACGAAGCAGTCGAGGTGATACCTCTGGTGTTTTCAGCGAAGTTTAAGGGGCATGGAGCGATGGAAGAGTGGTGTATCAACGGGAAATCATATCCGGACACCGACTCACCTGTATTGAAAACCGGGCAGCGCTATCGGCTGCTCTTGAAGAACCCGAGCCTCGACGATCATCCCATCCACCTGCATCGTCACGTCTTTGAACTTCGCAGTCTCTCGGGAACTGGAGCGACGCGAGGCATTTTCAAAGACACCGTCCTGGTGCCTGCCCGTGGTGAAGCGGCCGTTGAGTTTGTCGCAGATAATCCCGGACCAACGCTCCTGCATTGTCACCAACAGAATCATATGGATCTCGGCTTCATGATGGTATTTCGTTATGCGTGATCGGTTCAGACATCGTGGTTATCTGGCGTTGTGGTGCGTAGTTCTCGCTTTGGCGGGATGGCTGGCGCCCAGGGCCTATGCGCAAGGGAACTACGAGATCCAGGTCTACGGATCGGATACCGTATTGCCGAAGACAACCATGGTGGAATTGCATTCCAATTTCACCGCGAAGGGGCAGCGATACCTGATCGACGGCGTCTATCCGACCAATCACCAACAACACGAAACCATCGAAATTACGCAAGGCATCAATAACTGGTCCGAAGTGGGTTTCTATATCTTCACCAGCGAGCAGGATGGACATGGCCTGCAATGGGTCGGCGATCACATCCGCCCACGCGTACGTGTGCCCGATAGTTGGCATTGGCCTGTCGGTGTGAGCATCTCGACCGAGATCGGATATCAACGGACAGTGTATTCGCCGGACACTTGGACCTGGGAGATTCGGCCCATCGTTGATAAGTCATTTGGCCGCTGGTATTTCGCTGTAAACCCGGCGTTAGAGCGCACATGGCATGGTCCGGACGTCAACCAGGGGCTTGGCTTCGCCCCAGGGGTGAAAGCGAGTTACGACTTCACCCGCGCAATCAGCGGTGGTGTTGAGTACTACGCCGACTATGGGCGGGTTGGAGCTTTCGACATTCTGCACAATCAGCAACAACAGATCTTCGCCGTAAGTGACCTGAATATCTCTCCACAATGGGAGATTAACTTCGGTGTCGGCCTGGGGGCAACTTCGGCCACAGACCACCTGATCATCAAAGGAATTATTGGCCGGCGTTTTTCCTGGGGCAAGCACCCCGAGATCGAATAGAGCTCTGACTCGCTTGCGATATTAGAACAACTCCAACAGCAGAGGAACGATAACGCCTGCCACCAGCGCTCCACTGACGGCCACTTTGTTTCTTGCATACCGATATGACATGTACAACCCTGTCAGTGTCGAGATAAATAGACCGAGCGAGACCAGGACGAAGAAGATCTTCATCGGTAATGGAGACCGTTTCGTCTCCATCTTTTTTGCCGGCCCCTCGTGCCCTTCCTCCGCATGTTTGTTCTCGCTCTTCTCATCCGATTTCTTCTTCGGTGGCGGCACTGCAAATGTTGCGTTCTTATGCAGCTGCGAGAACTGCTGTACCCAGCGCGGAGGTACATAGGATCCGTCTGTCGTTGGCGATTGCAAAGAGAATGTCTGCCATGCCCCGGTCAGGGCAAAGAAGAGGATCGCGGGTGTTAAGAACACTCCCATGTAGAGATGTATGGTTCGTGCGGTCTTTACGATGAGGTGAGATCTTGTCATTGAATCTTCCGGTTTTGAGTGGAAACAGGCAGAAAGAGGCAGGGAACTCCTCTCTTCCGGTTCTACAGCTGCTCGATATCTCGATTGAAGCTATTTCGCCTTAAGGCAACCTTAGGAACACAGAATTGTTACGAAGAATTCACCAGGCGTCAGTGGGGCCTTCACAGCACGGTACCGCTCGAACAAGATGGACTCCGCTGTTACCATCTGGTGTGATGAAAAGGCTGACTGCGAAGGCGCTTGTTACTTCCTCTGGCGTAGTAGAGTATCCCGTCATCACCATCGACGATGGGCGGATTGTACGCATCGCGAACCGCAACGAGGAGACAGTCGATCGTGTCGACTATGAGTTCTCCGATTGCACGCTGACGGCTGGATTTCTCGACATCCACTTTCACGGCATCGCCGGCCACGATGTGATGAACGCTTCGACGGAGGGACTAGGAGATGTAGCCCGCCACCTTGCCGGTGCCGGCATCAGCCGCTTTCTCCCTACGACGGTGACGGCTGCTCTTGATGACACGCTCACAGCCCTGGAGAATTTGGCTACCTTCATCGAGGCTGGGACGGTTGACGGAAGAGCGCAGGCTGCCGGCATCCATATCGAAGGCCCGTTTCTTTCGCACGGCAAGCGAGGTATGCACCCCGCCGAATTTCTGTTGCCGCCTTCTCCAGAGCTGCTGAAGCGCCTATGGGAGGCATCGCGCGGAAACATCCGGCTGATGACCATTGCACCGGAGCTTCCGGGTGCGCTGGAGACGATCCACTATGCCGTGAGTCTGGGCATCCGCTGCTCTGTCGGACACTCCATGGCGACACGGTCCGAGACTCTGGCAGGCATTGAGGCAGGAGCAGTGACGGCGACACATACCTTCAACGCCATGCGCCCGCTCGATCATCGTGAGCCGGGAATCCTGGGAGTAGTCCTGGACCGCGATGATCTCTACGCAGAGCTGATCTGCGACGGCATGCATGTCGCTCCGGAGATGGTACGGCTGTGGCTCAAAGCCAAAGGGCCGGAGCGCGCCATTCTGATTACCGACTGTCTGGCAGCGGCAGGCATGCCGGACGGAACCTATAAAGCCGGCGGTACGGTCGTGCGCATCAAGGGCTCGGCCTGCATCACCGACGAAGGCACGCTGGCGGGAAGCATCATTACTCTGGACCGCGCGGTCGAGAACTTCCTGCAGATGACGGGGGCTCCCCTGGCGGTAGCTGCGCGGCTGGCAGCGAGCAACCCTGCGCGGATGCTGGGGCTGCCGGAAGAACTCATTCCGGGAGCATGGGCGGACTTCAACCTCTACGGGCCGCACGGGGAACGGCGAGGCACGATGCTTCGCGGTGTGTTGCTCTAGTATGAGCTTTGATTTCGGTTGCATCGGCTCGGTCCCAACTTCATCCCATAGTTTGATGAGCGCCACCCGTCATGCTGTTCGCAGACCTGCCCAGCCGTTGCGTCCCTACATCAGGGAGATGCTCTGGGTCCGGTCTGAGGAAGACCGAACCCAGACTCTTTTGCCGGAGTCAGGCATGACACTGGCATTACGTGTTGCAGGAGCCGTCACCCGGGGGACAGAGCGGCTACCTGGCATGGTGATCTCAGGGGTACAGGACCATGCACGGAATCTAACCCATGCGCGTGGGGCAGAGACGATCATTGTGCGTTTTACCGAAGCAGGCGCCGCTGCATTCCTTCGTGAGAGTGCAGGGCAGTTCTCCAATCAAACTCTCGATCTTCTCGATGTGTTGCCGAAGGAAACGCGATCTCGCTTCAAAGACCTGCCGGAGAGTCATATGGCACCGGAGGGATATTTCGATACGGTCGAGCGGCATCTTGCAGACCATCTTCGCGTGGCAGGGGAGATATCGCGCCCCATTGCAGCGGCTGCGGCGATGATCCGGCGCCATGGTGGGAAGCTGCGAAGTGAGCATCTGGCTCGCGCCGTCGGCATGAGCGAGCGTGCCATGGAGCGCGCATTCCTGCGTGAGGTTGGAGTCCGGCCGAAGATGCTGAGCCGCCTGGCCCGCCTGGAGCACGTGTGCGAGCTATGGGATCGCGGGCACTCTCTGACGGATGTGGCGCAGCGTGCCGGATACACGGACCAGCCGCATATGGTGCGCGATTTCCGCGATCTGACGGGGACGAGTCCTCGCCGCATCTTCAGCAGCGGCCAGTCGCGAAACCTGCCGGTTTTTTACAAGTAAGCAGCTTGTCCTGCCGGATAGCTTGAGGACATACGGCTGTTAGAGCATTTTCCTGTTGCTGGGTGTCCCGGGAAGAGCATGCAGCGGCGTTTTCACTGCGGAAACGCCCATACATTCAGAAGCCCTGCACTACACCGACAGAAAAAATGCTCTAGCCGGGGAGGGATGGAATGAATCGTTACATGATGTTGTTTCGTGGAACCAGAGCGTTAACCGAATCGGAGTTGGAGCAGAGGGCTATTGCGATTCAGAACTGGGTCGCAATGGTTCGCCAGAAAGGGATCAACCTCGACCCTCGCATCCTGGATCAGGTGGTGGGGACATACAGCGCGAAGGATGGCGCAGTGGCTTCCGAGGCTGCCTCGAAGGATCCTGCCCTTGCGGCCGTCGTGTCGTTCGAGGCGGCAGACGATAAAGCTGCCGAGGCTATAGCGGAGGCTCACCCTAGTCTGCACTATGGTGTGATCCTCGAATTGCGGCGCTGGCAGTCTCCGGCGCCCCGCAGTTGACATTTTGAAGGTAGCCGGCACAGGCCTTATTCAGGAGACGAAACGCAGGCCTCGGGAAATTAACGTCTGGGGCCTGCGTACTGTTCTTCAGTTGCATCTCTTCTGCTGACCACGGAAAATAGGGAGACTTCTTCTCCATTTCAACTCAGGGTCTGCTTTCCAAGGATGCACTTTCCCCCGCAACCACCTTTCCCCTGCCTTGTCGGGGCTCCCCGCTCGGGAACAACACTCTTGCGGATGATGCTGGATGCGCATCCGGAGATGGCGAGTCCACCGGAGACAGGTTTCCTTCCACGTGCTGCGCACATCCATCTTCCTGGCATGCGCAGGCAGCGCCTGTTTCGTATCGTGACCGGAACGCCCCGGCGCTCGCCCACGTGGCATGATTTTGGGATTGCCAAGGAGGATCTCCAACGTTCTCTTGCGACCGTGAAACCATTTACGGTCAGGGAAGGAGTACGCACATTTTATCGTCTATACGCGGCAAATCATGGCAAGGTCCGTTTCGGTGACAAGACGCCTTTGTATGCCCTTGAGATGCCGGCTATTCAAAGACTTCTTCCCGAAGCGCGCTTTATTCATCTGATCCGCGACGGCCGTGATGTCGCTTTATCGCTGCGAAAGACCTGGTTTGCCCCATCGCAGGAGATCAATCATCTCGCCCAGTATTGGAAGCGCATTGTTACCAGGGCGCGTGAGGATGGAAACAAGGTGAACCATTACCTCGAAGTGCGCTTCGAAGATCTGGTTACCAATCCGGAGAAGGTTCTCTCACGGGCCTGTGCCTTTCTCGACCTGCCGTACGATCCGGCGATGCTGCTCTATTGGAAGGGCGCGCCTGAACGTTTGAAAGAGCACAAGGCAAGACAGCGAAGAGATGGCACGGTTCTGGTGTCTCAGGACCAGCGGTTCCAGCAACAGCGGCTTACAACCAAACCGCCACAGGCGGAACGAGTAGGTATCTGGGTTCAGGAGATGACGCCGGAAGAAAAGCAGGCGTTCGCGGATGAAGCAGGTGATCTGTTGCGAGTACTTGGATATGACTTCAGGTGACCTTTGTGTTTTGATCCCATGAGAATGGGCTTTTCAATTCCCGGCAAATGATTTATCAGTGGTTGTTCTCAATTTTCCAGTCGTCTCGATCGATGAGATTTCCATAGGAAGGCTCAATGAAATTCTTCGCTTATGCAGCCGCCGCCGTTCTGTGCGGTGGCCTTGTTCTGTCTGCGCATGCACAAGCTACTGACACCTACGTATCCGGTGTCGGTGATGATGTGAATCCGTGCAGCCGCACCGCCCCTTGTAAGACATTTGCAGGAGCTATTTCCAAGACCGATGCCGGAGGTACCATTACCGCCATCGATCCGGGTGGTTACGGCGCAGTTACCATTACGAAGGCGATCACCATTAATGGCGGTGGGTTCCTTGCCAGCGCGCTCCATAGCGGTACGACCGGTATCATCGTCAACGCAGGCGCCACGGATACGGTTGTCCTGAAGGACATTGCCATCAACGGAGCCGGAACGACTGTCGGACCTATCGGCGTTCGCTATATCGCCGGCGGCCGTCTGGTGATTGAAGGTGGAGTGATTCAATCATCGACCACCGCCATCAATGTGACTCCAGGCGCGAGCACTACCTTGAATCTTGTGGTACGGGACACGCTATTTACTGGTACCGGAAGCGGCTCGGCACTTCTTGTGGCATCTGCTACCGGCAGCGCGCTGAAAGCTTCTATAAGAAATGTCAATGTCTCCAATTATGCGAACGGCATCTCCACATCGCTGGCCGGCAATATCGACGTAACCAGGAGCACGTTTACGCAGATATCCGGATCCGCCCTGCTGGCGAACGCGGGCACGATTATTAGCACCTCCAATAACTTCACCCTCAATGGATATGCGATGCAGGCGGCTTCGGGTGCGACCATTTCAGCGGATCGCAATGTCATCTCATCGAATTCGGTCGCCATCTACGCCAACGGCGGTACCGTTCGAGGTTATGACAACACGCTCTTCGATAACGGCACAGGAGTTTCCTGCGGCAGCGGTCCGGTGGGAACCTTCAACTCTACCGGCAATAATCGCAAAGCCAACAATACTGGCGGTTCGCTTCCAACGTGCGCAAGCACGGGAACGATCAGCCTTCAGTAGGAATTCGCCCGCAGCGAACAAAATCTTCAGGAGCTTCCGTTATGCCGTTTTCCTATCGTACTTTCGCACTTCTCTTATGCGCCGCCGGGCTTCCCCTTTCCGCAGCAGCGCAAGCGACTAGAACCTGGGTGTCGGGTGTAGGCGACGATGCCAACCCGTGCAGCCGCACCGCACCATGCCTGACCTGGGCAGGAGCCATTTCAAAGACTGCTGCCGGCGGCGAGATCGACTCGCTCGACCCGGGTGATTTTGGCGCCGTAACCGTCACAAAGGGAATCACGATTTCGGGGTGGGGCGACGTCGCCGCCATTGCTCATGCTTCCGGCAATGCCATTACTGTGGCCGCTGCAGCGACAGATACCGTCGTTATCAAAAACCTTTTGATTAATGGCAATAAGACTGGATCTTACGGCATCAACTATCTCTCCGGAAAGCAGCTGGTGCTGGAAAACGTACTGATTTCGAACGAAGGAACGGGAGGAATCCGGGTCTACCCCTCCTCGGCGGTATTGAATCTCTCCGCGCGAAATGTCAGTTTGAGTACCGGCGGCACGATTTCATCTCAGATCGGTATTAACGTCGACACCGGTATGGGAGCGAATGTAGAGCTTCGCAACGTTTCCATCGAAGGATTTGCGACAGGCGTAATGCTGAACAACGGTGTGCTGGATGTGGCCGACTCGCTGATTACGCAGAACTCCGGTGATGCGATCAATATCGCGAGCGGAAAAGGTCATGTCACGCTCTCGACCCTGACAAACAATGGCACTGCCGCCGAGACGACGGGGCCTACTGCAATTCTCTCCGTGGAACGTAGCGCGATTGTGGGAAACAGCCAGGCGATTGTG
>JABFXN010000359.1 GCA_013361705.1 Acidobacteriaceae bacterium
GTCGCCGCCGAGGTGCGTGTCTCCGTTGGTGGAGATGACTTCGAAGATGCCTTCGTGCAGCTTGAGGATCGAGACGTCAAAGGTTCCGCCGCCGAGGTCGTAGACGGCCACAATGCCTTCCTTCGCGCGGTCGAGGCCATAGGCTAGAGCAGCGGCGGTGGGTTCGTTGACCAGGCGCAGCACTTCAAGGCCGGCGATGCGGCCGGCGTCCTTGGTGGCCTGCCGTTGCGCGTCATTGAAGTACGCGGGAACCGTGATGACCGCCTTGGTGACCGCCTGACCGAAGAAGCGCTCGGCGTTTCTCTTCAACTGGCCAAGAACCAGAGCGGAGATCTCCGGTGGCGACATCTCACGGTCAGCGACCTTCAGGCGCAATACCTCGCCGGCCCTGGAGGAGATGTGGAAGGGGAAGAGCTTCAGCTCCTCCTGAATATCTTCCAGACCGCGTCCCATCAGGCGCTTGGCGGAGTAGACGGCGCTACCCGGATGGCTCAGCAAGGTGGTGCGCGCCGGATTGCCTACGACCGCACCTTCGCCGGTCAACGCGACCACCGAGGGGACAAGGTTCAATCCATCCTCGCCCGGAATGACCACCGGCTTCTCGCCTTCCATAAAGGCGACGAGGGAGTTCGTTGTGCCGAGGTCGATACCGACCACGCGGCCCGCGGGCTGAATGCTCTCAATCTGTAAAAGATCTGCCATAAACAAGGGTCCACTGGCGGCTGACAGCCGCAGAGGCGCAACATACTATTGTCGCATTCTTCTGATGACGGCACGACAAAGGACGATGCGTGACCTAGGGCATTTTCCCTGTTGCTGGGCACCCACGAAGAGCGCGTGCGGCGGCGTTTTCATTGCGGAAAACGCCCATAGATGTGGAATCCCTACCTTACACCTACAGGGAAAATGACCTACCTCGAATACAAGCCGAAGGCGCCGCTCGCGGGATGGGTGAAGACGCTCTGGTACGTCCGTACACCCGGAATGGTGAGTACCTTGCAGCGCGTCCTGCCAAATGGTGACACACAGATCGTCATCAACCTGGCGCACGCGCACTGTCATGGGGTTCTTCGTTCCGGAGAGCGATTCCTGCAGGCCCCATCGCTTCTGGTTGGGTTGCAGCATGGGTACCAGACCATCGACCTTGCAGATACCGAAGAGATGGTCGGTGTGGTCTTTGCTCCAGGCGGGCAGCGGCGTTTCTTCGCGGAGCCTGCAACGGATCTCTGCGGCGAAGAGACGGATCTGGAATCGCTGCTCGGCAAGGATGCCGCAACGCTCCGCGAGCGCCTAATGGAGATCGCCGGTCCGCAATTCAAGTTTGCCGTGCTCGAGTCGTTCTTGCGCGGCAGGTTGGGAGCCGCATCCCTGCATCCAGCAGTACGTTCCATGTTGCTGGAGATACGGCGGCATGCGACGGCGTGCTCGCTGGCCGATGCGAGTAGGGCAACGGGCCTCAGCGATCGCAGAGTGCGCGATCTGTTTCGCGAGGAGATTGGTGTGTCCCCGAAGTGGTTCCTGCGGATCCTGCGGTTTCAACGGGCGGTCCAGCAGCTACATCAGGGAACGGAATTGCCGTGGGCAGAGCTGGCGCTGGAGTGCGGGTACTACGATCAGTCGCACTTTGCGAATGAGTTTTATGAGTTTTCGGGCATCAGTCCGACGGCCTATTCCCGTCTCGAGCGGCCATGGGCGAACCATCTTGTGTTGTAAAGATTTCCGTTTTTTCCAAGAAGCTTGTTGGCAGAGAGAGGAAGATAAGCGCATGAAAACACCGGCAGCGAACGTTCCCTCAACTGTGATTCCCGGCATGCGGTATCGCGACTGCTTGGCGGCAATCGAATGGCTTTGTACCGCACTCGGTTTTGAAAAGAATGCGGTGTACCTGAACGCAGACGGCGTGCGTGTCGACCATGCCCAGCTTACCTTCGGTAACGGCATGATCATGCTGGGATCGGCACAAAATGAAACCCCATATACGCCGTATGCCGCGACTCCGGAGGAGATTGGCGGACGCGAGACGAGGAGTGTGTCGCTGGTGGTCAGCGACTGCGATGCGGTATATGCGCTGGCAAAGGCTGCGGGAGCAGAGATGATCTTCGATCTCGAAGAAAAGTTCTATGGTGGCAAAGGATTTACGTGCCGCGATCCCGAAGGATATCTGTGGCATGTGGGGACGTATAACCCATGGGTAAAGGTGTGAAGCTTTGTTTCCTCTGTCTCTTGTCGATGTTTTTATTCGTGGCGGAGGGGCCAATGCGATTGTCGCGCAGCAGGTGGCGCCATGCCCGATGGTGCTTGGTATGGACAGTAGTGGCAAGCTGCGGTCGATGCGTGGAGGAACGTGGGGAAGTCTTTCGGAGAAGACGCTACGTGCTGATCTGTCAGCGGACTCGGCGTGTTACCCCGAAAGCGGACCGCGTCCGATCAGCTCTGTCGAGGTGCGGCTTTTGTCGCATGTACCGCGGGCCCGACAGCAATGGTTGTTTGATCTCCTGACGAGTTATGGGTGGACGGAGGAACGTATTTCGGTGCGGACGGTGAAGGAGTTTGAAGAGAGGTAGGTATCTAGATCGGGTCGAAAGCGGTTCGCGCGAGGCGCGAATACCCAGGTCCCCGAGGGACCTGGGTATTCGGAGTAGTGGTTATTCCAACGCTGCGTTGACGTCGCGTACCAGATTGCGAATGTAGCTGCGGCGATTGAGCAATGCCACCAGACCGTCGCGAGCTTTGGTCTTCGCGGTGTCGTCATTGCTATCGACAGCCGTATCCCATGCCGACCATAGCGACTCAAGTTCCGTCTGCGCGCTGGCGAGCATGCCTTCGAAGTTTGCCTTTGCGATTTCGAGGTCTTTGCGCAGTTGGGGATCGTCGTCGCCCATCTGCTTGTTCATCTTCATCTCTTCAAGCTGCATGTTGAGCTCGAAGGCTTCTTCCAGAAGCTCCGGCGGAGCCACCTGTTTCTTCTCGGTGCCCGTGGCTCTGGCTGTGTCGGTTGCGGCGCGTGACTGCTCTTCGAGCTGCACACCCTCCAACGTCAACAGATATTCGGTGCGGGCGATGGGTTCCTTCAACGTGCGATAGGCATCGTTCAACAGCGAGGACTGACGCAGGGCCTCTTCCTGCTCCGCAACAGGCTTTGCGGCGAAGCGATCGGGGTGCAGTTTGCGGCTCAGCGTGTAGAACTGCTTCTCCAGGGCTGCGGTGTCGAGATGCAGATGACGGGGAAGACCGAAGAACGCAAAGTAATCACTCATCGATCACCAGTGTATCGGTTAGAGCATTTTCCCTGCTGCTGGGACTCCCGGGAGGAGCGTGCAGCGGCGTTTCATTGAGCAAAACACAAGCCCTGCACTGCTCCTACAGGAAAGATGCTCTGTGCAACATGCCACGTCGCCATCGCCGAACTGTCCCGTAGCCGGAAAGATCATTCTCTGCAGTATGGTCATCAGTATCAGTGCTGGTCTATGGGCATCGGTGCCGCTTCTATAAATAGGGCATACAGAAATAAGCCACAATCAGAACAAGGAGAACTCGTGATGTCAAACCTCAGTGGAAGATCCGCCCTCGTCACCGGCGGCTCACGCGGCATCGGTGCGGCGATCGTCAAACGCCTCGCTTCCGACGGTGCACAGGTCGCATTTACCTACAGCGCCTCGCCCGACCAGGCACAACAGGTCGTCGATCAGGTTCAGAAGGCAGGAGGGAAAGCAACTGCCATCAAGGCAGATGCGACGGATCAGGCAGCAGTACGCTCGGCCGTGCAGCAGGCGGCCAAGGAATTCGGCAAGATCGACATCCTGGTCAACAACGCCGGTATCGCCGTCCTGGCGCCAATCGCTGATTTCAGTGAGGCCGACTTTGAGCGTTCGCTCTCGGTAAACGTACGCAGCGTCTTTACCGCCACACAGGAGGCGGTCCGCAACATGCCTGATGGAGGCCGGATCATCCATATCGGCTCCACCAATGCAGAGCGGATGCCTTTCGAGGGTGGTTCTGTCTATGCCCTGACGAAGGGAGCACTGGCCAGCTTCACGCAGGGGCTGGCGCGTGATCTGGGATCGCGCAGCATTACGGTCAACAATATTCAGCCCGGACCGGTCGATACCGACCTGAATCCAGCGTCCGGACCCTTTGCGGAGACGATGCTGTCATTGTTGGCGCTGAAGCGCTATGGCCATGCCGATGAGATCGCGGCCATGGTGAGTTATCTTGCAGGTCCGGAAGCGGGATATATCACCGGCGCAAGTCTATTGATCGACGGAGGCTTCGCTGCCTAGAGCATCTTTCCTGTAGGGGGAGTGTAGGGTTTCCGCATCTATGGGCGTTTTCCGCAATGAAAACGCGGCTGCACGCCTTTCCAAGATACCCAGTAACAGGAAAAATGCTCTGATGGTTGGCATGCAAAAGGCCGGCCATAATGGCCGGCCTTTCGTTGTCTACTCTGAGAACTTTTATGCCGTGAACGACGATCCGCAGCCGCAGGATTTCTGCGAGTTGGGATTGATGAAGTTGAAGCCCTGGCGCATGAGGGTCTCTTCGAAGTCGAGGATCATGCCGTTCAGGTAGATGAAGCTCTTGGGATCGACGAAGATGCGGACACGTTCGCTGTCCTGCTCAAACTCCCACACTCGGTCGCGTTCACGCGGCTTGGTGTCGAAACGGATGGAGTAGCTCAGGCCGGAGCAGCCGCCGCCGGTAACGCCCAGCCGCAGACCTCCGTCGGTGCCGGAGATGCCTTCCTTGTGCATGGCGGCACGGACGCGGCGAATGGCCTTTTCTGTCACGGAGATGCCGGTGGCCTTTGCATTCAATTCGGGCGCCGCCACCGCCGTCGCCAGGGGCGAAGAGAGCTTCTGCTCCTCGGGCGCCGGGGCGCTCATGGCGTTGCTGGTGGTCGAGCTGATGGAGACGGTGGACATAGAGATTTAGATGCGCCAGGGAACCAGTCCGCATCATTTCCAGTATATCGTTCCAGCACAAACGGACCAGGCGGTCAGGCGAAGATGCTGTGGGATATAGGCCCGAAGGCGGCGGCGTGATCGCGCGAAGCGCGATATCACACCGTCGCGATGCGATGGATGGGGCACCCAGTGCATGGACATGTGGGCAGAAAAGTGGGTCCCTCGCTGACGCTGAGGATGACAAACCGAATAGCCACATTTCGAAAGCGCTCTGAAAACCCAAAGGCGCAGACCGAGGTCTGCGCCTTTGGGTATGAATGCCGAAGGAGATTAGTGAGCGGCGGCGGCCGGAGCAGCAGCTTCGGTCTCAACGCTGTTCTTCTTCTTCCAGTCGCCGATCGCGGCGCGGATGGCGTCTTCCGCCAGAACCGAGCAGTGGATCTTGACCGGAGGAAGCGCGAGCTCCTTCACGATGTCGGTGTTCGAGATGGCGAGGGCCTCATCAACGGTCTTGCCCTTCACCCACTCAGTAGCGAGTGAGGAAGAAGCGATGGCCGAGCCACAGCCGAAGGTCTTGAACTTGGCGTCTTCGATGACCTGTGTCTCGGGGTTGACCTTGATCTGCAGGCGCATCACGTCGCCGCACTCCGGTGCGCCGACCAGGCCCGTGCCAACATCCTCGGAGCTCTTGTCCAAGGTGCCGACGTTGCGGGGGTTGTTGTAGTGGTCTACGACCTTATCGCTGTATGCCATATTTCGTTTCCTCCCTCACGGGTTCCTTGAGTAGTTAGATGCCGTCCGGCTTTATTCGATACGTCCCGGACTGATGCAATGCTCGATACTGTTCAACTTCAATGTTAACCATCGCTGCCTCTTCAGCACTGATGCACCCCCAACAGTCGCCCCCACAATCGATCGAGAGAACGTCTGCGGGATCATTCAAGGTGCGTCCGCAGATAAGGCACGCGGTCATTTCTATTAGTGAGCCGCCCACTCGATCTTGCTGAGGTCGATGCCTTCCTTCACCATCTCGTAAAGCGGGCTGAGTTCGCGCAGCTTCTGCACTACGTCGATCAGCTTGTCGGCAACGTAGTCTACTTCTTCGATTGTGTTGAAGCGGCCGAGGCCGAAGCGGATGGAGCTGTGCGCAACGTCGTCGCCCAGGCCCAGAGCCTTGAGCACTTAGCTGGGCTCCAGAGTCGACGAGGTGCAGGCCGAACCCGAGGAGACGGCGATGTCGTT
>JABFXN010000007.1 GCA_013361705.1 Acidobacteriaceae bacterium
TGAAACAGCCGATTACGCTGGAACCTCAAGAAACGGAAAGCCGCCCGAAGTTGCCTGCCGAATTGAATCTGGATGACGGTAACCATGGAGGCTCGAAAAGTTACTGGTGGGTCTGGTTACTCATCTTCGCCGCGATCGGCTACGGCTGTTACCGCCTGTATTTAAGAGAGACGACGAAAAGTCAGCAGACCGCGGCCAAGCGGGAGATGATGCGCAAACCGCAGAATCTGCCAGTGGTGGCCTCCACCGCAATCAGCGGCAATCTTCCGGTCTACCTGCGTGCCCTGGGCACTGTAACCGCCTTCAACACCGTTACGGTGAAGCCTCAGGTCGATGGCCCTCTGGACCAAGTACTGTTCCACGAAGGCCAATTCGTTCACAAAGGCGATTTGCTCGCCGAGATCGATCCACGCCCCTTCCAGGTGGCGCTGCAGCAGGCCGAAGGCAACCTCGCGAAAGACGAAGCTGTGCTGAAGGACGCGCAGGCCATCTATGCGCGTGACCAGGAACTCTACAACGCGCAGATCATCGCCAAGCAGCAATTGGATACGCAGGCTGCCACGCAGTCCCAGGCGCGTGCCTCGATTGCCGTGGATCAGGCCGCGATTAATAACGCCAAGCTCCAGCTCTCCTATACACGAATTATC
This sequence comes from Acidobacteriaceae bacterium, assembly GCA_013361705.1. Taxonomy (GTDB): domain Bacteria; phylum Acidobacteriota; class Terriglobia; order Terriglobales; family Acidobacteriaceae; genus Terriglobus. The sequence continues at coordinate 648 of JABFXN010000007.1, forward strand.
GCTCCCATAAGCGGCAGAATTGGGCTGCGGCAGGTGGACGCCGGCAACATCGTCCATGCCTCCGATCCCAATGGCATCGCCATTATCACGCAGCTCCAGCCCATTTCCGTCCTGTTCAGCATCCCGCAGGATCAACTTCCTGCCGTGCTGGCAAAACTCCGGCAGGGCGCGAAGCTGCGGGTCGAAGCCTACAACCAGGATGAATCGGTGAAACTGGCAACCGGCACCCTGCTCACCGTCGACAATCAGATCGATGCCACTACAGGCACGTCTAAGTTGAAAGCTATATTCGACAACACGGACAACAAGCTGTTTCCCAACCAGTTCGTGAACATCAAGCTCTGGTTGAATACGGAGCGCAATGTCACCATCGTTCCTGCGGTCGCAATCCAGCGAGGCCCGACGGGAACTTTTGTTTACCTGATCCAGAATGACAACACAGTAACCGTTCGCCCCGTAAAAGTGGGCCTGACCGAGGGGAACGATGTTTCCATCGATGACGGCCTGAAACCGGGCGACTCTGTGGTCGTGGACGGAGCGGAAAAGCTAACCGACGGTATGAAAGTTAACGCCCGGCCCGCGCGCCCCGAAAACCTGAAGCGGAGATCTCAAGGATGAGTCCATCACGGCCGTTTATTCTGCGGCCAGTAGCGACTTCGCTGCTCATGGCCGGCATTCTGCTGGCAGGTTTCATCGCCTATAAGCAGCTTCCCGTCTCCGCTCTGCCCGAGGTCGATTACCCCACCATTCAGTGCCTCACGTTCTACCCTGGCGCAAGCCCGGACGTGATGGCTTCTTCCGTGACTGCGCCGCTTGAACGAACGTTTGGCCAAGTCCCGGGTCTGAAGCAGATGACCTCCACGAGCTCTTTCGGTAGCTCCATCATCACGCTGCAGTTCGACCTCAATCTCGATATCGACGTTGCCGAGCAGGAGATTCAGGCTTCCATCAATGCGGCGGGAACATATCTGCCCCCTGATCTCCCGAATCCTCCTATCTACAGCAAAGTGAACCCGGCCGACGCGCCCATCATCACGCTCGCGCTCACGTCGAAGACCATGCCCTTGACCAAGGTGGAGGACCTGGCCGATACGACGCTCGCTCAAAAGCTTTCACAGCTTCCGGGCGTCGGCTTGGTGTCCATCAGCGGAGGCCAAAAGCCTGCTGTCCGTATTCGCGTAAACCCTACCTCTCTCGCCGCCTTTGGCTTGAGCATGGAAGACCTGCGAACCGCACTCAACCAGACAAACCTTAATCAGGCCAAAGGCAACTTCGACGGGCTTCGGCAAGCCTACACGATCGGCGCGAACGACCAGATCCTCACGAGCGCCGGCTATAAACCCATCATTGTCGCCTACAAGAATGGTGCTCCCATACGCCTCAGCGATGTAGCAGAGGTCGTGGAAGGCCCTGAGAACATCCATCAGGCCGCCTGGATGAACACGACGCCGGCGGTCATCCTCAACATTCAACGGCAGCCGGGCGCAAACATTATCTCGGTTGTGGATCGCATTCAGGCGCTGCTGCCTCAGCTAAAGGCATCTCTGCCGTCTGCCGTTCAGATCGCCGTTCTTACCGACCGCACTACCACCATCCGGGCATCCGTCAAAGACGTGCAGTTTGAACTGATGCTTACGGTGGCCCTGGTCGTGATGGTCATTTTCCTCTTCCTGCGAAACCTGTCTGCCACTATCATTCCGAGCGTCGCCGTCCCGTTATCCATTGTCGGCACCTTTGGTGTCATGTACCTGCTCGGCTACAGCCTGAATAACCTCACGCTGATGGCGCTCACCATTTCCACCGGCTTTGTTGTGGATGACGCCATCGTCATGATCGAAAACATCTCGCGCTATCTGGAAGAAGGCGACACACCGTTACGCGCTGCTCTCCGCGGCTCGGAGCAGATCGGCTTCACCATCGTTTCGCTGACTGTCTCGCTCATCGCCGTGCTGATACCGCTGCTGTTCATGGGCGACATCGTCGGGCGGCTCTTCCGCGAATTTGCCATCACACTGGCGGTCACCATTCTCGTCTCGGCAGTTGTTTCCCTGACGCTCACGCCCATGATGTGCGCGAAGCTGTTACACCATAAACCAGTCGAGCAACAGGGTTGGTTCTACCGTAAATCGGAAGCAGTCTTCGATTGGGTCATCGCGCGCTATGCGACCACCTTGCAATGGGTGTTGCGTCATCAGCCGCTAACACTTCTGGTCACCGCCGCCACGCTTGCCGCTACGATCATCCTTTACATCACCGGTCCCAAGGGCTTCTTCCCTGTGCAGGATACGGGTGTTATTCTCGGCATCTCGGAAGCGCCGCAAGATGTTTCCTTCGCCGCCATGGCCCGGCGTCAGGAAGCATTGACAAGCGCCATCCTAAAAGACCCCGCTGTTGAAAGTCTGTCGTCTTTTATCGGTATTGACGGCATAAACACGACCCTGAATAGCGGGCGCATTCAGATCAATCTCAAACCACTCGAAGACCGGAATGGCACTTCGGCCAGCGCGATCATTCGTCGCCTCGCCCCGGTTGTGGCAAAGGTCCCTGGAATTACCCTTTACATGCAGCCGGTCCAGGATTTGACGGTAGAGGATCGCGTCAGCCGTACTCAATACCAATACACGCTCGAAGATGCCGACGCCAAAGAGTTGAATGTGTGGACCGCGCGGCTTCTCGACAAGTTGCGGGACCTGCCCACCCTTCGCGACGTTGCCTCCGATCAGCAGAGTTCAGGCTTGAGGACAACCCTGGTTATCGATCGCGATACAGCCTCTCGTCTCGGCATCAGCATGCAGCAAATCGATAACACGCTTTACGATGCCTTCGGCCAACGGCTGGTATCCACCATGTTCACTCAGTTGAATCAGTACCATGTGGTGCTGGAAGTCGGCCCTGATTTCCGTCGGAATCCGCAGGCACTCAACAACATCTACGTGCGTTCGGCGGGTGGCACGCAAATACCGCTGAGCAGTTTCACCCACTTCGAAGAATCCACCACGCCGCTCACCGTCAACCATCAAGGCCAATTCCCAGTGAACACGATCTCCTTCAACCTTCCGGCCGGTCAGTCCCTGGGCGACGCCGTTCAGGCCATCAATCAGGTCGAGCAGGAGATCGGAATGCCCGCCAGCATTCACTCCAGTTTCCAGGGGACCGCGGCTGCGTTCCAAAACTCGCTTTCCAACGAACCCCTCCTGATCCTCGCCGCGCTTGTGGTCGTCTACATCGTGCTCGGCGTACTGTACGAAAGCTACATCCACCCGATCACGATCCTCTCCACGCTTCCCTCGGCGGGCGTGGGCGCGATTCTCGCGCTTTACATCTGCCATGAAGATTTCAACGTCATTTCACTCATTGGTCTCATTCTTCTCATCGGCATCGTGAAGAAGAACGCCATCATGATGATCGACTTCGCGCTAGATGCTGAACGAAACGAGGGCAAGTCTCCACGCCAGGCGATCTATCAGGCCTGCCTGTTGCGCTTCCGTCCTATCATGATGACCACACTAGCCGCTCTCTTTGGCGGCGTTCCCTTAGCCCTGGGACACGGCGTGGGTTCGGAGTTACGACGCCCGCTCGGTATCACCATCGTCGGAGGACTCATCGTCAGTCAGATCCTCACGCTTTACACTACGCCCGTGGTCTACCTGTTCTTTGACCGGCTCGCCAAGCGCCTCTTTCATTCTCGTGCTCAAGCGACCAGCCCCGCGGCGCTGCAGGAGTCGGTTGCAATGGAGCGGATGTGAGCCTCTCAGCCCCCTTCATCAGAAGGCCCGTAGGCACCTCGTTACTCACCGCCGGCATTGCCTTGGCTGGCATCCTGGGCTTTCGGTTATTGCCCGTTGCTCCGCTGCCGGAAGTGGAATTCCCTACGATCCAGGTTCACGCCAACCTTCCAGGCGCGAGCCCGGAAACAATGGCCTCAGCCGTAGCGACTCCTCTCGAACGCCAATTTGGGCGTATCGCCGGCATCTCTGAGATGTCCTCGTCCAGCCAGTTGGGCAGCACCTCCATCGTTTTGCAGTTCGACTTGAATCGCAACATCGACGCGGCTGGGCGGGATGTGCAGGCTGCTATCAATGCCGCGCGCGGTCAACTGCCCAGCAACCTTCCCAGCAACCCCGGCTACTGGAAGGTCAATCCTTCCGATTCTCCGATCCTGATCCTGACCATGACCTCGGATACGGTTGAAAGGCGGGATATGTACGATGTGGCCGATTCCATTCTTGCGCAGAAAATTGCACAGATTCCAGGGATCGCCGAGGTGAACGTGGGGGGCAGCTCGCATCCGGCCGTGCGTGCCGAGATGAACCCCACGCTGCTGAACAAGTACGGGATTGGCATCGATCAGGTGGCCACCACCCTCGCGGCTGCAAATGCCAACCAGGCAAAGGGCGCTCTCGGTAACGACGATGTTCGCTGGCAGATCGGAGCAACCGACCAGTTACTCAAAGCCTATCAATACCGCCCGCTCATCGTGGCCTATCATAACGGAGCGGCGGTGCGGCTGGCCGATCTCGGAGACGTGATCGATTCGGTGCAAGACACCCGCAACGACGGTTTAGCCGACGGCAAACCCGCGATCCTCCTGGTTCTGTTCAAACAGCCCGGAGCCAATGTTATCGAGACTGTGGACCGCGTAATGGCCCTGCTGCCACAACTGCGGTCCTCCATCTCTCCCGCGATTCAGATCGGCGTCGCCATGGACCGGACCGTCACGATCCGGGCTGCGGTCCACGATGTGGAATTCACACTGATCATCTCGGTCATACTGGTTGTTTTGGTCGTCTTTGCATTTCTGCGAAATGCCTGGGCCACCATTATCCCCAGCATCTCCGTTCCGGTCTCGTTACTCGGTACATGCGGCGTGATGTACTTGCTGGGATACACGCTTGACAACTTCTCCTTAATGGCACTCACCATAGCCACCGGCTTTGTCGTGGATGACGCCATCGTGGTTATTGAAAACATCTCGCGCTATCTCGAAGAAGGGCTCCCTCCCGTACAGGCGGCCTTGCGAGGCGCGAAGGAGATCGGGTTCACCGTGCTCGCCATGAGCACATCGCTCGTCGCCGTCTTCATTCCGCTGCTGCTGATGGGCGGCATCGTGGGTCGGCTCTTCCGCGAGTTTGCGGTTACCTTGGCCGTCGCGATCGGAGTATCTCTCGTCGTTTCGCTCACCGCTACGCCGATGATGTGCTCCAAATTCTTGCGTTCGCAACGCAATCGGAAACACGGCTGGCTGTATCGCGCCACAGAGCGCGGCTTCGACGCGATCATTCGGGTTTATGGCAGGACGTTAACCGTCATTCTGAGGCATCCGCAAATGACGCTGGTCACTCTCCTTTTGACCGTCGCGATCAACGTTTATCTCTACATCGTCGTCCCGAAGGGGTTCATTCCTCAGCAAGACACAGGCCGCGTGATGGGATTTGTGCAAGCGGACCAGGACATTTCATTTCAGGCGATGGATCAAAAG
>JABFXN010000058.1 GCA_013361705.1 Acidobacteriaceae bacterium
TAAAAGCTGAACTTCTTCAGTCCCAGGACACCGAAGAGAAGCTCCTCGGTATAGTCCGCAAGGCGGTCAAAGGTGTATTCGAACTCGGTCACCGAGGGCATATCGCTGTAGCCGAAGCCGATGTAATCCGGAGCGATGACGTGGAACTTCTCCGCAAGCTTCGGAATCAGGTCGCGGAACATGTGCGATGAGCTGGGAAACCCGTGCAACAACACGATGGTCGGGGAAGAGGTGGAACCGGCCTCACGGTAGAAGACCTTCAGGCCGCGGACGGTGGCGTGTTGAAACTTGGTCATGATGTTTCCTCCTTTTGGCCCGCTTTCCAGCGGAATGAGCTAAGATTACGTAACACCGTTAAAACTGTCAATAACGGTGTTATAAATTAATTGCGATATTTTGTAAGGGAAGACCATGCGTACTGCTTCTCCAGATGCCGGCGAATGGGTTGACGGCTTTTTGTTCGTCGCCAACCGCCCCATCCTGGACTTCCTCAACACGAAACCGATCCTGGCGGACGGCCCCACCGAGCTTCTGCCGGACGTGCATGCCCTGGAGCGGTGGTTTATCGCATCCGGCACTGTGACTTCGCCGAAGACGAAGTCTCTCCTGCGGAGCTGGCGGCAATCCGCTGAGGCAGAGGCCTTCCGGAAAGATCTCATTGCCTTCCGGGAGCGTCTAAGGGATGCGGTGGCGCGCGTGGAGGCCGGCTCAGCTCCTTCCGATGATTTCCTGAAAGAGATCAATACGCAGCTGCAGCAATATCCGCTTCGCACCACGCTTCGCAGGCGAGATGGTGGCGTTGTGCGTGAGACCTTCTTTGACCCTGCGGTGCCGGCCGTCCTGTGGGCACCCATTATCGATGGGGCCGCCGATCTTCTGGCGGAGACGGAAACCTCACGTATTCGTCAGTGCGAGTCGTGTATCGTTCACTTCTTCGACACCAGTAAGAAGGGATCGCGCCGCTGGTGCAGCATGAATATCTGCGGCAACAAGATCAAGGTCGCGGCCTACCAACGCAGGAAGCGCGACCGCGATTCCGAGTGATCTATGGAAGTTTTCCGCAATGAAGACGCGGCTGCACCTCTTTCCGGCTACCCAGCAACAGGGAAAATGCTCTAGCATGGCGCGATGGAAACGCAACGCCGGCTTGAAGGGCACGAACCCATTCTTTGCGCTCCTCTTCTACGAAAGGTTGATCGCGAGCTGTTACATCTGTTGAGCTCTCTCACCGAAGAAGAGTGGGGATACCGCACCGTCTCGCCGCGGTGGGAGGTGCGCGATGTCACCGCGCATCTTTTGGATACCGTCTTGCGGAAGCTCTCCATGGTGCGCGATGCCTGGTTTGTCGAGAAGCAGATTCCGCAAACGCCGCAGGAGGTCGCCTCACTGGTCAATCGGCTGAACCATGAGGGTGTATGCGTCTTTCGGCGGCTCAGCCCGCCCGTGTTGATTGAACTGATGAAGACGGCCTGCGAACAATCGGCGGACTTTCACGAATCGCTGGATCCATTTGCAAGGGCAACCTTCAACGTCAGTTGGGCTGGAGAAGAGACGTCAGCAAACTGGTTCGATACGGCGCGAGAGTTGACTGAACGCTGGCATCATCAGCAGCAGATTCGTCTGGCAACGGGCAGGCCGGGAATTCTGACGCCGGAGCTCTATCATCCTGTGCTGGACTGTTTCATTCGCGGTCTGCCGTATGCCTATCGGCATCTCAATGCGCCCTCCGGAATCAATATCCTGCTTGAGATCTCAGGGGAGTGTGGCGGAAGCTGGGTGCTCTCTCGGGAGGAGCATCGCTGGCATTTTCTTCGCGAGCTGCCTTCGCGGATTGCCTGCAGCGTCATAGTGCCTGAACAAATCGCATGGATGCTCTTCACCAAAGGGATCGATCGCGCCGTTGCCATGTCACAGATCATCATCGATGGAGACGAGACGTTAGCAGAAGGTGTTCTTAGTCACGTTGCGATCGTGGGATGAGGTCTTGTTCGCTCATCCCGCGATCGCCCAGGTTTCTACTCGTGTCGTAGAACCCGCATCGCATCGACCGCAAGAGCTTTACGTGCCGGCATCCATGCTGCAAATGCGATGATGACGGTCAACAATCCAATCGCGCCAAGATAAGCTGCAGGATCGAGGCCGCTCACACCATACAGAATGCGCCGAAGCAGTTGTGACGCTGCGGCAGCTAGGCCTGCTCCTCCGATAAGCCCAACCGCTACCGGTCCCACAATCTGACCCAGCATGGCGGTAATCACATGGGTCTTTTTTGCGCCGAGTGCGAGGCGAATCGCAATCTCCCGTGTCTTTTGTGAAACGGCGTATGCGACCAGGCCAAGCAGGCCTACTGCCGCCAGCAGTACCGCAGAGGCTCCCATCAGGCTCGCGATCATGGCTCCCTTCTCGACGGTTCCGACCTCGTCCTGGAATGACTCACTCAAGCGACGGACAGTGGGGAAGAGGCCCGTATCAATGCCGGAGGTTATGGTCCGCACTGCCGTTGCAAGATCTTCAGGCTTTCCCTGGGTGCGTACCAGCAGCACCATGTGCGGCAGCGATGCGTCGTCACTCATCTGGTAGAGCTCTGTCGCATCCGGATCGTGCATCGACATCGTGCGTGCGTTAGCTACAACGCCTACCACGCTGAGCTTCTCTGAGAGTGCGTTCGATGGATCGAGAGGAAACTGCTTGCCGAGTGGAGACTCGCCGGGCCAAATGCGTCGCGCCAACGATTCGCTGACAACAACTTCGTTCGTATCTCCCCGTTGCACGTCGCGTCCGCTGAGGCGCGCGATCCCCATTGTGCTGAAGAAACCAGGCTCTACATGGCTGACGAAAATTCCGAAAGGTCACATTCTTATGGCCCAGCGGAGCCATCGACGTAAGGCCGACAGAGGTAACACCGGGCAGTTGCCGCAATCTTGCCTGTGCCGTGTCCAGGTAGCTTCTCGCGGTTGTAGCAGAATATCCATGGGCGGCAAGGTCTGGATCGACAACCAGGATGTGTTCGTGGTCATAGCCTGTGTCGCTCGACACAGCAAAATGCAGCGCGCGCACCAGAAGCCCGGCAACGATCAGCAGCACGCAGCTTGCCGCGATCTGCGCTGTGACCAGAACTTGTCTCGATCGCGTTCCGCTTCTCCGTTTCGCGGTGAGTTGAAGCGCCGGCGCCAGGCCAAAGACCACGGAGGCAATCAACCCTATTGCGCCCGCAAAGAGCACAACTCTCCAGTCGGGAGCAGGATTGAGCCATGGAGGAGCATTCACCCGCGAGAGAAAGACCCGCAGGCAGAGATATCCCATGCCAACTCCAGCCATGGCTGCCATCGCGGCCAGCAGCAGACTCTCCGTTAAGAGCTGCCGCACAATGCGCTGCCGGCTTGCGCCTAGCGCAAAGCGAATCGAGATCTCATGCGAGCGGGTGACGCCACGCGCAAGCATCAGTCCACCGAGGTTGCTGCATGCGACGGTCAGGATCAGCAGCACCAGTGTCCCTACCAGCATAATCATGGGGACGTCGTCCTTCCGTACCGCCTGCAGGTAGCCGCCGGGCTCACTGACAAGCCTCTCGTTGTCCCACACAGATTTCGGTGACTGACGGCGCAGTTCGTCAGTTAGCGCAAGCAACTCCTGCTCCGCTGCCTTTGGCGAGACTCCCTTTTCCAGGCGAGCCCACATATCAACCATTCCGTCGAGAGAGGTATCGGTCAGAACGGTGCTGCCCTCCACGAAATAGGGTTGCTGCGCCAGTGGCGCCCAGAATGCCGGCTCATGCGGCAGCCCGAGACCGCTGAAGTTACGCGGAGCGACTCCTACTACCGTTGCTGGTTTATGGTTCAGATGTACAACACGGCCTACGACGGCAGGATTGCTGTCATAGTGCTGTTCCCAGAAGGTATGGCTCAGCATCACGACGGGAGGCGCGTCCTTCCGGTCATCAAGGCCCGGATCAAACACGCGTCCCAGTCCGGTCTCCGCTCCCAACTCATGGAACAGGTTGGTTGTCACAAAGCGTGCACGAGCCGGCACGTTTTCCCGCTCAAGGATCACATCGCGATCGGTACTGGCTATCACCGCGTGAAGCGTCTTCGCATGATCGCGGTAAAACGCAATGGATGGGTAGGGAACAGAGGAAGCAAAAGTACCAGGAGCGCTTCGCTGCAGCCGCACCAGCGTATCCGGATCGCGGACCGGCAGCGGTTTCAGTACGAACATGTTGAACAGACCGAAGGCGGCGACGTTGACGCCGATGCCGACAGCCAGCACCAGCACCGCGGCGATGGAAAACGCCGGCGACCGCAGTAGCGTTCGCATGCCGTAGCGCAGATCCTGCGCCAGCCTTTCGATCCATGTCCATCCCCAGGTATCATGGGCCCGCTCCTGCAGCAGGGTCTCATTCCCGAAGTGCTTGCGCGGCGTGCCGTCACGCTCCAGCATCTCGCGATGAAAAGCCATCTCGTCCTGCAGCTCGCGCTGCATCTGCCTGCGATGCAACAGGTACCAGAATCTCCGCCAAAGCTCGCCCATTCGTGCCTCCTATGCCGTCCGCAGAATCGCCTTGATCGCCTCGGTGACACGATCGTAGTCCCGAAGCTCAGCTTCCAACTGTTTGCGGCCCGCCGCTGTCAGCTTGTAGAAGCGCACTTTCCGGTTGGTCTCTGAGATGCCCCATTCCGCGCTCACCCATCCCTTCAGCAGTATCTTTTGCAGCGCCGGATAGAGAGAGCCTTCTTCGACTTCGAGCACCTCGTTGGAGAGCACGTGAATCTTCTGTGCGATGGCATATCCGTGGAGCGGTCCCGCCCGCAGCACACGCAGGACCAGCATTGCCAGAGCGCCGGAAGGCATCGATTGTTTAGAGATAGATTCCATAGGCATAGATTATCTATGCCTATGCCAGAAAGATGTCAAGTCCTTCCAAAGGCTCGGGGAAGGTTGCTGCGGATACGATAGTCGCATTTGAGTGCTACTCGCGTGCTGTAAGTCTAAGAAAACAGGGTAATAGTACCGATGCTTCGTAGCCGGGTCGCTTCGTATTCTTTCCCACACTGGAACTGCAATATCACGGCAGATATAGGCTTGCTATCCGCACTCTCCGGCCCTCAGCGATAATCGAAGTACAGCGTTTTTGCAGGTGTTGTTATGTCCCCCCTCCGAAGGGCCTTGGCCCTTTGCGCACTCAGTGCGTTTTCTGCCTTGCTTTCGAGCTGCGGTTCAGGCCTCCATGCCTCCGATATCGCAGCGAATCCGCTCTCGTATGGCGGCCAGCCGGCGATTGCTCTCGGCGCAACCTCAGTAAGCGGTGATATCGCTCCGGTGCGCGATCCCAGCGTGATCTATGTCGATGGAACGTATTACATTTTTGTCACCGATGCTGTCGGCGGATGGAAAGGCTCGCTCCCATTTCTATGCTCCAGTGATCGCGCTGTCTGGCAGTACTGCGGCAGTGTCTTTCCCGGGGTGCCGGAGTGGCTGCAGGCAAAGCTCCCAGGCCTTACGGAGATCTGGGCTCCGGATGTCTCCTACTTCAACGGCGAATATCACGTCTACTACTCCGCCTCCATCGTGAACACCACCCGCACGGTCATCGGGCTGGCAACGAACGTCACGCTCGATCCGCAGGATCCTCGCTATCACTGGGTCGATCGCGGCGTGGTTACCGAATCTTTCACCGGGGCGGAGATCAATGACCTCGATCCAAACATCCTTGTCGATGGCGACCGTGTCTGGCTGAGCTACGGCAGCTACTGGGACGGCATCCGCCAGCGGGAGATCGATCCGGCGACCGGCATGCTGAAGCCTGGCCGGGTCTATGAGATGGCCGCCCGCCCATGGGTACCGGTGCATCCCATCGAAGGTTCTTCGCAGCTTCGGCATGACGGCTGGTATTACCTGTTTGTCTCCATCGACCGTTGCTGCAACGCCGACCTCAGCACCAACAACTACAAGATGGCTGTCGGGCGATCGAAGAGCCCCAACGGTCCCTTCATCGCCAAAGACGGCACGCCAATGATGGATGGTGGTTCGACGGTAATTCTTGAGGGAAGTGCGCAGTGGGTCGGCGTCGGCGGTGGAACCGTGTATGACGATCCTTCAAGTGGAAAGACGATGATCGTCTTCCATGGCCAGAAGATCACTGAAGGCGGCCGCGCCACGCTCTGGGTCAAAGAGGTTAGCTGGGTGGATGGCTGGCCAGTCATCCTTTAGAACTCAACGCTGCTTGGTCACCTTCATGTAAGGAGCGAGGTTGTTGTCGATCGTGGATATCTCGTCCTTTGTTAGTGGAAGCTGATGATAGGCGGCGATAGCTTTCACGGGGGTAAAACCTGTCCATGCGCCGTCACTCCCGAACAGAATGCGGCGCACACCAGCCTGGCGAATCCTTGACGCGACTTCGGACACGATCTCGTCTTTCTTGCTCTCCCATGCATCGCCCAGGCCGGCTACTCCCGAGATATCGAAGTAGACGTGCGCCACGCGTCGATCGCGATCTGCCATCGCATGGAGGAAGACCGAGAGCGCCTCATCCGTTGCCGGATCGTCCCATCCGCCGCTTCCCGCGAGATGGGCAATCTGCACTACGCTATGGGGAGCTGCAGGAAGCAGTTGGTTCAGAAAGATCTCTGCTTCTTTCTTTCCGTACGGCCGATGATGTGTCACGTTCGCATGCATGTGCACAATGATCGCCATGTGATGCCGGTCGGCCGTCTGGAAGACCTTGCGAAGCAAGCCGACGTGGGCCGGATTATCGAGATCGACATCAGAGTTTCCAAAGTGAAGCTTTACACCTGTCCTGAGGTAAAGGTTTTTGGCACATCGCTCGATCTCAGCTACGGCATACTCACGCAGCGGATCAATACCGCAAACACCCACGAGCCTGTCTGGGTATTGCTTGACCTGCTCTGCGGTCCAGTCATTCTCCGCTTTCACCCTGGCATACTCATCCTGTACGGGAGGACGGTTAGGATTTCCGAACTGATATGCGAGTGAGAGAACGACGGCCTTCCGCAGGCCGGCCCGATCCATCTCAGCGATCAGATCGCTTGCGGAGAAAGTCCCCGATGCTCCAATCAACTTCGCCACCTCGGGACTGAGCAGGTGCTGGTGATAGTCGATGAGAGGTGTGCTTTGAGCGCCACAGACGATCGTCGTGAAGAAGATCAGCAGGACGATGCGTAGGTGTTGGATATGTTCCCGGCCTGTGGTGCACTGTAGCAATCGCATGGAGTTACGAGCCTATTTAGGCATGGGAATGGAGACAGCCTTACCTGCGCCGCGCTCCGCAATCCACAAGGTATCGCCGGCGGGCTCTACTCCCGTCGGGGTCTTGAGCCCTTCGTGGATCACGGTGATACTTGCCTTCTCTCCATTGACGGTAATGACGGAGATTTTGCCGCTTCCATTTTCGGCGACGATAAGCTTGCCGTTCGCCGCGCGCATACCATCAGGCCCCTTCACCGGCTGGTCCATCCATATATCGATAGGCGTTCCCGGTTTTCCCGCGGCATCCACGGGAATGCGATAGAGCTTGTTGAAGAAGACGTTGTTGACGTAGAGTATTCCGTTCAGAAAGGTAATGCCGTCGACACCCGTCAGTGTCCGGTGCTCCAGATAGAGTTCCGCGGTAGAGGCACCGGCCGGCAGTCTGTAAATCTTGCCGTTGATGGTGTCCGTAATGTAGAGCGCCTTATCCGGTCCTACCGCAAAGTCGTTGCAGATACTGTCTTCTCCAGGCAGGTTCCAGCGGGTCTTTTGTGTACCCGTGGAAAGGTCAAACCCTCTCAACGCCGTGTGCCGCTTCATCGGAGTAGTGCCCGCCACGGGAGTCAGCTGGCATGTCCACAACGTGTTGCTTGAAGCGTCCGCCAGCATGCCGAAGAAAAACGTCCCCGGACCTTCTGCAGTGGCATCGATAAACTTCTCGGCGGTCGAGGAACCAGGATTTATCTTATAGACGAATGGCGAACTGGCGCTGCCGACAATCAACACCCCGCCTGGAGCAACGGTGAGACTTTCAGGCTGTGACTTTGCATCGCCAATCAAGATTTCAGCGGCAGGTGCTGCTTGTACGAGTCCCGCGGCAAGGGCCATGCAGGTGGCGAAGCGTCGAGCGTACGAAAGGCACATCGTCAAATCTCCTTGGAATTCCATCTTTATCCCATCGCGAATACGATGCGGATTGGCCATACTTAAAGTGGATGTAAGCCACGGTCGAATGGCCGACCCAGTATACGGAATGGGGGAAGGCTGCGGCCTGGCATGTCGAACGATTAATATTTCTCTCGAATCTGAGAGACGACACGATAAATGGCGTCGGCCACAAGATCTGGTCTTTCGAGGTGAATCATGTGTCCGCTCCCTTCAGCACGGGTCAATTGGCCTGTGGAGGAGAGTGCGGCAAGCTGCACCTGCTGGGTATGCCAGGCAGGATCGGAGTTCTTGGATCGCTCCAGCACAATCAAAGGAAGGGCTCCAAGCGGATGCGAGCCGCTGAGCCGTTGCGATCTTAACGCAACAAACTCTTCTCTCCAGGACTCTGCCGCGGCGAGACTGTTCGGAAGCCACCCGATCTGATCTACCATCTTCACGAATGCCCAGTGCCGTGTTGTTTGAAGGCTCGGCGGAAGACGGTCGAATGGTGCATCCGAGGCGGCCCCGGCCTTTAGTGCTGGAAGCGAGCTCCGGTATTCCTCATAGGCCTGCGGCAGATCTTCGCGTGACAGAAGGCCTATCGGTGTTCTTGTGCCATGCAATACAAGCGAGATGCCTTCATCATGCGAGCCATCGACGAAAACAAATCCGGCAACCTGTTCAGGAAATCGCCGTTGATAGGCGCGGGCGTAGATACATCCAAGCGACTGACAGACAATAACCAGCGGTGTCCTGATGCGAGCCTTCTGCAAAAGCAGATGAAGGTCGTCGACCGTCTGCTCGATGCCTTCATCGACAGCTCCGCGTTCGCTCCAGGCGTATCCGGCCCGGTCGTAGGCACAAATGCGGTGGCGTGAAGCGACTGCCTGTTGTACCAGCGTCCATTCGACGGCGAAGCTGCCACCGCCACTCTCAATGAGTACGGTAGGCGAGCCGGTGCCAGCGCAGTTCAGATGCAGCCGACGTCCGCCAAGGTCAATCATCCTGCCGGTTGGCGTGGGATCATGTGGAGCCGTCTGTGCCCCGGATGGTGGTAACAGCGGGAAAATTATTGCGGTGAACAGGAAGCAGGAGAGTTTCATGATGCTTACCTTTGTTGCTTGACACGGGTCCTACTATCCGGGAAATCATAAGCCGAATCGACCCTTATGTCCTCAAAGGCACTCGCTGCTCTCCTGCTCACCCTTATTGTGGGACCCGTCTCCTCCGCTCAATCGCGTCCATCCTTTGAAGTAGCATCCATTCGCGAGTCAACGGGCAGCGAGCTCGATGGCTCGTGGAGTCCACCCGGTACCGGCAAGTTCACGGCGCACAACCTGTCGCTGCAATGGCTGATTGTTCTCTCCTACGGTATCGACGCCAACCAGATTGTGAACAAGCCATCATGGCTCGGTGCGACCCACTTCGATGTCGCGGCGAAACCCTCCGGCAACATCGCTCTTAGCCGCGAAGAGCTCAGGCCTCTACTCCAGTCACTCTTACAGGAACGGTTTCATCTGGTCACGCACACTGAGGCCAGGCAGATGCCCGGATATGCCCTTATGGTGGCGAAGGACGGCCCAAAGCTTGAACCGACCAAGGGCTCAACGTTCCCGGGGTATCGTGTCAGCGTCACGGACAAGCAACTGAATGGGCTCAACTGGTCCATGCCCTATCTCGCCACCATGTTGCAGCACCCCGCCGGCCGTCCGGTTGTCGATAAAACGGGCATCAGCGGCAGCTATGACATCAAGCTCGATTTTGCGTCAAACGTATCCACCACCGATGATGGTCTTCCTTCCATCTTCACCGCGATCCAGAAGACGCTCGGCTTGAAACTGGAGCCTCAAAACGTCCCCGTCGAGTTCCTTGTCATCGATCACGTCGATCGCACGCCGACTGACAATTAGAAGGGCGGTTGTTCGGGAGTGGCTTGTCCATCTGCTCGGGGATCGGTAGCACCGAAGTTTACGCCGAGTGACTGGTCGCGCATCACCGCGTTGCCCCGCCCCATCACCTGCGAGTAGCGCGGTACCAGGATGATCTGGTGGCCCTGTGATGCAAGCTGTTCCAGCACCTCATGCGGGTAGCCATCCTCAACGCTGACGGTGCAGCCAGAGTTTCCTTTGTTGAAGCGGGCAGCATCCATCGCCGCCTGGATGTTCATGCCGAAATCGACGACATTGGCCACAAACTGCGCATGAGCCTGCGCCTGGTTGAAACCGGACATGATGCCGAAGCCAATAGTTTTGTCATCCTTCTGCATCATGGCCGGAATGATGGTGTGCAGCGGACGCTTATGCCCTGCAAGCGAGTTAGGTTGGCCGGGCTGCATGTAGAAACCGCCGCCGCGATTATGCAGTACGAAGCCGGTGTGCTCCGCCACCAGGCCCGAGCCAAAGCTACCTGCATCCGATTGAATGAATGAAACCACCATGCCGTCGCGATCGACGGTAGCGAGGTACGTCGTATCTGACTGCAGCTTGTCGAGCTGTGCCTTGCGGTCGGAAGGTAGAACCTTACAGTTCGCTTGATCGGTGATGCCTTTGGCGCGCTCTTTTGCGAGTTCCTTCGAGATGAGCTTCTTCGTGGGAATCTCATCTGTATTTGGATCGCCGACGTAGTGAAGCATGTCGGCATAGGCAAGCGCCTTGGCCTCCATTTCGATGTGCAGGGTCTTCGCCGAGTCATGCCCCCAGTCGCGCAACGGGTAGAGCTCCATTACGTTGAGCATTGAGAGGGCAGCGACGCCTTGAGTATTCGGCGGAGTCTCGTAGACGTGCCAGCCGTGATAAGTCGTAGAGATGGGCTCGACCCACTCCGGCTTGTACTCGGCAAGGTCGGCCTTGGTGAGAAAGCCGTTGCTCTGGTCAGAGAGCCGGACGATCGCGTCAGCAATCGGGCCACGGTAGAAGGCATCCGCACCGTTCTTCGCGATCAGGCGAAGACTGTTAGCCAGATCGGGATTGCGGAAAATCTCTCCCTCGCGTGGGTAGGTTCCTTTCGGAAGAAAGACAGAGGCGAAGGCCGCTCTATCTTTGAAGGGCATGCTGTACTGCGCCCAGGTGGCCGAGTCGGTTTCGGTGACCGGGAAGCCGTCCTCTGCCAGAGCGATAGCGGGCGCAAGATCAACCGCGAGCGGCAGCTTGCCAAACTTTGCATGCAGCGCCGCCCATCCGGCAACAGCGCCAGGAACGGTAACCGCATAGATGCTGGTGCCATCCATCGTCGTCACGCCACGTGCCCTCATGGCATCGATGGTCTCGGCTTTGGCAGACCATCCGCTCGCGTTGAGGGCGTACATCTTCTTTTCCTGCGGGTCCCAGACGATGGCGAAGAGATCGCCTCCGATTCCATCCATCTCAGGCTCAATCACGCCGAGGGCGGCATTCGCGGCGATCGCTGCATCGACGGCGTTTCCTCCTCTGGCAAGGATGGTGGCGCTGGCCTGTGAGGCGAGGGTCTGCAACGTAGCGGCGATGCCGTAGCGGTTGGCGGTCATGGAAAACGCATTGTCGCGGGAGGGCTCGGCAGGATGCTGGCGCGAGTCGCGAATGTATCCGCCTGCTGCATTGGGCGCCGGGGCTGTCCCCGCAGATGCGGAGCCGAACTGCGCCTGGGCAACCGATATGAGAAACAGTGAAAGAATGCCGGAGTGCAGATGACGAAGGTGCATGACTGGTCGAGACCTTGCGAGAAGATGTCGTTGGATGACACACCCCAGTATACGGAGCGGGTTATTTCGTTCATCAGACATCAGGCCTATACAGCAGGGATAGATATGGATTCACAACCTTATCCGCCTGGACTAAAGAAGACGCTTAATCCAATGCCAGCGCACCGCCTTATGGGAAAGCGGATATGCAATCGCAGCCGGTATCGTGAGCTCAATCTCTGTTCCGGCGCTCTCCTGGCTCCAGATCTTCAGCTGCCCACCGATCTTTTGGGTTCGCTCGCGCATGCCGACAATTCCCCAATGACCATCCCGGCCGCGAAGCAACATATCCTGACTCATTCCCACGCCATCATCACGCACCCTTAGACATACGCGGCTAGGGTCATACGTGATCTCAACCTCGATCTTCGAAGACCTGGAGTGTCGAAACGCATTGGCCAATGCTTCCTGGCCTATCCGGATTACCTCATCGCCGACTGTGGCATCGAGAGGCTGTGGAGTGCCGATCACGCTCAGGCTGAAACTGGTCGCATGCTCCTTTCCGAGTTCTTCTCCGGATTTAGCCAGCTTGTCAGGCAGCTCATTCGCGGAGATCTCGTCATGACGAAGATCGCGAACTCGTTCCCGTCCTTCGTGCAGAACTTCGTCAGCGCGATCAAGCACGCTCTCCATCTGGTTATGTGCAGGATGGTCCTGGGGAATTGCCTTCTTCACGGCGTCGAAGCGCAACAAGAGGCCCTGAAAGCCTTGCAGCAGTGTGTCATGCAGCTCACGGGCGATACGCGCCCGCTCTTCCAAACGCGCGCCTAACCGCTCCCGCACATGTGCCGTTACCTGTTTCAGCCGCAGCAGGTAAAGCAACCACAGGCATCCCGCCAGCACGGCGGCGCAAAGAAGCCTGAACCATAACGTCTGGTCGAACGCCGGCAACACAACAAAAGACAGCGTCTCCCCGGTTTCATTCCACACTCCATCGTTGTTGCAGGCGATCACGCGGAATTGGTATGAACCGGGGTCGAGGTTCGTGTAGAAGGCCTCGCGGCGTGTTCCCGCGTCCTGCCAGTCCTTGTCCTGGCCTTCGAGCTTATAACGAAAGCGAACTCGTTCAGGGATCGTGAGACTTGTAGCTGTATAGACGATCTGTAGATTCCTCGTCCGGGGCGGCAACCTGAAGAATGCAGAGGTGTCGTATTTCCTGCCATTGGCAAGAACGGACTCAACCAATACCGGCGGTGGCACTTCATTCCGTACAACACGCCTTGGGTCGATCCAGGCCAGCCCCTTTGTGGTGGCGAACCAGAGGCGACCGTCGGTTGTTTGTGCAGACGATGGTGAGGACAGCGAGCCCCTGAGTGCAGCGTTAAAACCATCCAGCAAACCAAAACTTTCGAACTCCACCTTGCCGGGGCTCAATTGTTGTAGCTGAGCTTTGCGAATGTGAATCACTCCCCGCTGCTCAGCGAACCATAGTCCGTCGTCAGAATTCGCAAGGATTCCAGAGACGCTGCCGAAGGCGCTTCCGTCTGCCGGGCTTACAAGTTGAAACCGGCTGCCATTCCAGAGCTCCAGACCGAACTCGCCACCGATCCAGATCTTCGACCCGTTGCCCTGGATCGACGTGATGGTTCCTACCTGGATACCGTCTTTTCTGGAGAAGGTCCTTACGCCCTCTCGATCCAGCATGGCGATAGTGTTCGCGAATCCGAACCATATACGTCCCTGCGAATCAGTAAACTCGGCGGTCGCGGCACCGCGCGGGCCACCCAGACTTTCGAGGCTGGTCCATCCAGATCTCTCCAGCCGAAAGGTACCCGACTCCATCGATACCCATAGTCTGCCTGATTGGTCCTGTGTCATCGCTTTGACGCGCGATTGCAGGCTCACGGTAATTCCGCCTGCAGCTGGCAGATGAAGCCGATGCAATGTCTGATCCTGTCCCACACGCACGGTGGCATCGTAGCTGTAGGCTCCGGGTCCCCGTGCCGGAACTGCCTCATGTTCACCCGAAAGGCGGAAGATCGACCACGGGGTCGCCAGCCACACAGCACCGTTCGGATCACGATAGATGCAATCAACGTACCGGTCTCGCAGTTGCGTGGCGATCTTGTCATGCTGGATCTTCACCAGAACCTGCGGTCCGATACCCGCAGCCCAAAGCGCGCCTTGCTCTCCTGCTGCCAGCGCATTGGTCGTGAATGATTGCAACGATGGGATCGGCAGAGCGCCTTGACTCGCAATAGGCTGGACCGTGACGGAGACGACAGGGCTCTGCCGAAATCGATCCAGTCCGCCGCTGGTGCCAATCCATACGTTGCCCTCATGGTCTTCCAACACGCAAGACACGTAATCGCTCGTCAGGCCGTCCTGTGGAGTGAACTCCTCCACCTCAGGATTGTGAAATCGCCATGCGGATGGGCCTTCAATCTTCGGAGGCTGCAGGCGGTCCGGGTACGGGACGCGACGGATTCCATTGCCCAGACTGGTAATCCAAAGACTTCCTTGCCGATCGAATGCGATTGCCTGCGATCCTACAAGGACTGCCGGCCCTCGCTTGCCGCCGTTCTTTCCGGGTAAAGGAACAGGACGTACGCCATATCCTGACTCCGCCATCCACAATGTGCCGTCCGATGACTCGGCAAAGTTTCTGACACGAAGCAGGCCCTGTGCTGCTGTCTGGAACCGGCTTCCTCCCTCCACAAGATATGCGACGCTGGTTGGCGTTCCCACCCAGACGGTACCGGCGCGATTCACAAAGACGGTATTGGCTTGGCCTGAGAAACCCATATCCGTCCCAATCTTTTTCCAGCGTGAACCTTCCAGCCGGGCAAGCCCATCTTTCCCCGCCGCAATCCAGATCACGCCCTGCCGGTCGCGCGCGAATGCCAGCACCGCACTGGAAGGAAGCCCATCAGGCTTTCCATAGTCGGTGACCGTCCCGTTCTTAATGAGGCTGACTCCTCCGAACCAATAGCCCACCCATAAGCCGCCATCTGGCGTGGCGAAGAGTGAGACTACATTACGTTGCGGAAAGGCCTGATCGGATTGCGGCTTGTAGGCCTGGAATTGAATGCCGTCGTAACGGAATAATCCGGTTGCCGTTCCCAGCCACAGATAACCATCTGTAGTTTGCGCCAGCGCGCGCACTTGGCCTGGCGCCCCTTCGATGTAGGTCCAGCCTGTGTGATGAAGCTGGGCGAGGGTGCGATCACGATCGATCCCGTATAGAGGGATACAGAAAAACAACATCGCCAGGCAGAGCCATAACCTCCGCCCTCTATGCCATCTGTCCGCAGACAGACGAAGTTGTAACGGACGTGGCGACACCATGTTTCCTCGGCAAAAATATTAGAACAGCTTTTGCCGAGCGACATCGGACCTAATCAAAGATCACAGTCTTGTTCCCGTAGTAGAGAATTCTGTGCTCCAGGTGCCAGCGAACGGCGCGTGAGAGAACAATACGTTCCAGATCGCGGCCCTTGCGTACGAGATCGGGAATTGTGTCGCCCTGGGTGACGCGCACGACATCCTGCTCGATGATGGGGCCCTCATCCAGATCGCTGGTGACGTAGTGGCTGGTCGCGCCGATCAGCTTGACTCCCCGATTAAACGCTGCGTGGTAGGGCTTCGCTCCAATAAAGGCGGGCAGGAACGAATGATGCACATTGATGATGCGCGCCGGCCATTTTGCTACAAACTCCGGTGACAGGATCTGCATGTAGCGCGCCAGTACCACCAGGTCGACGCGGTGTTCTGCAAGCAGGCGTTGCTGCTCCTGCTCCACCTGCGACTTATGGTCGCGATCGATTGGCAGGTGAACGAAGGGCACACCGTAGAAGCCAGCAAGCTTTTCGCCATCAGGATGGTTGCCAATGATGAGTGCGATATCGCACTCGAGCTCGCCGGCCTGGTAACGTTGCAGCAGGTCGGCAAGGCAGTGCAGATGCTGCGAAACGAAGAGGCAGACGCGCAGTTTGACATCACTTTCGGCAAGCTGCCAGCGCATGTTGTACTCATCAGCGATCTTGCGGAAGCGCTCTGCGAAGACGCGTTCGTGGATTAGCTCGCTGGCGCACTCGAACTCGATGCGCATGAAGAAGCGCGCGAGCTCCGTGTCCTGGTGCTGGCCGGCATGAAGGATATTCGCGTCATACTCCGATACGAGGAAGTTCATGATGGCCGCAACCAGGCCTTTGCGGTCAGAGCATTCGAGTAGGAGAACAGCTTTCGTCATCGCAGGTGTATCTTACACACCTCAAACCGATGAAGGGGTGACGTCTGGCTGCAGCCGGCGGAAGAAGAAGTATGACGCGCCCCACAGCACGCCGGTTCCTACCGACCAGCTCCATGCTGCGACCCCATCGCCGACGGCGAGATGAGCGATCAATGCTGAGACAAGCGTGATGGCGAAGCCGGCATAGGCCCACTCCTTGAGCCGCGCCGGAACCATGGGAATGAGCAGCGCCGCGAGACCCGCGAACTTTGCCCACGAGAGCTCGATGCGGAAGTAGCCAGGGAAGCCGAGATGGGTGAAGGTCTCGGCTACCTGGGGCAGTTTCAATTGAGCGTATGCAGTGAAGCCCATCTGCAGCGCGAAGATGACGGTAGAGATCCAGAAGCCGAGGAGCAGACCTTTGGAGATTTTCATTGCATGTCTCCTGCAAGCACACGCTCCAGGCCGCCAAGGAACTTCTGCCAGCCGTAGTTCGCTCCTTGATACGCCGTCTGCTGATCGGGACGGAAGCCTGAGTGCTCCATGCGGAGATGCGTGCCTCCCTGTGTCGGCGCCAGCGTGAACAGAACCACGCTTTCAAGCCCGAGAGCATTCCAGCTATACGAGAGCTGCTTCAACGGATCGACAACCAATACCTCGCAGTCGATCACGCCATCCCACTGCGGCATCGGCTCAGAGCGGAACTGAAACTTGTGTCCAACTGTCGGCGCGAAGTCATTCTTCAACAGCCACTGCGCAATGAGTGGAGTTTCAGTGAGTGCCCGCCACAGCTTTTCCGGTGTGTGGGGAAAGACTCTCTCGATCACAAGGGTGCGCGTATTCTCTGCGGAGTTGCTCATGGTTCCATCCTCTCTAGAAGGGCTTCCAGGCGATCAAACTTGTCGCTCCAGAAGGTGCCGTAGTGCTGCAGCCAGTCCACCATCGGCGCCAGAGCATCGGGCTGCGCGCGATAGTGCGTCTCGCGTCCTTCGCGACGATGCCGTACCAGCTTTGCCCGCTTCAACACCGTCAGGTGTTTAGAGACAGCAGGCTGCGATACGCCTGCATAGCGGGTCAATGCGTGAACGGTCTGCTCCCCCTGCCGGGTCAGCTCTTCGAAGATCGACCTGCGAGTCGGATCTGCGAGAGCTCGAAAGACGTGATTGGCGTGGGCTGCTTTCACACTCAAACCATAGCCAAATGGTTATGGTTTCGTCAAGAGATTTACCAGAGTCTGTTTGCAATGGCAGTGTTATTTCACGTCAACGCGCGTGAATCCCAGTCCGTTCAACATCGTAGTCACGGTCGCCTGAGCGTTGCGTTTGGCATTGTCAAGGATGCCGTCTTTCAGCGCCGCCTGTTTCAACTGGTCCTCGGCTTTGGCGCGAGTCTCGGTCTCTAGATTCTGATCGGCGGGCACAAACAGACCTGTCGTCCGTAGATACACGCGTGTCTTCTGATTGTCGATATTGGCGGAGAAGAGCTCTGAAGGTGGCAGTTCCACATGGATGGCGCCGTTGGCAACTCTCACATCTTCGGGTTTCAATTTGGCGAGATCGACACCTGCGATTGCCTGCCCGTGCACCACCAGCAGAAGGCGGTCGCCAAAGAGCAAGTCCGGCAATACGTCGTTGCCGCGCTTGCCCTCGACGATTGTGTCCATGGAGTAGGAGACCGTCTCCAGCCGCCGCAGCGACTGAATCTTCTCAATGACCACAGGCACCGAAGTGTCATAACTTACAGGGCGGCCGAGCAACAGAGTGGCGATACGGCCAGATGCACCTGTGACCGCATGCCGCAGATAGAGCACTGTCGCTACCGACCCCACCAGAAAGACAATGGCCAGCGCTACTAGAAATCGCCCCAGCCGTCCGCTACGAGTCCGTTCCTCAACCATGGCAAGAAGTTGGATGCGCGTTTTTCATGGTGTCCAAACCGAAAATTGCATCTAATGAAAGTAGTAAGGAGAAAGGTAAGAAAAATGTACGCCCCCTTGAAGTCTCTCCGTGCAGCACTTTTATTTGCGGCGGTGGCAACAGCTTCCGCGTATGCGCAGCCAGGTCATGGCCAGCCTCCCCCGGGACATGGCGGAATCCCACCAGGTCAGGCTAAGAAGATGGATCGCGGCGATCTTCCGCCGGGCCAGGCCAAAAAGATGGACTGGCGTTTCCGCGGTGACGAGCGTGAGCACTTCCGTGGATATTACGAGCAGGATGCGCGCCGGTGGCAGAGCCGTCATCGCCCGAACTTCTATGCCGGCTATGCGATTCCCCGCACCTATGTGGTGCAGACGGTGCCTCCGGCCTACTACAGCGGCCTGCAGCCGCCTCCGCCGGGATACCGGTATGGCTACTACGAGGGCTATGTCGTGGCTTACAACCCAACTACCCGCGTGATCGCTGATGTCGTGGACCTGGTCGGAGCTCTCTCCGGCCGCTAAGCGCGATACCGATCGAAATAGAAAAGCACCGCGAGAGCGGTGCTTTTCTATTTCGTGAACTGGTTATTTGCTATTCCGCCAGCGCTGTCGGCTGCCCAGCGGTCAGCGGTGCTTCTTTCTGTCCGCGGTTCTTGTAGCTGGCAGCAACGAAGTCGCGGAAGATTGGGTGTGGCTCCAACGGCTTCGACTTGAACTCAGGGTGGAACTGAACGCCGATAAAGAACGGATGGGTGGGGATCTCAACGATCTCCACGTAGGTCGCATCCGGCGTGGTTCCGGTCAGGCGCAGGCCGCCGCCGGTGAGCACTGCTTCGTACTCGCGGTTGAACTCGTAGCGATGACGATGGCGCTCGCTTATCTCGGTTGCGCCATATGCCTTGGCGGCCAGCGAGTCCGGCTCCATCACGCAGGTCCATGCTCCCAGGCGCATGGTGCCGCCCATCTCTTCCACTCCGATCAGCTCACGCAACTTATAGATGATGCGGTGTGGCGTTGCAGGGTCAAACTCGCCCGAGTTGGCGCCGGCCAGACCGCAGACGTTGCGGGCATATTCGATGCAGGCGGTCTGCATGCCCAGGCAGATACCGAAGTAGGGAACCTTCTCTTCACGCGCATAACGAATGGCGTTGAGCATGCCTTCGATGCCGCGCTTGCCGAAGCCGCCGGGCACCAGGATTCCGTCGAAGTCGCGCAACTGCTCACGGTAGCTGTTGTCTTCGGTCTCCAGACCTTCGGCCTCGATCCAGGTAACGCGCAGCTTCAGGTTGTGTTGCAGAGCGCCGTGAATCAATGCTTCTTTCAGCGACTTGTAGCTGTCCTCGTACTCCACATACTTGCCGACGATGCCGATGTGGACCTCGTCCTTGGGATTGTGGGCGCGGTGTACCAGGTCCCGCCACTTGGAGATGTCCGCCGGCTTGGCGTCAATGCGCAGATACTTCAGGATCAGCTCATCGGCCTTCTCGGCAGCGAAGGCAATGGGAAGTTCATAGATTGTGTCGACATCGCGCGCGGCGATGACGGCCGCTTCCTCCACGTTGCAGAAGAGGGCGATCTTCGACCGCATGTCGCGAGGCAGGTTGCGCTCGCTGCGGCAGAGCAGCACATCCGGTTGGATACCAATGGAAAGCATCTCCTTCACGGAGTGCTGTGTGGGCTTGGTCTTCAGCTCCTGCGCGGCGGCGATCCAGGGAACCAGGGTCACGTGCACGAAGCAGGTATTGTCCCGGCCAAGATCCTGCCGCATCTGGCGGATGGCTTCTAGGAAGGGCAGCGATTCAATGTCGCCGACCGTGCCGCCGATCTCGACGATGGCGACGTCGCAGTCGGCTGCGACCTTGCGCATGGCGCTTTTGATCTCGTTGGTGACGTGGGGAATCACCTGCACGGTCTTTCCCAGGTAGTCGCCGCGGCGTTCCTTGGTGATGACCTGCTCATAGATACGGCCGCTGGTCAGATTGTTATCGCGCGACAGGCGGGCATGGGTGAAGCGCTCATAGTGGCCCAGGTCGAGGTCGGTCTCGGCTCCATCGTCGGTGACAAAGACCTCGCCGTGCTGGAAAGGAGACATGGTGCCGGGGTCGACGTTCAGGTAGGGGTCAAACTTCATGAGGTTGACCCGAAGCCCACGCGCCTCCAGCAGGCTGCCGATTGAGGCAGCAGAAAGCCCCTTACCCAGGGAAGACACAACTCCGCCCGTTACAAAGATGTATTTCGCCGACATCTCCGCCTCCACATATTCAGTTGTTCAGGTTTGGCTCCACAGGGGTGCACGATCCATTATAGCTGTTTTCGCGGAGGGACAAAAACGGCTCCGGAGGTTCGCTCCGGAGCCGCTGTGGTGTCATCCAACCGTTGTTGAGGTGCCCGGGGGAGGGCAACTCGAACGAAACCGGGGGAGGGCTATTAGAAGTTGAACGACACCTGCCCGTTGATTGTGCGTGGCGAAACAAAGTGTGTTCCGCTGAACGTCGACAAAAAGTTATACAGCGCAAACTTGTTTGTCAGATTCACAACTGTCAGGCTTATGTTCGTTTTGATTCGGTCCTTATGGAAAAGGTTGTCCCATCCCAGACCGGCATCGAACATCGTGCGCGGAGCAATGCGGGGCGGGTTGCGGTCATCGTCCTCAGCCCCTGGCGCCGGGATGGAGACTAGAGGCGAGGAGAGTAGATTCGGAGCGCAGTTCGTGAGCGGCGCATTCAAGGTTGCACGTACACCGTTGCAGGTCAGCGCGATCTGCTGCTGCTGGTCGGCGGTCAGATAGGTCAGATCCACCGGACTAGTCGTATCGGTGGCAAAGGGTGCATTGCCGGCGACCAGACCGCTCTCATACCGCCAGGTCAGGCCGGCCCATCCACCTTCCTTCTTCGGCTGCCATTGCAGATGCGTGGTCTGCTGGAAGGCCTGATCATGATCGATACGGAAGACGGTAGCATCGGTCACGCCGGGGTCGTTGAACAGAATGCCGCCAACCTCCGGCCCGAAGAAGCGGGAACGGGTGTGACCCAGTACGGAGTAGGCCGAGAAGCCTTTGACGTTCGGTACGTTGACCTTGATGCCGAAGCCATCGATCTTCGACTTCTTCCACTGGATCGGGAAGGCCAGCGGCGTGTTGAACAACACGCTGAAGTCGAAGTCACGGTCGGTGTACTTCCAGAAGTACTCCCCGGTGACGACGAAGTGCTTGCCGAAGCCCTGCTCGAAACCGACGTTGTACTGGTCGCGGCCCGCGGGCTTCAATGCCTCGGCTGCAAAGACACCGTTGGAGAGGCCGCCGACACCAGTTGAGCTGGAGGCGATGAGGTTCTCGTTATACGGAGTCAGGAACAGCTTGCCGTAGCCGGCGCGCAGCACCGTGTTGGTCTGCTTGACCTGGTAGCTGAGGCCTAGACGAGGCTGCACCATCGACCGGCTGCTCAGTCCGCTGTAGTTGTCCGCACGGACTCCAAGCTGCAACTCGATACCGCGCCACAGCAGCGAGTCCTGCACGTAGACCGCTTCCTGCTTGATATCGGTACGACCATTGAAACGATAGAGCGAACCGCCGCGGGTCAGGTCGTAGGGAGCCAGGTTCGGGTTGTATTGGTCGCTGCTGGGATCGTTATAGCCGGGATCGGTGATGCCCAGCGAGAAGCCCTCATGCAGGAAGGTGTGGTAGAAGTTCGCGCCTACCTTCAGCGTGTTGATGCCTTTGGTCCACGAGAAATCGGTCTTGATGCCCGCGTTCTGCAGGCGGCGCGACTGTGACAGCGTTGCCGGCAGATCGTTGAAGACGTTGTCCGACGGGTAGTAGTGGAAGTTGTCCTGGCGAAGATAAGGATTCACGCTGAACAGCATGCTGGGGTTCAGCACGTGGGTCCAGCTCGGCGAGATGTTGTAGCTCAGGATCTTGGCGCGCTGATCTTGTCCGGCGGCCTCCTGGTCGTACTGGTTCGGTGTCTGGAACCACGAGCGCGAAGCAGAGAGGTTGAGCTGGAAGGTGTTGCGATCGTCCGGCTTGAAGTCGAAGCGGTCAAAGAAGTTCTGGTTGTTGCCGTGAGCATGCAGAGGGCGGAACTCCGGTGTATCCAGATACCGGCCGCTGTTGACGCCGTCGAGGCTGACGAAGTTGCCGAAGTGCTGGGTGCCGATGCCGACAGCGCCGGAGAGCGTTGCCGATCCGAAGCTGCCGTAGCTGGCAGAGATGGTTCCGGTTGGCTGCTTGGAGTCGAGTCCGGAACGGGTCGTGGTCTGCACCACCAGGCTGGCCTTATCGCCGTACTCTGCCGGAGGAATGCCCTCAATCACATTGACGGATTGAATGGCATTCACGCTGAGCTGGTTGCCGAAGACGCGGCTCTGCTGGTCGCTGACCGGCTGGCCGTCGATGGAATAGGTTGTGTCGGCGTGTTCGCCCATCGGATGGAAGAGGCCGTTCGAGTCCGAGGCAATGCCCGGTGTGCTAAGTGTGACCAGTGAGCTGAGCGGAGCGGCCGTGCTCTCGGTCGGCAGCTTCTCGTAGAGACTGCGGTCGATAGCGGTGCTGGCAACCGGATCGCGATTGATCAGGTCTTCGGCATCGGCTTCGACGGTCACGACCTCATTTCCGGCAAAGACAGCCAGATGGAAGTCGAGTGAGGCAATCGCCGCGGAACGCAGTTGCACGTCCGAGGCCTGCGGCTGAAATCCTTGTGCGGCGGCACTGGCGTGGTAGCGGCCGAAGGGAAGATTGCTGACGGTGTATCGGCCATCACTGCCGGTGGTCGCGGTCTGGGCGTGACCGCTGACCGGGTTGGTGATGGTGACCAATGCGCCGGAGATTACGGCTCCGGTGGAATCTGTGACAACGCCACTGACACTGCCCGCCGTACCCTGGGCGTATGCGCGAGCGGAAAGCAGAACAATTCCGCTCAGTACGAGCAGAAAAAGCTTCTTCATGGGAACTCCTGTCTTCTGGTGAAAAAACGCGCTATGTAAGGGAGCCTTCGCTGGTGAGCGATGGCAGCCCTCGCCTACAGAGCGATCGTTGTCACGGACGGAGGAGGACGGCTGGCCAGCCCATGCGCCCATAGCAGACGGCGGCGCGTATCGATGGCCGGTCCCTGTACCGTCCCGACGTGCATCACAGGCTCGGGAGTCACATGCAGGGAAGTGGGCAACGCCGAGTGCATGGCCACGCACAGCGGGCAATGATCGGTAGGTGCAGACTGGCGCTGATCGCGCGACTGCTTCACCATATCCGGGTGCGTGTGGCACAGCTCAACCGTGCTGGCCACCATGATCAGAAGCATGCACAACACGGCAACCCAGCGCATCCACGTGCGCCGCTCGCCAGCATTGATCTGTCGTAGCATGCTCATAGAACTGACCGTATCACAGTTGCGAAAGCACACACGAATACGTCTAACCGTGTGGCCACTTATGTTGAAGACGCTTCTAAGTACGAAAATGTCGCGCTCCCTGGCGCTTATCTTCTGCCTGAGCGGCGGTTTAGCTTGCCTAAGCTGTGGTCTGGCTGTCGCGCAGCAGCCTTATAACGGCCCTCAGCGCACCCGTCTCGTCCTGAAAGACGGTAGTTATCAGGTAGTGACCAGCTACCGTATCTCCGGCAAAAACGTGGTCTACACCTCGGCTGAGCGCGGCGGCAGCCAGGAAGAGATCCCTTCCAATCTGATTGATTGGGAGGCGACCGAGAGGTACCAGAAGGATCACGCTCCCGGCGCTGCCCAGGCTGCACAAAATAAGGTGCAACTCGACCCCGAGCTCCAGAAGGAAGAGGCCGATCTGCGCGCCCGTACGCCTGAGGTAGCACCCAACCTGCGTCTGCCGGAGGACACTTCGGTTCTTGCTTTGGATACGTTCCACGGCACCCCGGAGCTGGTGCCGCTGGCTCAGTCCTCGGGAGAGCTGAATAAGCAGACGGCTCACAACATCCTGAAAGCCGCCATCAACCCGCTCTCTACCTCGCACCAGGTCGTGGAGCTGAAGGGCTCACGCTCGCCCATCCAACTGCATGTGCCCGACGGCCCGCTGTATATCCGTGTCGGCGACGACGAAACGGACGGGCCCTCGAACGCCTTCGAGGTCAACACTCACGGCGCCAAACAGCAGCAGGTTCCGATCGGCGGATCGGACAAGAGCACCTACGTCATCGTTCGCTGCGATGTGCGACGTGATGTGCGTATCGTTTCCAGCTTCAATATCTCGATGATCGGCACCACCAAGAGGCAGGAGGATGTGATCCCAACCACGGTCGAGATGCTGCCCGGGGGCCACTGGATAAAGCTCACGCCAAAGGAGCAGCTCGATTTTGGGGAGTACGCCCTAATGGAGATCCTCAACGAGAAAGAGATCAACCTTGGCGTATGGGACTTCGGCGTTCACCCCAACGCCCCCGAAAACCGCGAAGCGATTAAGCCGCAGGAACGGAAGAAGGCGACGCTGGGGATACGAAAGCCAATTGAATAATTGAATTATTGAAGAATGGAATAATCCCCCGAAGCACGGCAGCTTCGATAGGTCGATGACGCCCGATTATTCCATCATTCAATTCTTCAATCCTGCTGCGTTAGCAGCCTTATGTGCGCTACATGGTGCTTCGAGTGCCAGGCATAGATCAACGTCAGATGCTCAACCGTCCAAGGTGCTGGTTGTTCCGGATGCTGCAGCAGGCGCTGCCACTGAGCGTCATCGAGTGTTGCGAGAACGGTGGCCCAGCGGGTATGAAGGGCTTTCAGGAGATTTACGCTGACCTCGACGTCGAGGCTATTGTCCGGGAGCTCAGCCCAGGCCTTCTCGTCGTATGGGCGAATCACGGGCTTCTCTTCCGTCAACGCCAGCTTCAGCCGTGTAATGGCGTTCAGATGCGAATCCGCGATGTGATGCACCAGTTGACGTACTGTCCATCCGCCTTCGCGATAAGCAGTATCGAGCTGTGCTTCGCTCAGCCGGGCGAGCGCGGCGGAGAGCTTCTCCGGAAGTGCGGCAATCTCGGCGATCGCCTCCTTGCGGTGCTCGGGCGTGATGGTTTCTGGACGTGAAAACTTCCCGATGGGATAACGCGGATCGGCAACGGCAGTAGTCATGCGCTCACGGTAGCATGGGCATATGCAGGTGATTTCGCGGAAGTTTCGATGGTTTCTATTGGCGCTGACGATGGGTGCTTCCACGCTGGTGCATGCCCAGGGAAAGCTCGGCTTCGATCGCAACGACTATCCCGGAGACGCCGCCCTGCGCGCCGCGAAATCGCGCTTCGCCTTCACCGGCTATTGGCTTAACAATCCCCCCGGAGAGACAGGCAATACCTGGGTCGGCAAGCGCACAACCATTCGGGGCATGGGCTATGGCTTCCTGATTCTGTGGAACGGAAAGCGGGATGCGCAGATCAAGGCTGCCGCGAAACGTGGTGTGAAGCCAGAGCAGCTGGGCAAACGCGAAGGAACAGCGGCGGTAGCAGCTGCAAAGCGAGAAGGGTTCCCCGCAGGTGCAGTGATCTTTGTGGATCTGGAAGAGGGAGGACGTCTGCTCGAAGAGCAGCGTGCCTACGCGCTGGGATGGACAGAAGCTGTGGCGGCCGCAGGCTATACGCCAGGAGCGTACTGCAGCGGACAGCCAGTGGATGAGGGGGGCGGAGTCCACATCACCACAGCCGAAGATATCTCCACCTGGGTGAAGAAACTCAAGCTGCACGAGGTCGTGCTATGGGTGTGTCAGTATACCTGTGCTCCGGCTGGGCCTGCGCCGGGCTGTGTGTTGAACGCACCCAGACTAAGCGACAGCGGAACACCGAATGCGACGGTGTGGCAGTTTGCCCAGTCGCCGCGACGGCCCGAGAATACAGCGAGCTGCGCGAAGACATATGCCACTGATGGGGAGTGCTATGTTCCTGAGATGCCGGGGGTGCACGTCGATTTAAATGTCAGCAATTCCCCTGACCCTTCCAGAGGACGCTGACGCCGACATATTTTTGAAGAGATGACTGGGGATTACGCCCAGGAGTCGGAGCGCTCACGTCGCAGGACGCGATCGTTGACTGCGGCTGGGGTTAGACCGTCAACCTTCGGGGTGTAGCGCACATGGCCACGATCCCGGCTATAGACGGTGTACTCACACTGAGAACACGCCCACGGAAAGAGCCGGAAGATCTGGCAAAAGTACCGTTGCAGGGCTGATTCCGTACCCCGGCGGTTGAAATGGCCTTGGCGGCAGTTGGGGCAAATGGCCGTAGCAGGATTGGACATCATGCTGCTAAACATTCTCCTTCGCCGGATTTGGGGATAGTTGTGCATGTAATGTGCCAAACGTAAGCCTCTGATTTCACGTAGCTTCACCCTTGTTATCGACAGCCGGCGCGAAAAATTTAGGGAGCCGCGTGGCACATTTTTCTGCGGCAAGTGGAACGAAGTGACCCGTACCGGAAAGGTCGGGTGACAGGTCCCGGAGGGTAAAGTGACAAATATGGATCCGCAGCCGCAGCTCTCTCGCACACTTGCGATCGATATCGGGGACACCTTTGTCGGTCTCGCCATGACGGACCGGTTGGGGGTGACGATTGAGCCTCTGTTCACGCTGCGGCGCACCCGGCTGAAAGACGATGCGAAGAACATCGCTCGTCTTGTCCGCAAGCATGAGATCACCGAGATCGTTGCCGGGCTGCCACTCAACATGGATGGGACCGAAGGCAAGCGTGCACTTGCGTCGCGGGAGTTTGCTGACGCTGTTGCACAGGCCGCCGGGATCGCCGTGGTGTATTTCGACGAACGGCTGACGACCCGCGAAGCTCACGAACGGCTGAACCAGGCGGGCTACGGGACGCAGAACCGCAAAGAGGTACTTGATCAGGTAGCGGCTGTTGTCCTGCTCGAAAGCTACCTTGCCGAGAGGGCTTACCGAGCCGCCCGCGAGACACCGCCCGTCGTATAATCAGGTTTCCAAGGATTAGCCGCATGCGGGCGCTGCCCTCGCGTGGTTCCAATAGCGCGCGGGGAAGCGCTTATTTCATTTCAAAGGCTCGAAACGAAATGCCCGAACACATCAAAAAGAGGCTCGAAGAAGAGATCAAGCAGCTGGAGTACGAGCTGACGACCGAGCTACCCGCCGAGATCAAGAAGGCAGTTGCCCTTGGCGACCTGAGCGAGAACGCTGAGTATCACATGGCCAAGCAGCGGCAGGAGTTTGTGAACGCCCGCCTCGGCCAGTTGAAGAAGCGTATGGCCGAGCTGTCGCTGGTCAATCTGGCCAATATTCCCGCCGACAAGGTCGGTTTCGGCTCTACCGTGGTGGTTTTTGACTCCAGTAAGGACGAAGAGCTGACCTACAAGCTGGTCACCAGTGAGGAGTCGGACGTCGCCAAGGGGCTGATCTCGACGACCTCACCGATCGGCCGCTCGCTGGTGGGGAGGGAAGTCGGCGACATCGCCACCGTAGTTACCCCCAGCGGCAAGCGCGAGCTGGAGATCCTGAAGCTCACGACGATTCACGAAGCGTCGGAATAACAGAAACCCGGACCCGGCTGAGCGCGGCTCTCCAACAGGAGGCCGCGCCTTTGTCTGCTCCCGTCCGGTGGCCCGATTTTGGCTCATTTGCCGGGGGCATTTAGACTAGAGAGCGGAAACACAATGACCTGGACAAGTGCATTTGGACGAGCCTGTGGCTGGTTGCTGCAGAAGATCGTGAACGGTCTGGCGCTCTCCCGTATCTCCCCGAACACGCTTACCTTCGTCGGTTTGATCATCAACATCGTCGCCGCTTTCCTTTTTGGGTACGCGCGCCGGGCCAATGCCGATCGCATGTTTCTCTATGCCGGCCTGGTGATCATCGGCGCGGGTCTCTTCGACATGGTCGACGGCCGTGTCGCGCGGCAGACCAATCAGGTTTCGGTCTTCGGAGCCTTTTTCGACTCCGTAATCGACCGCTACTCCGACGTGGCGCTCTTCTTCGGACTGTTGGTCTTTTACGCCCGTGGCAACCGGTTCTTTTATGTCTTTCTGGCAGCCTTCGTCATGACGGCCAGCCTGATGGTCAGCTACACCCGCGCCCGCGCCGAGGCGCTGATCGGCCAGTGCAAGGTCGGCTTCATGGAGCGGCCGGAACGCATCGTGCTCATCATCCTGGGTGCCCTGTTCAACCACTGGGGAACGATGGCTCCCGCGCTGTGGGTGCTGGCGGTGCTTTCGACCATCACCGTAATCCACCGCATCCGGTTCACGTATCTCGAGACCGAGCGGCTGAAATTGCAATCGACGACCTAACGTCTCATCTAAGAAAAGAAAAGAGGTTCGAGCTTGCTCGAACCTCTTTCTATTTTTTGATGGGTTGGAGACTTAGGTTTGTCATCCTGAGCCGCAGGCGAAGGACCCGCTTCTCCGCCCAGCCGCGTTGTTTCATCCCCGAAATCCGCCACCGGTGTGCTTCCCGGTAGTGAGGTCCACCTCAAACGGCACCTCTTTGTCGGCCATCATGTCCCATCCCATGCCGTTCAGGATGTTCCCGTCCACTGCGCCGAGAGTCAGACCCTCCCAGGTCAGCTTTCCGGTCTCCCAGGCCAGGCCATTCGCTCCCCACGCAATGACGGTGTGGAAGCCGGCGAAGAGCAGCAGGCCTGCCTCAACAGCGGGCACCACCTCGGTGACGGGCCGCTGCGGTACCAGAGCCGCCTGTTCCGGGGCCAGAGTGTCCACAATGCAGGCATAGCCACCGGCGACCAGGCAGATCTCCTGCGGCCGGGGGCAGCTCCAGATGCCGGAGGGTAATGCAGGATCGGCAAACCCCCGGGCGCAGGTTGCCAGGAATTCACCGCCGGATGAGGGCTTCACCAGAACATACATCGCGCCGCGCGCAAGTGCGTCTTCTTCGCCCGGAACAGCGCGGGGATAGGTGAACTGCCGTGCGGGAGCGATGAGCGGGGACCCGGTGAGTACCTGGGCCCGCCAGTCTGCGGGGAAGGGATGCGTAAGACTCACATTCTCAAGCTTAGAACGCTTTTCCCTGTTGCTGGGTATCCCGGAAGGAGCGTGCAGCGGCGTTTTCATTGCGGAAAACGCCCATAGGATGGACACGCCCTAGACGTACACCACAGGGAAAATGCTTTATTCTCCGGGAATGTGAGTTGCGTAGGTCTCCCATTTGGAGGTGAGCTCGTGCAGAACCCTGCTGCCCACGCGCCATGCATTTTCGACCGCCGGCCGGGTGCCGATGTAGGGCGAGTTCACGCTCTCGATCGGGGTGTGACCGGGGCGAGGCATGGAAAAGTTCGATCCAGTGCGCAGCACCATCAACCGCTGATAGTCGACTCGCTTCATACGGTCCAGGCGCTTCATCGCTTCGGTGAAACCGGAGTCTTCCATCTCGGTCATCACAAAGTTGCCCTGGCCGTCGGTAAAGAGCTTCACCCAGTCGTTGGCGAAGTCGGTCATCAGCTTGCCGTGCCAGTAGCTGTCAGAGGCGAAGGTGTCGCCGATCATTACCATGGGCGGCTTCTGAGCGTTGGGATAGCCGGTGAACCCTTTGCGGAACTCGGCTACCTCGGACGAGTCTAGAAGCTGCGTGTCCTTGGTGAGGTTATAGGCCCAGGCGGTCAGTTTGGTGTTGAGCTTGTAGGCATTGACGCGGTCGCGGATTACGCCGCCGGACGGCGGCAGCTTGTTCGGTTCGTGAGCACCGATGGCAAAGTAGCCTGTGGGCCAATCCCTTGGCATCTCACGCGGATCGATGTAGCGCGAGATGTCGTTGACGACGTAGTTTGCCCATGCGGCGGAGCCGATGCCGGCATCGGCGGGATCGACGCCCGCAATGCCATTCACCAGCCAGTAGGCGTGGGTGAGATCAAAACGGGAGTCCGTGCCCAGGGCCATCAGCGAGGTGGTGGCGTTCACCAGCGTCGTGCCGCTGAGGATTCCCAGAACGGTGTGCTCCGGATTGGTGCGGAGGGGATGGATGCCACCGGGGAAGTCGAGCGTTTCGGTCAGATGTTCGCGCTCGACCCAGAGCTGGAACTCGCCGGGAACATCGCCCTCGTCCTTGCCGATCTCAAAGGTGGTGACAATCACGGCCTTGATCGGCCACGGCTTCTGGGCCTGCTGGGCCGATTGGGCCGATTGGGCCGATATTAGAGGGGCGGCAACGGTGAGTAGACAGACGGCGGCGCAACGAAGGTACAGCAACATTCAGAGTGGCTCCTGGTAGGCCGAGAATAGCATCTGAAGACGTATGGCATCGCTTGAGATCCACCGCGGAGATATTACAAAACTGGCGGTCGACGCCATCGTGAACGCCGCCAACTCCTCGCTGCTGGGCGGCGGGGGCGTCGACGGCGCGATCCACCGTGCCGCCGGTCCCGAGCTGTTACATGCCTGCAGTCTGCTGGGCGGCTGCAAAACCGGCGACGCCAAAGCGACACCTGGCTTCCGTCTGCCGGCGAAATGGGTCTTCCACGCGGTTGGTCCGGTATGGAACGGAGGCGGCACCGGCGAGGATGACCTGCTGGCAAGTTGTTATAACCGCTGCCTCGACCTGGCGCGGGAGCATGGCGCTAAGAGTATCGCCTTTCCAGCGATCTCAACCGGGGTCTATCGTTTTCCGTTAGAACGGGCGACGGAGATCGCTGTGCGCGCTGTTCGGCAGCACGCTCATACGCCGCTGCTCGATCGCGTTCTCTTCGTTGCCTTTAGCGACGAGGCTGAGCGGGCGTACGCCGCGCTGTTGGGATAGAAGATCCCCACTTCCGCAATCGTCTGGGGCGACGTATGCTATGCGAATACTTTTTCCACCATGGCACCCAAGGAACCTATTGTCGGCGCACCTGCACTTCGCTATGAAGGCGAAGCCAAAGTGCTTGGACGCGCCAAGTACATTGACGATCTTCACTTCCCGCAGATGATTCACGGCGCTACCGTGCGCTCGAAGTTTCCACGTGGGCGCATCACCGCCATCCGCTACGGCGAAGGCGTTCCATGGGACGAGTTCACGATCGTTACATGGAGGGACATCCCTGGCGAGAACACCATCGTTCATCTGCTCAAGGACCATCCCTGCCTGGTGGAAGAGATCGTCAATCATCCCGAAGAGCCCATCGTGCTGCTGGCGCATCCGGACAAGGCGCTGCTGCGCAAGGCCGTTGATGCGGTGACCATCGAGTACGAACCGCTGCCGGCGGTCTTCACTATCGAAGAGTCAGAAGCTCCCGATGCGCCGGTGATCTGGAACAGCGAGGCCGGCGACTCGCCCAATGTCTTCAAGACCTATCTGATGGAGAAGGGCAACGTCGACGATGTGTGGGCGTCAGCCGACTACATCATCGAAGGTGAGTACTCCACCGGAGCGCAGGAACAGCTCTACATCGAGAACAACGGTGTCATCGCGGAGTACACCGAAGAGAGTGTCACGGTATGGGGATCAATGCAGTGTCCCTATTATCTGCATCACGCACTGCAGCTTGCGTTTGCTTTGCCCGAAGAGAAGTGCCGCGTCATTCAGGTGGAGACCGGCGGAGCCTTCGGTGGCAAGGAAGACTATCCATCGGTGATCGGCTGCCACGCTGCGCTGCTGGCGATGAAGAGCGGCAGACCGGTGAAGATGGTCTATGACCGCCTGGAGGATATGGCGGCGACCACCAAGCGCCATCCCTCCCGCACACGCCACCGCACGGCGGTCTCAAAGGATGGCAGGCTGCTGGGCGGCGAGATCGAGTTTGCGATCGATGGCGGAGCGTATGTAACGCTGTCACCGGTAGTACTCTCGCGCGGTACTATTCATGCCGCAGGGCCTTACAACTGGCCGAATCTGCGCATCCGCGCCAAAGCGGTGGCCACGAACTGTCCTCCGCATGGAGCCTTCCGCGGTTTTGGCGCGCCGCAGTCGATCTTCGGCCTTGAGCGCCACATGGATCTGATCGCGAAGACGGTTGGCATTACACCTGAAGAGCTTCGCCGCCGTAACTTCCTTCAGCCTGGCGGTTCGACAGCGACAGGGCAGTTGATCAAAGATCCTATCGACCTTAACGGCATGCTGACGCGTGCTCTCGAGGAGAGCGGATACCACGCCAAACGTGCTGAGTTCACAAAGACGAATCCAACGTCGCCCATTAAGCGCGGCATCGGCTTCGCCACCTTCATGCATGGGGCGGGATTCACGGGGAGCGGTGAGCGGCGTTTGAACTCACTGGTGGCGATTGAGATTGATGATGAGGGCAGCCCGGAGATCCTGGTCTCGTCGACGGAGTTTGGACAGGGAACGAATACGATTCTCTGCCAGGTGGCGGCGCAGACGCTGCACATCCCCTACAAGAACGTACGCATCGCGCAGCCTGACACGCATCGCGTGCCCAACAGCGGACCGACGGTCGCATCGCGTACGGCAATGATCGTCGGCAAGCTGGTGGAGGACGCATCGCATAACCTGCTGACCTGCATGCGCGCGAGTGGGTTGCTGGAAGAGACGTACACGCCGGAACAGTTCTGCCACGCCGCGCTTGCCTACAAGCAGAAGCACGGTGAGCTCCGCGCCACCGCACGTTATCAGGCGCCCGGCGATATCTTCTGGGACGACGATAAGTATCGCGGCGATGCGTATCCGGCCTATGCCTGGGCGGTGTATGTCGCCGAGGTCGAGGTAGACACACGCACCTACATGGCCGAGGTGAAGAACTTCTGGGCGCTGCAGGAGGTTGGCAAAGTACTGAACCCTGTGCTGGCCAAGGGACAGGTCGAGGGAGGTGTCGCGCAGGGCATCGGCTACGCCATCTATGAGAAGTGCGTCTGGAAAGACGGTGTGATGGCCAACAACCAGATGACGAACTACATCATGCCGACGAGCGCCGATCTTCCACCGATCCATGTGCTCTTTGAAGAAGTCCCCAGTATTCACGGTCCCTTTGGAGCGAAGGGCATCGGCGAGCTTCCGATGGATGGTCCCGCTCCGGCGATTTTGAATGCCATTGAAGAGGCGACGGGCGTTTGCTTCAACCATTGCCCGCTGTTGCCCGAGGATATCTTCGACAAGCTGGCGAACCCGACATCTATATCCGCTGACAGCTCCCAACTCCAGCCTGCCGTCGCAGGCCCCGTTTTCAGTGGCACAACATCGTAGCGCAGCAGAGGGATCTGCTTTTCAGAATTGGAAGCACCCATGAGCATCATCACCTTCACTCTCAACGGCAGTCAGGTCAGCGTCGATGCGCCGCCTATGACGCGCCTGCTCGACCTGCTGCGCGAACATCTGCACCTTACTGGAACGAAGGAGGGCTGCGGCGAGGGCGAGTGCGGCTCCTGTTCTGTGCTCGTGGACGGTGAGCTGGTTAACTCCTGCCTGGTGCCCTCGCTTCAGATACAGGGAGCCACCGTCACCACTATCGAAGGTCTTGGCGAGCAGACACATCTTCATCCCATCCAGCAGTGCTTTCTGGAGAAGGGTGGAGCGCAGTGCGGTATCTGCACTCCGGGCATGATTCTGGCGACGCATCATCTGCTGGAGAAGCATCCTGCTCCGACGCTCGATGAGATCCGGGAAGGTCTCTCCGGCAATCTCTGCCGCTGCACCGGTTATATGCGTATCTTCGAGGCCGTGCAGCAGACGGCGAAGTTGGCGGAGGCAGGCAAGTAAGCTATGCGATCTGACGTTCGCGATTACACGCTCACCGCTCCCGGCTCGCTTAATGCTGTGCTCTCGGCGCTTGCGGCGAATCCCAGGCTTACGCCTGTCGCCGGTGGCACCGAGCTGATGGTGGCGCTCGGTGTCGGCCGGCTTGGGCCGCACGAGCTTATCTCGCTCCACCGCCTCAAAGAACTGCGCTTTATCGAAGAGCACTCCGGAATACTGACACTCGGTGCTGGAACGACGTTTACCGATATCCGTCGCAACGCGACCATCGCACGCGAGTTTCCCCTGTTGGTGCAGACTGCGGCGTGGACCGGGTCCATTGCCAATCAGAACCGCGGAACGCTCGGCGGCAATATTGCGAACGCTTCGCCCGCAGCGGATAGTCCCCCGGCACTTCTGGTCTACGATGCAACCATCGAGCTTGTGAGCGCGAATGGCCGCCGGACGCTGCCGTACGGCGAGTTCCATCTTGGCTACAAGAAAACCGTGCTGTTACCGGGCGAGTTGATCTATGCCGTCCGCCTGCCGTGCCGTTTCGCAAAACACCGGCAGTATGTCCGCAAGGTAGGTACGCGCAACGCCCAGGCCATCTCGAAGATCGCGCTTGCGGCAACCGCATTGATGGATGGCGCGACGGTACGTGAGATTCGTCTTGCCGGCGCAAGCCTGGTGGATCGTCCCGCACGCTTGCATGCCACAGAGGCGGTGGTACTTGGCAAGGCGATCACACCGGAGCTTCGGACGCTTGCTGCTGCTGCGTTAGCCTCGGAGATCAAGCCGATCGACGATATCCGCTCGACAGCGAAGTACCGCATGGCAGTGGCGTGCAATTTGCTGGATGAGTTTCTACTGTCGCTCTGAGTACTACTTAAAGCTGTCATCCTGAGCGTGAGCGAAGGATCTGCTTTGCTTATCCCCGTCTGGGTGCCCACACTGGTAAGGGAAGAGCAGAGAACTATTTCAGCTTCTCGAGATCTTCCGGCGTATCGATATCCACCTCGCCGCCTGGAAGATCGATCACCGTGACTGATTCATGCTGCAGGATATCCCTGGCTCCCGTATCTCCCTGCAGTTTCATCAGCTCCGAAAACAGATCTCGCGGAAAGACCGCCGGAACGCCACGCCGACCTGCGTATCTGCTGGAAGCCAAGCCATTCACACCGAGCAGTGCACGTAGATGCTCCACCGTGACGCGGGGCTGGTCGCAGGCCATCACCAGCACACCTTCCGTCATTCCGACGGCGAGGTCGCGCAGGCCCGCACGGATCGACGAGGCCATTCCCTCCTGCCATTCATCGTTATGAACCACATGTATGGAACCAAGGGAAACCACAGCCTCGATTTCTTCCCGGTTGGCTCCCAGAACGACAACGATGGGCTCGCAGCCAGCCTCATTGGCGAGGCGGATCGCCCGTCCGAGTAGCGTCTCCTCGCCGAGGCGCACGAGTTGTTTCGGCTGACCCAGTCGTGTCGACGCCCCTGCCGCCAGAATCAGCGCTGCTGTCTTCATGGCTGCACATCCAGAGCACACAACACATCTTCATAACGAACGGCGGGCCCTTCGTCGATGATGGTCCGTACTTTTTCGGCGGTGAGCTGGCGTAAGCCTGCGGGACGCTCGTGCAATACCGCCTGCACCTCGGCGAGAATAGCGAGCGCAACTGCCTCCGGACCATCGCCGCCCAGATCGAGACCGATAGGCGCATGCACGCGGTTGCAGGCCTCCTGCAGGGTGAGGCCGGCGCTCTGTGCCGACTCTTCGATAAGCAAACTCGAGCGGTGGCGTGCGCCCAGCAGGCCGAGGTACTTCGGCGCGAGCGGCAACAGCTCAGTCAGCCAGCGACGGTCCTGTTCATAGCTGTGCGTCATCAGGATCACAGCGTCGTTGGAGGTCACCTTCACGTCGGCGAGTGTCTCGGCGACTCCTACGGCCTCCGCACCGGGAAAGCGCTCCCACTTGGCGAGCTGTGGCCGGCCATCGGCGACAATCACAGTCCAGCCAAGTTCGTTGGCCATGCGCACTACGGGACGGGCATCGTCGCCTGCTCCCAGTACGACCAGCCGCTGCGGCGCGGCCAGCGTCTCTTCGAAGCAGTGTTCGGGATCGATCTTTTCGCTGCCAGAAAAATTGGTCTCCGCAAATAGCTCCTCACCCCGTGCCGAGCGGACTGACCGTTTCAGGCCTGCCTCGCCAGGGCGGGGAAGCCAGGTCACCACCTCGCAGGGATATCCATGCAGCGCAGCCGCCATTGCCCCTAGAAGCGCTCTACATGCCTCAGAGTCCACTGGCTCCAGCAGCAGGTCGACAACACCGCCGCAGCCCAGTCCGTAGGGAATCTCAGCAGTGTCATCGAAGGCGGTGGAGAAGCGCTCCATCACGGCTCCATTCCGCACTTTCCAGAGAGCCTTGCGCAGGATCTCCGCCTCCAGGCAGCCACCGCTAATGGTACCTGCGGTGCGGCCGTCCGGAAGAATCAGCAGACGGGCTCCGGGGCGGCGATAGCTGGAGCCATGCACCCGAACCAGCGTAACCAGGACTCCCCCGGCTGCCTGGCCCGAAAGTGCGACGATGTCTCTGCGCTCTTTCATATGTAGTGAGATGCTAGCCCAGCCGGAAGAAAACGTGCAGCGGCGACGTTATTGTTTCTCGCTGAAGGTGTGAATTCCGCACTCCAGCTTCTTTCCGCCCCAGCGCCCGGCGCGGGCGTTATTGGGGTCGCTGGAGATCGCGGTGCAGGGCTCGCATCCGATGGAGGTATACCCCTTGGCGTAAAGCGGCAGCTCCGGGATGTTGTGAGCCTTGGCATACGAGATGACCTGCTCCCAGGTCCAGTCTGCCAGCAGCGAGATCTTTTTCAGCTCGTGGCCGTTGGGGGTTCGATGATCTTCAACCTTTTTGAGATTGGCGCGGGTCGGCGACTGTTCCCGGCGCAGGCCGGTGAACCACACACCGTAGGGCTCCAGCGACTTCATCAGCGGCCCCACTTTGCGCAGGTTGCAGCACTCGGTGGGATTCACGATGTGCAGCAGGCCGCGCTTAGCCTCGTGCTCGGCGCGCGTCTCCTCCGGAAGCGCGTTGATGAGGTTCAGGTTCCAGGCCGCGACCATTTGATCGCGGTAGGCGTAGGTCTCGGCAAAGTGATAGCCGGTCTCCAGGCAGATGACGGCGATCTCCGGCTGAATCTGGCGCAGGATATCCAGCACCACCATGTCCTCGGTCTGGAAGCTGCAGGTAAAGCAGGCGGGCACACCGGCAAATTCAGCGAAGATCTGTTCCGCCAACTGCTCTGCATTCAATGACTCGT
Source organism: Acidobacteriaceae bacterium (assembly GCA_013361705.1). Classification (GTDB taxonomy): domain Bacteria; phylum Acidobacteriota; class Terriglobia; order Terriglobales; family Acidobacteriaceae; genus Terriglobus. Next base: position 36,837 of record JABFXN010000058.1, read on the forward strand.
AGTCCACTGGAAGGGCGACGCTCATACAGTTACTCCCATCTCCGCCAGGGCGGCAATTAGTCCGGCATCATCGCTCGCGTCGAGGACGGTTGCGCCTTCGACCGCACCGGCGACGATCGCCAATACACCGGCAAGCTGCAGCGCACGCACCGCGACTGGAACCTCATCCGGAGTGAAGCCATGCAGCACGACGGCGCGATGCCCGGCGGCGGCCAGTAGCTCCCGCACGCGCTCGGCGAGGTCGATGTGGGCGGCAGCCAGCAACGCAGGCAGATCGTTGCGGGTCGCGGTGCTTACGGCACGGTCGATCAGCAGCGCGCCGACAGTCGCGTTCGAGAGTGGATCGATCAGGATCGCCGCACCGGTCACGCGGTTCTCGCGGTAGGCATCGAAGAAGAGCGGCAGGTTGGTCTCGAACTCTACCTCCGCGATGTCGTTCATCTTCAGCTCGGTGGCATCCAGGTGTTCCAGCGAGTTAACGTCGACGCGATAGGCAATGCGCTTCACCTCGGCACGTACGACGCGCGAGGTCTGCTTCAGAAGGTAGGTCTTGCCGGCCTCGAGGGGCTCCTCGTGCATCCATACGACCTTCGCTCCGAAGGCAGTGCTGACCGTAGGAACGGAGTTGGAGTGCGCATCGGGCGAGATCAGCATCTCGCCGCGGCTGAGGTCGATCTCATCCGTCAGTTCCAGCGTGACGCTCTCACCGGGGCCTGCCGCCTTCAGATCGCCATCCCAGGTCACGATGCGCTTCACCTGGGTGCGACGTCCGCTGGGCAGCGCAACCACATGCTGACCGGCGCGGACAACGCCGCTGGCTACCTGTCCGGCAAAACCGCGGAAAGTCCGGTCGGGCCGAACGACGAGCTGTACCGGGAAACGAAGCGGCTGATCGGCGACATGCTCGTGCAGCGGCACAGTCTCCAGGTACTCCAGCAACGTTGGCCCGCTGTACCACGGCATGTTGGCTGAGGAAGTAACGACGTTGTCGCCCTCAAGCGCTGAGACCGGGATGATTTGTATGTTGCGCAGGCCAAGCCGTTTCGCCAGCGCGCGGAAGTCGGCTTCGATGGCGCGGAATTTCGCCTCGTCGTAGCCAACAAGATCCATCTTGTTCACAGCGGCGACAACGTGAGGAATGCCCAGCAGCGATGCGATAAAGCTGTGGCGGCGCGACTGCGGAAGGATTCCCTTGCTGCCGTCCACCAAGACGATAGCAACATCGGCCGTCGATGCGCCGGTGGCCATGTTGCGCGTGTACTGCTCGTGGCCCGGAGTGTCGGCAATGATGAATTTGCGCTTCGAGGTGGCGAAGTAACGGTAGGCCACATCGATGGTGATGCCCTGTTCGCGCTCGGCACGCAGGCCGTCGGTCAGCAGCGAGAGGTCAACACGCCCGTTGCCGGCGCGATTGACGCGGCTTTTGGCGACGGAGGCGAGCTGATCTTCGTAGACGCTCTTGGTGTCGTGAAGCAGGCGGCCGATGAGCGTGCTCTTACCGTCATCGACGGATCCGGCGGTGGTAAAGCGCAGCAGCTCGCGGTCGAGATGCGAGTCGAGAAATGCGCGGAAATCGTTGAGTGCGGATGCGGTGGCCATTTTAGAAGTAACCCTCCCGCTTCTTGGTCTCCATGGAGCCTTCTTCGTCGTGGTCGATGGCGCGGTTCTCGCGCTCCGAGCGGCGGAAGCTGATCAGCTCCGCGATGATCTTTTCAAGGGTGTCGGCCTCGCTGCGGATCGCGCCGGTGCAGGGCATGCAGCCCAGCGAGCGCATGCGGCACATCACCGTCTCAATCTTTTCCCCAGGTAGGAGACGTGTCTCCGGATAGGTCAGTGTGATCTGTCCAGAGCGGATAACGGCTTCACGTTCGCGAGCAAAGTAGAGCGGTACGATGGGAATCTGTTCGGCGTAGAGATAGAGCCAGATGTCGAGCTCCGTCCAGTTCGAGAGCGGGAAGACGCGAATGCTCTCGCCTTTTCTCAGGCGTGAGTTGTAGATCTGCCAGAGCTCAGGACGTTGGTTCTTTGGGTCCCACTGTCCATTGCCATCGCGGAAGCTGTAAACACGCTCCTTGGCTCGGCTCTTCTCCTCATCGCGACGCGCTCCACCGAAGGCTGCATCGAAGCCGCCGGCCTCCAGGCCGTCGAGCAGAGCACGCGTCTTCAGCAGGCCGCAGCAGTTCTGTGTTCCCAGGTCGTGCGGATTCGCTCCATCGGCAATGGCCTTCTCATTGCGGTGCACGATCAGGTCGGCGCCGATCTCCTTTACGTAGTTGTCGCGGAAGGCGATCATCTCCGGAAACTTGTAGCTGGTATCGATGTGCAGCAGAGGGAAGGGAATCTTGCCAGGGTAAAAGGCTTTCTGCGCCAGTCGCAGCATGACGCTCGAGTCTTTGCCGATGGAATACAGCATGACCGGCCGTGCGAACTCGGCGACGGCCTCGCGCAGAATGAAGATGCTTTCGGCCTCCAACGCGCGCAGATGGTCCATCTTGCGCGGCGTCAGAAGCTCGGCGACGGACGATGCAGCGTCAGTGGGTAGAAGGGTACTCATAGACTCCGGTACTTCCAGAAAAGATGATTTGGGATGAGGGAACGATGCGCGAGCGCGGATGAGGGGGCGCTTAGAGGAGACAACAACAGCGGTCGGTAAGGACGCGGCGCATCACGTGTTTATTCTAACAAAAAAGGGCGGGACGACCGGTAGGTCAGGCCGCCCCGCCTGCTCACAAAGATTGTGTTTGCAGCTATTTAGCTGTCACTGTCAAGGTGTAAGCGGCCGACCTCGTCAAGGTGCCGTCAGTGGCCGTCACTGTTACGGTGTAGGTTCCCGGGTAGGTTGGGTCGCTGTTCTTGGACGGCAGTTTGCCGCTGCATCCACCCAGCGGCAGAAGTGCGCACAAGGCAAGACCGCAGAGAGCCCCGGCGCGTGCAAGGCCTTTTACTCGGCGACGGACACACCACAGCAGCAGGCCTCCCGCGAAACCAAAGATCGACATCCACCGCCCGTAGCCCGTGTAGCCGATCACTGCGTACTGCGACGTAGTGGCGATGGTCACGGCATCGGTTGTCGCGGACGAGAGTGTCAATGTGCTGTTGGCAAAACTTACCGTCGTTCCGCCCGCGGTGGTGGAGGAGCTGAGAGCGATCGAGTTGTTGAAACCGCCGATCGGCGTAAGAGTAGCCGTTGTGCTGAGAGACAGCCCGGCGATCACGCTGCCGGAGATTGGGTTCAATGCGATCGAAAAGTCCACGCCGTTGCCTGTCAGAGGCACCGTGATGACCGGTACTTTGGTGTCGTTAGTATTCACTGTTAGGGATCCGGTTCGCGTCCCCGTGGCCGCGGGCGTGAAGGTTACGCTCAGGGTGCAGCTCGCCAGGCCGGCAAGAGTTCCGCTGCATGCGCTTATATACGAATAGTCCCCGGTGATAGTGATGGAGGTCAGGGCGATGGTCGCGTTGGTGTAGTTGGTAATGGTGACGGTCTGCGCAGCAGAGCTATAACCCATGTCCACGTTGCCGAAGTTCAGGGATGTAGGAGACGCCTCCACATCAGCAACACCGCGACCGCTCAGCGAAGCGGTCAGGGTTCCGTTCACACTGCTGTTCGAAGTCACGGTCAGCGTGCCCGTCTGCGATCCCAGGGTCGTTGGAGTGAAGGCAACCAGGATGGTGCAGCTTGCGGCCGCGGCGACTGTGCCGCAGTTATTCGTCACCACCGTCCATCCGCTCGTGACCGTCGCTGCGCTTACCTTCAGCGCGATGGCGCTGGTATTGGTCCAGGTGAAGGTCTGGGTGGCGGAGGTCGTATTCAGAATCACGTTGCCATAAGCGGCGCTGGTCGGCGACAGCGTTGCCGTAGTCGGCAGGCCATTGCCGGTGAGGGCAACTGTGAGTGAAGGCCCGTTGGTGGAGTCGTTTGTAATGGTCAGCGTTCCGGTGCGGGTGCCGGTCGCCGTCGGTGCAAAGGTAACGGTGATGGTGCAGGTCTGCTGATCGCTCAACGCGCTGCAGTTTGAAGTCTGCGTGTAGTCGCGTGCGTTCGTGCCGCTGATGGCGATGCTGGTGACGTTCACTGTCGAGGTGAAGCCCGAGGTGTTCTGCACGGTCACCGAGAGCGACTTTGAACCGCCAACGTAGACATCGCCGAAGTTCAGCGAGGTGGTAGAGACAGCGGCCGATGTAGGAACAGCGGGAATCAGGAAGCTGACCACCTGGCCATCGTGTGGAGTAAGGCCAGCCGCTGTGGTGGAGCTGTTCGTGTTCACCGCGGCAAAGTCGGCGGTAAAGTGCGGTTGCACCACGCTCGTCATATAGCTGGCCAGTGAGTTCTGCGCCGTTGTGGATGCGGTTACGGTTGACGATGCAAGGATGTGTTCCACCGCTTCCGCCTGGCCGCGCGTGATGGCGTTGTAGCGCTGCAGCGTCGTTACATCCATGGTGAAGCTCGTCAGCGCTCCGGTGGTGGCGGTCGCCTGGTACAGCGTGACTGCGGTGGCCGCCGCGGGCGAACCGTTGATGATACCCATCACGTCGACATAGCCATCGTTGAACTCGGTGGCATTGAAGTTGCCGTTCACGAGCACGTTCTCGCCGGCGGTCTGCTCGGTTTGTACCAGTTGGCTGACGTAATAAGCCTGCGCTGCACGGCGGGCGCGCACATCGGCTCCCAGGCTGCTGTCGCCGATGTTGTCGCGGCTGGTCAGATGTACGTTGATCACGGTGACCGGATACGTCTTGCCGACGCGATGTACCTCGGCCTTCAACATCAGCGGGGGCCGTTCAAACAGCGTCCCGCCGCTGTAGGTCGCGCTGGCCCCCATCTGGGTCACGGAGTCCACATCGATACGCGAGGTATTTACCAGGAAGCCGAGATTCAGGCTGTTGCTGTCGCTGCTCTGTACCAGGTAGCCCTTGTAGCTGGTGCTTCCCAGCGTGTTGACGGCGGAGGCGAGGTCATCAAGGGTCGTCTGGTCCTGCACCTCCTGCACACTCAAAATGTCCGGCACACCGAGGGAGTTGACGATGGCCAACGCCGCTTTGGTCAGGCGGCGCGTATAGGCGCTCGATGAGATGGCGACCGAGCCGGTCGTCGCTCCTGTTGTCGAGTAGAAGCGGTTCAGGTCCAGTGTTCCTACCTGGAAGTGTGTGGAGTCAGCAGTTGCCGACGTGGTGGTCGCCACACTTCCATTTACCGTGCAAACGCTTGTGGGAAAGATCAAGAGGCGGGCATAGCCGAGCGTGTAATCGATCAGGCCGATACCCGCCGTTGCGCCCACTTTGATACTCGAGCCCGTCGTGCAGGTGATCGACTGACCGACGGTGATGTCGACCGCCGTTCCGCCGAAGGTCGTGGTGTCGATCAGGATGCGTTGCGGGTTGCCGCCCCATGTCGGCACCGTGCTCGGAGCGCCGGAAGGAACATACTCATCGCCCGCGATGCCGATGGAGCGGAAGAGATGGTTATTGGTTGAAGTGTTGGAACTGAGCGTTGCCCAGAACTGCCCGTTTGAGGTTACGGTCTCTGTAGACTCATCCAGCGTTCCGCCCGTAGGCGAGACAGCGTAGAAGGTCGCCGAGGTTGTCATTCCGGTGTACTTCAGCGCATCGCCGAAGCTGGTCAGCACGCTGCTAACGGATATGGACTGAGTCATGGTCCCGTTCGTTCCCGTCACTATGCAGGAAGTGGGTGTTATACCCGTGCCAGGCGTATTGGCCGCGGTTACGGCGGTGGTATTGGTCACCGTTCCAACAATGGTTACGGTGTTTCCCACCACAGCGCACGTGGGGTTTGCCCCGGCAGCATAGAAAACGGGCAGGCCCTCGGCGGTGGAGACCAGGTTGTCCCAACTACCGCTGGGTTCGGAGATATAAAACCCGCCGGTGCTCATGACGCCGACCACAATGCCGGAGGTGGAGACGCTCTTTGCCCAGGTACGGTGAGCTGGGAAGGCTGGTCATGATGTCGTGGATCGAAACCGAAATCTGGGCCCGGCCAACAGAGGCCACCATGGCCAGAGAAAGAAAAGACAGAGTCGTGCGGATGAACTGTTTCAAAATCCAACTCTATTCAGCCCATAGCTCCGCCATGACGGTCTGGCCGCCTGTTTGCGGAAATCATTTAGGCATTGAGTGAAATGCTGATTCGTCCATTAGAGACGCAGGCTTTCGCGTGCGCGATTACACGCGCATCTCGGTGTGGGGCAGAGCATATTCTCTGTAGCTCTAAGGTAGGGCTTCCGCATCTATGGGCGTTTTCCGCAATGAAAACGCCGCTGCGCTCCTTTTCCGGGGTACCCAGCAACAGGGAAAATGCTCGAACAACAAGTGAGTTGTTGGATGAAGAGAGAAGAGACCGGGAAGATGCCGCGAGGCTGTATGGCGGGGGGCCGCTCGTCCCCCACGAACGGCCACACACCACCCACTCAGGAGGTCTTCAGAGGTCCCCGAAAATCCCCCTGTAGGTGAGAGACGAGGGGCTTCAAAACGGGATTACATCGCTGCCGAATTTTTTGGCAGCCTGGTTTGTCGACGAATTTGGGACCGACCATGCACCGGGTGCCCCATGTCCCTTGGGGACATGGGCCCGCCTTTCCTACCCCAAGCATCGATCTCGAATTTCCTACCAAACTTTGTTCTTGTCACAGGGATGAAGAAGACGATCTCGCTTCGCGAGATACCCACCCTTCGCGATAAAGCTGCGAAGATGGGGCAACGTGGGCCTGATCTTGTCGAATGTGTCGATACCCTAAACAGCCATCTCCCGTCGCGAAGCGAACTCCTTCACCACTACGGGAGCCAGGCGTGATGTGCGCGCCGTGGCAGCCAGTCTGCGGCTGGACATCAGCACCACCTTGCGGAAGATCTTCATGGCCGGCGAGAGGTTGCTCTCCAGAAATGCGAGTCCGAGTGTTACCGGCGGAAGTTCTTCTTCGATCGGAAGCATCGTTACTCCGGGCACCACGCAGGTGCGGATACCTTCGGTCGTAATAGCAATCCCTTCGCCAGCGGATGCGTAGGCGAATTGCACTGAACAGGACTGCGGACTTTCTGTGAACTTCGGCGTGATGCCGAATGGGGCCAGCATGCTATGCAGCGCCGGCTGATGGAAGCGGCAATCTTTCAGCCGTGAGGCGATGATTGGTGTTGAGCGGAAGACCTGCACGCTAATCGAGCTCTGCCGCGCCAACTGGCTCTCTGAGCTGACCGCAGCCATCATCTTCTCCTGTCGTAGCGGGTCAAAATGGATGCCTTCAATCGGCAGCGCCGGCATCATCAGCAGGGCGTCGACCTTGCCTTCCGACAGGGCGGCCATTTGCTGCTCGGTGGTCATCTCACAGACCTCGAGCTCAAAGGTCGGATATTCGTCCGCGAGCATGCGGATCACGTTCGGCAGCAGGACGAACTGCCCGACGGGGCCACAGGCGATGGTCAGACGCAGGCGTGAGTCCAGAGACTGCAGGCAGTCACGGGCGGAATCCACCGTGTCCAGGATCGATTTGGCGTATTCGCGGAAGGCCGCACCGGCCTCGGTCAGGCGCACGTGCTGCCGTGTCCGCTCGAACAGCCTCACGCCGAGTGCGTGCTCCAGACCTTTGATCTGGAAGGTCAGCGTCGGCTGGCTGATGTAGAGCGAACGCGCGGTCTTACCGTAGTTCAACACTTCGGCCAGGGTGAGAAAACACTGCAACTGCCGGATACGAAAGTCCAAAACCCTCTTCTCCCAGTCCAGATTTCTGCTTAGGTTGTCGTGCTTGTGGTCGCGGTTGAGTCTTAGTTTTGCCTCGTATTTCCCACTTGTCAATAAGAGATGAATTCTTCTTTTATCAATCACGGCTGAAAATCTTTCGATTAGACAAGCTGCCGATCCGCTTTTACGCTGCTCTCACACACGATCGAAAATGCGCCGTTCCCGGGGATGGATCTCCGTTCGTTCCTTTGCACTTGTCCGGCGGATCAGCCTCCTGAGTCACCGCCACCCAGCAGTACAGGCACATAAAGAAACACACATAAGGGCCCGGCTCGACGATTTCCCGTTATCGATATCGCCGTAGAGGCCCCTCTCTCTGAATTTGCTTTTGTGAGGTCACTTGGCATGAAGATGTTCCTTCGCTCCCTGCTACTCCTTGTTGCACTCTCCGTGGTCACCGTAGTCGGCCGTGCCCAGCAAACTGGCTTCACCGGAAAAATCACCGACACTCAAGGTGCGGCGATCTCCGGCGCCACCGTCGAGGTTGTTCGCGTCGGCGGTGCTGCGTTCCACGCCACGACCAACGCCGAGGGCATCTACCTGATTCCGTCACTGGTCGCCGCTGACTACGAGATCACCGCCTCCTCCTCCGGCTTTACGCCGGTGAAGAAGCCGGTCACGCTGCTTGTCGGCCAGCTGGTGACGCTCGATCTGCAACTTCCCATCGCGTCCACGACTACCTCGATCGTTGTCGAGGCCGAGTCGCTCGCCATCGATACGACCTCCTCGGTTGTGGCTGGCAACGTAACGCCGCAGGAAGTTCAGGGTGTACCGATCAACGGCCGCAACTACATGTCCCTGGCGACTCTGGTCCCAGGCATCAAGATCAACGCCGTCACCTCGGATGTTCCGGTCGGCTCCGCGTCGGAATCTGGCAAGTTCATGATCACGATGGACGGTCTGCAGGTCTCGCAGGATACTGCCGGCGCTGCCTTTGGTCAGCCGCGCTTCTCCCAGGATGCGATCTCACAGTTCCAGATCATCACGAACCGCTTCGATGCAACGCTGGGCCGCTCGGCGGGCGTCTACGTCAACTCTCAGTCGAAGTCGGGATCGAATTCCTATCACGGCGGCCTTTTCGGCTACTTCCGCAACGACTCCCTGAATGCACCTGATCCGGTGGCCAAGAAAGTGCTGCCCTTCAGTGATCAGCAGTTCGGCGGCACCATGGGCGGACCCATTAAGAAAGACAAGCTCTGGTTCTTCGGCTCCTATGAGGGCGAGCGCAAGCCCGATACTGCCACTACCACCAACCTGGTCACCAACGCGGCCTTCTCGCATCCGAATACACTGCGCGTGAACGAGTACCTGGGCCGAGGCGACTACCAGATCAATGCGACCAACCGCATTTTCGTCCGCGGCGACGGCTTTACCTACAAGAGCGACTACCTGGGCGTAAGCGGCAACGCCGATCCTTCGCGCGCCTACCAGGGCACTCGTACCAGCTATGGCTTCGTTGCCGACTGGAACTCGAATATCACTCCCAACCTGGTGAACGATCTGCATGGCGGTTATCACCACTTCGGTTGGCAGAACCTGCCCTACACCCAGTCGATGGAGATCATCTTCTCCAACATCACCGTCGGCGGGCCCTATAACTATCCGCAGATCTTCGCCCAGAACAACCAGGACTACCGCGATGACCTTTTCTGGCTGAAAGGCAAACACTCAGTCAAGTTTGGCGCCGAGTACATCTACACCGGTCACGGCGGTTACTTCCAGCAGAATGTGCGCGGACGCATCAATCCCTGCAGCGCCTCCATCACGGCCGCGCAGTACAACGCCATGTTCCCCAACGGCGCCTCGGACGCGTCGAGCTGGAACTACACCGCGATCAACTCGGTTTGTGGCGGTGCCTCAACCTTCATCAAAGGCTTCGGCGACTTCACCGTCGATGTGCCTCGCTCGATCTACGGTTTCTGGTTCCAGGACGACTGGAAGATTCTTCCGCGCCTGACGGTCAACCTCGGCATCCGTTACGACAATGACTTCGGCGCCTTCACCGGTGGGCCGAAGCTCAGCAATGGTCTGCTGGTACCGCAGGGCAACGACAACAACAACTTCGCTCCGCGCCTCGGCTTTGCCTGGGATCCCATGGGCAACGGCAAGACCAATATTCGTGGCGGCGCAGGTCTCTACTTCGCTGATATCTCGGCGAACCAGATCATCGATCAGCAGATCTTCAACGGTGTCTCCACCATCCAGGCTTCGGTGTCGAGTACGGCCGCAAGCCCCATCAACTTCTCCGATCCGTTCAAGGGCGGCAATCCGGCGGCGAATCCTGCGGCGTACTCGCAGGCAGTACAGCCGCTGGCCAAAGATGCCAAGGTGCCGTATGCGCTGCAGCTCTCTTTCGGCGTGCAGCGTGAGTTGCCGTGGAGGACAGTCCTCACTCTGGACTTTGTCCATACCCGCGCGTACGACGACTGGATCCGCCTCAACGGCAACTTCCTCGTCGATCCGACGAACGCACAGCGCAACCTGAACCCGAACACGTCGCTAGCCTCCAGCACGACCCGCGTCTGCGGCAACGGTTCCGTAGCTTTGGATACCATCTCCACCTTCAGCAGCAGCACTCGCCAGGTCTGCAACCAGTCCTTCACCTCGGTCTCGCAGTTCTTCACGCCGGGCGGAGCAGGTTCTATCTATGACGGCTTGCAGATGGGCATCAAACACTCCACGATGGCTGGTTTTACTGGAGCGTTGGCCTATACCTGGGCGCGCACCAAGAACTCAACCGAAGGTCCCTTCTACTATCCCAACAAGCCCTTTGCTTCGGGCATCAAGGATGAGTGGGCGAACGGTACTGACGATCAGCGTCACTCGCTCACCCTGAACGGTGAGTACAAGTGGAAGTACGGTCTCTCACTCTCCTCGCTCTTCCGTTTCGGTTCGGGTTTGGCGTTCGGAACAGCGACAGGTACGGCCTCGCCGAATGGCGGCACCCCGACTTTCAATCGCACCGTGGCGGCTGGTACGACGCCGATCCAGGCGGGTACGACCTGCAGCACTTCGCCCTGCCTCCAGGTGTACGCTCCGCTGTCGACGGTCCACTACGACACGGGCTACGGCTACGGGGTGATGTCCCGCAATGCCTTCCGCGGCCGCGCCAATGAACGTATC
>JABFXN010000266.1 GCA_013361705.1 Acidobacteriaceae bacterium
GGTGGTCAGCCCTGGATAGACACCGATCCAGAAGACCTGATTCATCACGAAGTCGGTATTGGCGAGGTCGCCAATGACGCGATACTCGTAACCTTCATAAGCGGGCTGGCGAAGCAGGTTTCCCGCGAACAGAAGGCGCGTGCCGATCTTCTGTGCTTCAAGCGCGCGGGTCAGTTGGTCGCGCGTAAATGGCGCACTGGTCTTGACGCCGATGGGGAAGCCGAACCAGCTGGGATCGGAGTCCTCGGTCGCCACCGGAAGCAGCAGGAACTCTTCGAGCGGCTTTAGTGCGTTCTTCAAATAAGCGAAGTTCTCTTTCCGCTTTTCGATGAACTGAGGCAGCTTTTCGATCTGCGAGACGCCGAGGGCAGCCTGCATGTCGGTGGCCTTCAGGTTGTAGCCCACGTGCGAGTAGGTGTACTTGTGATCGTATCCGCAAGGCAGTGTGCCGAGCTGCCAATCAAAACGCTTCCCGCAGGTGTTGTCGACGCCCGGCTCGCACCAGCAGTCGCGGCCCCAGTCGCGGAATGAATCGATCAGGACCTGCAGCGCGGGCTTGTCCGTCATCACGGCTCCGCCCTCTCCCATGGTGATGTGGTGAGCAGGATAAAAGCTGACGGTGGAGATATCCCCAAAGGTGCCTACCTTCCGGCCCTTGTATGTCGAACCAAGCGCGTCGCAGCAGTCCTCGACAAGCCAGAGGTTGTACTTTTTGCAGAACGCCGTGACCGCATCGAGATCGAAGACGTTGCCCAGTGTGTGCGCGATCATGACGGCCTTGGTCTTCGGGCTGTACGCCTCCTCCAGTCGCGTGACGTCGATCTCATAGGTAGGCAGAGTGACATCAAGGAAGACCGGTACGAGCCGGTTCTGCAGGATCGGGTTCACGGTCGTGGGGAATCCCGCGGCCACGGTGATCACTTCATCGCCGGGCTTCAACTGACGATCCCCCAGCTTGGGCGATGTCAGCGCGCTGAGCGCAACAAGATTGGCGGACGACCCTGAGTTAACCAGCGAGGCAGAGCGGACGCCGACAAAGCGAGCGAGCTTGCGCTCGAAGTCCTTCGCAAAGCGCCCTGTCGTAAACCATCCGTCCAACGCGGAGTCGACGACGGAGCAGATATCCTCCGGTCCGATCACCTTGCCGGAGACGGGTACGGCCGATGTGCCTGGCGTAAAATTTTTGGCAGGAAAAGCCTCTGCGTGAAACTGTGCAGTCAACTCGAGGATTTGCTGGCGGATCGCTGCGGCTTTATCAGTCATCTGTAAAATTAGAATACACAGCAATTTTGTGAGTCGAAAGACGATTCGATCTCCAAGATGGCGATGAACACTTTCATCGCTTCCTGATGACGACAACCCACCCCGTATCATTGGTTACATTTTGGTTTCTAAAGGATTGAAATGAAAGCTGTCATTCTTGCCGGTGGTCTTGGCACCCGTATCAGCGAAGAAACTTCCGTCCGCCCTAAACCGATGGTCGAAATTGGCGGCCTCCCCATTCTCTGGCACATCCTGAAAATCTACTCGGCGCATGGCATTAAAGATTTCATCATCTGCTGCGGCTACAAGGGCTATGTGATCAAGGAGTATTTTGCCAACTACTTCCTGCACACCTCCGACGTCACCTTCGATATGAAGGAAAACAAGATGACGGTGCATGACTCGGTAGCCGAACCATGGCGTGTAACGCTTGTCGATACCGGCGACACGACCGGGACCGGCGGACGGCTGAAGCGGGTTGCACCGTACATCAAAGACGAAGAAACCTTCTGCATGACCTATGGCGATGGCGTTGCCGATGTGGACATCACAGCGCTGATTAATTTTCATCGCTCACACGGAAAGAGTGCCACGCTGACCAGCGTGCAGCCCATTGCTCGCTTCGGAGGTCTGGGACTTACCGGAACTCAGATTCACTCATTTCACGAAAAGCCTCCTGAAGAGGGCGGCTGGGTTAACGGTGGATTCTTCGTCCTTTCACCAAAGGTACTCGACGCTATCACCGATGAACGGCAGATGTTCGAGCGTGAGCCGATTGAGGCATTGGTCGCACGCGGCGAGGTCCATGCCTTCGCTCACCACGGCTTCTGGCAGCCCATGGACACGCTCCGCGACAAGCAGTACCTGGAAGAGCTCTGGAACTCAGGCAATGCCCCATGGAGGGTCTGGTGACACAGACATTCTCCTGGCAAGGTCGCAAGGTCTTTCTCACAGGGCACACGGGCTTCAAAGGCGGATGGCTGGCGCTGTGGCTGGCTAAGCTTGGCGCCACGGTGCGCGGCTATGCACTCGATCCCAGCACCGAGCCGAATCTCTTCACCGCTGCTCGGGTTGGCTCGGTGATCGAAGACATTCGCGGGGATATTCGCGACGCGGCCAAGCTCGAGGCCGCCATGCGGGAGTTCGCTCCGGAGGTCGTCTTCCATCTTGCGGCGCAGCCGTTGGTTCTTCATTCCTATGAAGACCCGATCGGCACCTATGAGACCAACGTCATCGGCACGGCGAAGGTTCTTGACAGCATTCGGCGGACTCCGAGCGTCCGTGCCGTCGTCTCCGTCACCACAGACAAGTGCTACGAAAACAAAGAATGGATCTGGCCCTATCGGGAGACAGATCCGCTGGGAGGGTACGACCCCTATTCCAGCAGCAAGGCTTGTGCCGAGATCGTAAGCGCGGCATACCGGCAGTCGTACTTCCCTGTTGCTCAGCTTGGCAAAACTCATCAGGTGGCAGTTGCAACGGGGCGAGCCGGAAACGTGATCGGCGGTGGCGACTGGTCAAACGACCGCCTTCTTCCCGACCTTGTCCGCGGGTTTCTGTCGCGAAAGCCCGTACTGATCAGGCGGCCGCATGCAATCCGCCCATGGCAGCATGTGCTCGAACCGCTTCGCGGATATATTCAGCTCGCCGAACGACTGCTCACACATGATCCCAGGTACGCCACCGCCTACAACTTCGGTCCCATCGAAGATGATGCGCGCCCCGTGGCGTGGATTGCGGAACATATGGCGGCGTTCTGGGGAGACGGCGCCTCATGGGTTGTTGACGACGCGCCATCGCCCCACGAGGCCCACTACCTGAAGCTGGATGCCAGCCGCGCCCGCGCCGATCTTGACTGGGCTCCTGTGCTACGGCTCGATGCCGCGCTGGAGTACCTGGTGCGCTGGTACAGAAGCTGGGACTCGAAGGCGGACATGCATGCCTTCACCCTGAGCCAGATCGATAGCTACAGCGCTCTCTCTTCTGCCAAAGACATCGCATAGAGAATCCGGGGCGCGTCCCGCGCCCCGGTTCCCCTGTTGGCCAAAAGTTGCCGGGTGCTATCTGCGCCAATCTCTCCATCGGTCTCAATGCCTTGCCACTGAGCAGCATCTTCTACAAGAAGAATCCTCATAGACCCTGCAGCTTATTGCTAAGTTTAGGCAAGCTGGAAATCCGGAAAGATTTTCCGTGTGGACGCTGCAACATTCTCCATGGCAAACGCCGGGCTTTTGTGAGGAGGCATACCCGATTCCCCGCGTCGACGGGGTCTACTCTATCCGACCGCCCAGGAGGCGAGCTCTTCGAGAGTAGCCATGGCGCTCGAAGTTGCTCCCCTCGCGAATGGAGGGCCTAGTGCAACTGCTCGAGAACTCCCTTCAAACCAAGCAATGAATGAGGAATTCTCGGCTCCGGGCAGCCGCTGTTGATTGATCCAGTTGTAGTAAGCTCCCATGTCCGCATCGACTAACGATCCCACCAGGTCTGGTTCCGAATGGCTATCGATGTTAGACAGTAATTCGTTCATTGGGCGCTGCCGTTGTCGGGGCCCGAATCGTACAAGCAGCGTCAGGGGCTGAGCACGGCGTAGTGCCTCACGCGCAGTCCACTGTACAAAGGTCGTACTGAAGACCTGCGTGCCGGAGCCTTCCGTAAGCAGCTTCAGTTGAAAGTGATTCAACACCACGTCTTCTTGACTGTCGAATCCGACGTCGGCTGGTTGCAGAGCCGCCAGGATTGTCCGTAATTCCACGGGTCCCATTCCCGGACGCTTGATTTCCGCATTCATTTTATTGAGCAGCGCAAGGCGTTTTAGCTCCAATGCCTGATAAGACACGTGCGTAAGCATTGGACCATGCTCGACAACTTGTCCTCCTTCCACATACCAGTGCGCATATGGAAGCGGATAAGCCTGAGCCCGTGCGGCAACCGCCTTCATGAGTTGCTGTATGCCTTTTTCAGGGTTGATATGGCTGAAGAATGTTCCGTGTTCACGCAGATCGCGAAACAACCGACCATCGTAGCCATCAAGTCCTTGCCCTATGATCGCTATACCAAGCCTTGCAATCACTGGCCGATCAGGGGCTATTGCAGCTTGTAATCGATTACCATATTCCTTCGCCGCTTTACGGAATGCATCCAACTGATGCGTCGACCACAGATGGGCAGAAAGCTGCTCAACAAATTGAGCTGGCTGATCCAACCAATCGAAGTGTTCCAGTTTTATTGAGAGCGATAGATCCCGAAACGAACCAAACCACTCCTGCATCTGCGCCGGTGCAAGCGATCCAAGCACCGCAATCTCTTTGCTGATCCGCTGGCGCTCCACAGGAAACTTATAGTCAAGTTCAATGACCTCAGAAAGCAGATTGGGGAGGAAACTCAGTGGCAACTGTTGCAATGTCCGCAGGTTATTTACTGCAAGCTTTCGTGCCTCCGGTGGATAGGTCCTGAACTGTTCGGGTTTGAGATCGCGAGGAAGCATCGTGTTAGAACAGTTCTTGAATTGGCCGCCCCTGCGCGATCGATGCCTGGAATCCCATGATCGATCCAAGCGTTGGCACCAGATCCGTCGATTGAACCGGATGATCGTAGATCATGCCTTCGCGGACCCCTGCCCCCAATGCCATCATCCACGTAGTTCGTGACGATGGGTCGCCGGTGCGGTGGTGTTGAAAGCCATTTCCACCCGCTTCCTCATCGGAGTCTCGTCCAAAGTCGGGAAGAATCATCATCGTGGTGTTGCCTGCATATTCAGGATTACTCTGTACAATCTTCCACAATTCAGCGCAGAGCCGATCTGTCCTTCGAACACTTTCCACATAAAGCGAATATGCACCTGTGTGTGCGACATCGATGTCGTGCATCGTAACCCAAATCAGGCTCGGCGCCTGCTGTTGCATCAGTTGTTGCACAACATAGACAGAAAGCTCGTCGGGGCTCGATAAAGTCTTCGCATGGGATCTGAAGTCGCCGACCGACAGCTTCAATATGGTCTCCATCTGCTGGAACGCAAATTCACCACCTTCGAGTTGTGGCGCAAACAGTGGAGTTTCATAGTTATCTCGGAGCAGATGTTCATAATCGATTGTTCCTCCTGACATTGCTGCTAACAGCAGATGTTTCGGGAGGATCACCTGTGCACCCCAGCCAGGTCCATATCGCCGGGACTCGCTTTCACCGATACGGCTAAACCCATTGCTGGGCGCGACAACCCATGCATCCGTAGGCGGACGCTTGAGGTCTTTTCGAAAATACTCAAAGACCGTTGGATGCTGTGGCGGCATGGACGAGAAGTTATTTAACGTCTCATAGACACCTGTGGCAAGGCTTGCGGTCGCAACGTAGTGCCCAAGAATTCCGCGGTTCACCACTTGGGTAAAGAAACTTGCTTGGGGAATCAGTTCCTTAAGCATATAAGGAATGTTCTCTTGCCCCGCGGGCGCAAACGTCTCCTGATCGCGGGCTCCCCCGCCGAAGGTGACAACGATCACCTTTCTCGTCCTCGCGGGTCCTGCATAGAGAAATGGACTTGCCCCACCAAGAACCATGCCTGCAGCAGAGCGAAGAAAGTCACGACGGCTGCAACTGAGACCGTACGTCGCCTCACGCAGACAATTCGAGGATGCGTCGCCAATGAATGGTTCTTTCACGATCATCCCTTACGACTCCGCAGAAGCGGTCGTCGATATAGTCCAGCCGAACCAAAAATACGCATCAGGCAGGTTAGGAGTCAACGCGAGTTAGCTCCATATTTCATGACAGAACTTCGCATCGTCACGAAACCTGCAATCTAGACTGCCTCCTGACTCTCAAGCGGGCAGCTAGCGAAGGCGCCGTGTA
>JABFXN010000013.1 GCA_013361705.1 Acidobacteriaceae bacterium
CAAGCCCGAGGGAGCACGCGATGCGATGCGTGAGCACCTCTACCGCGCCCGCGCCTCACAGGATATGGAAGTGCCTACCAGTGCCACCGAAGGCGCGGCAGGCAGGACGCAGAACTAGAGCATTTTCCCTGTGGGTGTAGTGTAGGACTTCCGAATTTATGGGCGTTTTCCGCAATGAAAACGCCGCTGTACGCCGCTGCCGGGATGCCCAGCAACAGGGAAAACGCTCTATTCCGGTTCAGCGAAAATTAGGGAAAGTTCCTGCCGGAGAGGCGTGAGGTATCGCTGAATAATCGTCCACAGCGTATCGCTTTCGATGATGGCGTAGGCGTGAACAATGCGGTTTATTAGCCCGATAATTTCACGCGTGTGGCTGATGCGACCTTCTAATCCTGGGTCAAGGTCAAGTACCCGGTTCAGGGCTTCACCAATGATCATGAAGCGATGCTCGACAGCATCCTGAACAATCTGTGCCGATTCGTATTCCTCACGGGTAAGGGTCGCCGTATACGCTTGAATGGCTGACGCCGATTCGTCCATGTCCATCAGAAGGGCGCGGACCTCACGCTGCATACAACAGCACCTTCGTCCGATCGATCTCTTCTCGAACAATCCGATTCTTCACGGCGCCGGACTCGACAATATCGACATCGCGGCCGAAAAGCTCCTCGACCTCGCGCGTAAATCCGAAATAATCTTCCGCGCGTGTCTCAAGCGTGGATCCAAGTTCCAGTAACAAGTCAATGTCACTGTGCTTCGGGTCAAAATCCGAGCGCACAGCCGAGCCAAAGACCGCCAAACGGCGCACATGGTACTTGCGGCAAATCTCCGCAATCCTCTCGCGCTTCGACTCGATCTCAGGTCTCATGCCTCAAAGTGTACCGCCCAGGCTACAAGGGACATATCACCATTCTCGACTCCGTCCTTTTCCACGCCATTTATCCTTAAGCCTGACCATGTCTGACCAGCACAAGCCCGGCACCTTCTACCTGACCACGCCGATCTACTACGTCAATGCGCGTCCGCACATCGGCCATGCCTACACCACGCTCGCGGCCGACACGATTGCGCGCCGTCAGCGTCTGCTGCGCGGCAATGACAACGTCTACTTCCTCACCGGCACCGACGAGCACGGCCAGAAGGTTCAGCGCTCCGCCGCGGCCGCCGGGATTACGCCGCAGCAGTTTACCGACGAGGTCTCGGCGACCTTCCGCGCGCTGTGGGACCGGATGGGCATTACCTACAACGACTACATCCGTACCACCGAGAAACGCCATGCCAAAGGCGTTCAGGCGCTGTTCAACCGCCTCTACGAGGGCGGACACATCTACCTGGACAGCTATACCGGCAGCTACTGCGTCTCCGATGAAGCGTTTGTCGATCTGCCGCCGGGTACTCCCTGCCCAGACTGCGGACGCCCGTTGGAGACCGTTACGGAAGAGAACTTCTACTTCCGCCTCTCGGGCTTTCAACTTCAATTGATTGACCTCATCGAGTCGGGCCGCTTCGCCGTCGAGCCGGAAGCCCGCCGGAACGAAGTCCTGAGCTTCCTGCGCGGCAATGTCGCCGCTGCACCGGCTGAGGCGCTCGAACTCTCCGCCGCCGGCACGGCCTATATCCCCGGAGCGCTGAAGGACCTTTCCATCTCCCGCTCCAGCTTCGACTGGGGTATTCCCGTTCCCGAGCCCGCCGCCTCCGAGAGCAAGCAGAAGCACGTCATCTACGTCTGGCTGGATGCCCTGGCAAACTACATGACCGCGCTCGGCTTCGGACAGGACGACTGCGAGACCTACGACAAGTTCTGGCCCGCCGATCTCCACCTGGTCGGCAAAGAGATCATCCGCTTCCACTGCATCTACTGGCCGGCCTTCCTTCTGGCCGCCGGTCTTCCGCTGCCGAAGATGGTGCAGGCGCATGGATGGCTGCTCTTCGAAGAGAGCAAGATGAGCAAGTCGCGCGGCAACATCGTGCGCGCCGAGACCATTCTGGACGCCTTCGGCAGTCTGAAGCCCGAGGCTACGACGGAAGAACAGGATCTCTTCGGTACCGACGTGCTGCGCTACTTCCTGATGCGCGAGATTTCCTTCGGCCAGGATGGCAGCTTCAGCTTCGATGCCCTGGTGCAGCGCTACAACTCTGACCTCGCCAACGGCTACGGCAACCTGGTCAGCCGCACCCTGGCGATGATCGAGAAGTACTTCGGGGGCATTGTCCCGAATGTAGCGAACACCGAGACGACGGCGGCTCATCCCCGCGAAGCTCTCCTGGGAGGCGTACCGATCGACTACGACTTCGGTGCGCACCTGCAGCGGATCTGGAACCTGATCGCCGTCACCGACGGCTACATCACAGCCAATGCGCCGTGGAAGCTTGCGGCTGACGAAACGAAGAAGGAACAGCTTGCGGAGGTGCTGTACAGCGCTGCCGAAGCGATCCGCCATCTGACCGCGGCGCTGTACCCGTACCTCCCTTACACGACCTGCAAGGTCTGGGGTCAGCTCGGGCTCGGCCACATGACTGAGGCCGCCGACAGCGGTGAACTCAAAAACCTCGAATGGGGCGGCCTGCAGCCGGGCACGAAGCTCGGTGCGGTTGCTCCTATCTTCCCCCGCGCACCCAAGGAACTGATTCAGAAGATGACCGACACCGAACAGAAACCCGTCGCCACTGAAAATGCTACAGCGGTAGCCGAAGCCACTGCACCCGCAGAAGCTGCTGCTCCTGCCGAGAATGCCAACGGCATTCCTGCGATTGCCGAGACTATCACCATCGACGACTTCGCCAAGGTCGACCTGCGTGTCGCCAAGGTTCTTGCTGCTGAGCGCATTCCCAAGGCAGACAAGCTGCTGAAGCTGCAGGTTGACCTCGGCTTCGAGCAGCGGCAGATCCTCTCCGGCATTGCCGAGTTCTACGAGCCCGAGCAGCTCATCGGACGTACTGTCGTGATCGTCGCCAACCTCGCGCCCCGCAAGATGCGTGGTCTGGAGTCGAACGGCATGATCGTAGCCGCCAGCATCGGCGACCACGGACATCCCTATCTGGCTACCTTCCTGGAGAGTCTGCCTCTGGGAGCACGCCTGAAGTAATGCATCTCGTCGATTCGCACTGTCATCTGGACAATCCTCGCTTTGCGGAGGATCTGGACGCCGTGCTGGCGCGCTCCTATGCCGCCGGCGTCCGCACCATCCTGACCATCGGCATCGGCGAAGGTCCTGCGTACATGGGCAATGGCCTGGCGCTGGCACGCCCCGCTACCGCCTCCACGCCCGCCGTGTATGCCAGCGCCGGCATCTACCCCGGCAATGCGCATGAGGCCGCCGAGGCCGACTACGCACGTCTGGAGCAGCTCGTTCAGGACCCCAACTGCATCGCCGTCGGCGAGATCGGTCTGGACTACTACCACGCCGAATCACCAGCACCCGAAATTCAGGCAGCATGCTTTGTACGGCAGATGCAGATTGCCGTCGCGGCCCGTAAGCCGATCCTGATCCACTGCCGCCCCAACGACGGCACCCCCAACTTCCCCGGCCTGGATGTGTGGAACGATCTCTTCGCCCTGATCGAAGAGCACTGGACGCCGCACGACATCACCGGTGTCATGCACTGCTTCAGCGGAACGCAGGCCCACGCCGACCGGAGCCTGGCCAACAACTTCGTCCTCTCCTTCGCCGGACACACGACCTTCCCGAAGTCCAAAGACCTGATGGCAGTGGCCGTCTCGACGCCGCTGGACCGCATTCTGGTGGAGACCGACGCTCCCTATTTGGCTCCTATTCCTCACCGCGGCCAGCGCAACGAGCCCGCCTACACGGCCTATACCGCCGCGGCCATTGCAGCCGCTCGCGGCCTGACGCCGCAGGATTTTGCCCAGGCGACTACCGCCAACTTCCGGCGCATCTTTGGCGTAAGCTAGGGTGTGTCATCAAACTCCTGTCGCCAACGTTGCGAGCGCAAATTGGTCCAGACGAGGCGGAGGCCGAAGGCTGTGGCGGGTCCACAGTCGAGGGCGACAACGAAGTATGGAGCGATTTGCGCCGCAACCCGAAGGGCCGGGGCAGATTTTCCCGATCTCTTCGTCACTCGTCGTTCCAGTAGGCCAGCTACAGTTCTCTCCTCACTCCTAGAGCTCAGAAAAATCTGCTCCCGGCGCTGACGGCAGGAGTTTGATGACACACCCTAGACCACGGAGAAAAACATGGCAGGCGAAAACTCGTTTGATGTTGTCAGCAAAGTAGATATCCAGGAAGTACGAAACGCCATTGAACAGGCGTTGAAAGAAGTACAGGCCCGGTTCGATCTGAAGGACGCCAAGGGTGAGATCACGCTTGAAGGTCAGGACGTGATCCAGACGGCCGCCTCAGACGAGTACAAGCTGAAGGCGGTCAGCGAGATTCTGCAGCAGAAGCTGGTCAAGCGCGGCATCTCGCTTAAGAATCTTGACTTCGAAAAGATTGAGCAGGGTTCGCACGGATCGGCGCGGCAGAAGATCAAGCTGCAGCAGGGCATCCCCTCCGAGAAGGCCAAGCAGATCGTCGCTCTGATCAAGGACTCCAAGAAGAAGGCCCAGGCCTCCATTCAGGGCGATACGGTCCGCATCGCCTCCAAGGATCGCGACGTGCTGCAGGAGGTCATCGCTCTGCTGCGCGGGAAAGACCTCGGCATCGATCTGCAGTTCACCAACTATCGTTCGAACTAGAGCGTTTTTCCCGTTGCTGGGTATGCCGGAAGAGTGTACAAAGGCGTTTCATTGCGGAAGACTCCCATAGGACGCGGGAGCCCTGCACTACGCCATAAGGAAAAAACTCCAACCCATGACCAGAACCGCGGTAGTCGTCCAATACATTCAGACTGCCGTGGTTCTTGGCGTTCTCGCCGAGTTCATCGACGGAGCTACGCGGCACCTTCGCCCACCCTGTCCGGGCTGCCTTACCCCTCACGGCTGGCCCTTTCACTATTACTTCGATCCCGGCTCCGTCGGGCCGGGAGGCTGGATCTGGACGGGGCTTACGCTGGACCTGCTGCTGTTGCTCTGTCTCAGCGCGGTAATCGTCCGGCTGAGGCAACGCCGCGCTCTAACGCCATCACCTTCGTCCAAGTAACTGGTACATTCAAAAGAGTGAGTGATTTGCAGATAGCGACGGCGAAAGAGGTCTTCGACCTGCTGCGTGACGATCTTGCCGCCATCGAGCAGGAGTTCGTCTCACAGTCGCAGTCCCAGGTGGAAGTTATCACCGAGATCGGACGCTATCTCATCGCCGGCGGGGGGAAGCGTATCCGCCCGCTGCTGTTGCTGCTCAGCGCCAAAGCGCTCGGTTTCGAGGGCGAATCGCGCATCCGGCTGGGATCAGTGGTCGAGATGCTGCACACCGCCACCCTGGTACACGACGACATCATCGACGAGGCGGATACCCGCCGCGGCCGCCCCAGTTCCAACACCACCTGGGGCAACTCCAAGTGCGTGCTGGCCGGCGACTGGCTCTATATGCAGGCCTTCAACGCCGCGCTGCAAGAGCAGAACTTCCACATCCTCGACCTGCTGATCTCGCTGACCCAGCAGATGGTCGAAGGCGAGCTGCTGCAGATGCAGAAGCTCGGCCACCTGATCAACGAGGAAGAGTACTTCGACCTGATCTTCCGCAAGACCGCCTGCCTCTTCAAGGTTTCCATGCAGCTCGGCGCGACTCTCGCCGGAGCCTCGGATGCGATTGAAGCCCAGCTTGGCGAATACGGCCGAAACCTGGGCCTGGCCTTCCAGATCATCGACGACGTACTGGACCTCACCGCGACCGAGTCTACCCTGGGCAAACCGGTAGCCAGCGACCTTCGCGAAGGCAAGGCGACCCTGGCGGTGATCCACGCCCTGGAGCGTGGCACGGGAGCCGACCGCGAGGCCATTCGCACGGTACTGGCCGACCGCAGCTTCCAGCGTGTGACGCACTCGCAGATTCTGGAGATCCTCGGGCGGCACGGCTCGCTCGAGTACGCGCACGACACCGCCCGCGCCTACGCCGAAGCGGCACGACTCTCCATCGCCGACCTGCCCGACACCGATGCCAAGCGCGCCCTGCTGTGGGTGCCGACCTACGTCGTCGACCGCGACCGGTAGATAAAACCCATACACCGGGTGCCCCATGTCCCTCGGGGACATGGGTATATCGAGCGAAGCTCGATAAGTATTTTTGTTTGTCATTTCGTAGCGCAGCGGAGAAATCTGCTTCTCTACCAATCCTTCTTCCCCAGACAAACAAAAGCAGATTTCTCCGCTCCCTTCGGTCACTACGAAATGACAAACAAAAGCGAGCGCCATCCCACCCACATATCCGCACCCAATCCTCGTACCCTAGAACCAGTGTCCCGTTTCGCCGACATCGCTCTGCCCGTCCCCCTGGACCGCCCGTTTACCTACGCGGTAAATGGCGTCGTTCCGGCTGTCGGAGCCCGCGTTCTGGTTCCCTTCTCCGGACAGAAGCTGATGGGTATCGTCGTCAAAGTCCATGACACACCACCGCCTCCAGAGGTCGAGACCAAACCGATCCAGCAGGTGCTGGATGCAGAGGCTGTTCTCTCTCCCGAACAGATGGAGCTGGCCGCCTGGATCAGCAGCTACTACCTCGCTCCTCTGGGCGAGGTGCTGCGTGGCATGCTGCCCCTGATGGCGGAGGTCCGCCGCGACATTACCTATCGCATCAGCGAGACCGGGCGCGCCATCCTCTACCAGGGAGCCGAGCTCGGCTCCTCCCGCCGCAGCAAGCTCTCGCCCGAAGATCAGAACCGCGAATACGCCGTCCTGAACCTGCTGGAAGCCGGCGATGCCCATCGGCCGGGCCGCATCCGCTCGAGCACTGGCGCCAACAAAGCGCTGCTGGAAGGCATGGTGCGCAAGAAGTGGCTGGTCCGCGAGACCCTCGCCGAACAGCGGGACGCCCGCCGCATGGAGCGCGTCGCCGTCCTTGTCCCCGACGCCCGGCTTCCCAAGCTGAACGCCAACCAGATGCGTTTGCTGTCAGAGCTGGCAGCCGTCAACGGAAGGATGAAGCTCGTCGACCTGCGCGGGCTTCCGGTGCCGCAGACAACGCTCGGCACGCTGGTCCGCCGCGGCCTGGTCACCATCGAAGAGGTCCCAGAGAACTTCCATCTCGGCGCAGTCCATGCACCTGGCAAGAAACATGCCCACGAACACACGTTGAACCCGCAACAGCAAGTTGCCGCCGATGCCATCATCGCCGCGCTGGACGCTCCGGCGGAGGAGTTCAAGCCTATCCTGCTCTACGGCGTAACCGGCAGCGGTAAGACCGCCGTCTACTTCGCCGCCATGCAGGCCGCGCTCGACCGCGGCAAGGCGGCCATTCTTCTGGTGCCGGAGATCGGTCTCACCCCAGCCATGGCCGCGCAACTCTATGCAGCCTTCGGATCGCAGGTAGCCCTGCTGCACTCGCAGCTCTCCCCCGATGAGCGCGCAGAACAATGGCACCGCATTCGCCGCGGCGAAGCGCCTATCGTCGTCGGCACACGGTCAGCCATCTTTGCTCCGGCATCGAACCTCGGGCTCATCCTCGTGGACGAAGAGCATGATGGCAGCTACAAACAGGAGGAGACACCGCGTTACCACGCCCGCGACACAGCTATCGTTCGCGCCAGATTGAACGGCGCCGCTATCGCTCTCGGCTCCGCCACGCCATCGCTCGAGAGCTGGCACAACGCGCAGCGCGGCAAGTATGCGCGCGTCGAAATGCCCGACCGCGTCTCTAACCGTCCCCTGCCCGAGGTCGAGCTCATCGACATGCGCGCCGAGTTCCAGCAGACCGGCGCTGACCAGATCTTCTCGCGGACGCTGATCGAAGAGACCCGTGCCACACTCGACCGCGGCGAGCAGGCCATCATCCTGCTCAACCGCCGCGGCTACAGTTTCGTGGTGATGTGCCGCTCCTGCGGCGAAAAGATCGAGTGCCAGAACTGCGCCATCGCCATGACCTACCACAAGCATGGCCGTGCCGATGAGATGGACGATCACGCACGCGCCGGGCAGCGCCTGGAATGCCACTACTGCGGCTTCCGCCGCACCGTCCCGCAACACTGCCCACACTGCCAGTCAGAACATCTCTACTATCTCGGAGCGGGCTCGCAGCAGGGCGAGGAGCGGCTAGCTGAGATCTTTCCCAACGCGCGCATCGGCCGCATGGACCGCGACACCGTACGCGGCCGCGCGGATATGGAACGCCTGCTCACCCGGCTGCACTCCGGCGAGATCAATCTTCTGGTAGGCACGCAGATGATCGCTAAGGGACATGACATCCACGGTGTCACGCTGGTCGGGGTTGTCGGCGCCGACTTTGCTCTCGGACTGCCGGATTTCCGCGCCGCCGAGCGCGTCTTTCAGCTACTCACCCAGGTCAGCGGCCGCGCCGGACGCGGCGACAAACCAGGACGCGTCGTGGTGCAGAGCTATCATCCCGAGCACTACGCCATGAAGTTCGCGCAGCAGCATGACTACCACGCCTTCGTGCAGAAAGAGCTGCAATACCGGCGATGGATGCACTATCCACCATTTACGGCGCTCGCAAACCTGGTCATTCAGTCAGACCATCTGGAGCAGGCCGCGGGATGGGCAGCAACGCTCGGCAACTTCCTGGAAAAGATGTCTCTGCCGAAGGTACGCATTATTGGCCCGGCAACAGCGCCGCTCTCACGGATCAAGAGGATCTATCGCTTCCACTTTGTGCTGAAGTCAGAGAGCCGTGCGGCGTTGTCAGAGGCACTGCGCGCCATGCTGGCACACGCAGCCGAACAACAGATCCCGCGCGCTGCGTTGATCGCCGATGTCGATGCGGTTCATTTGATGTAAGCAAACGCTAGCTCTAGCGACGAGTTAGGCTTAGCCATACTTGTTCAACATGGCACGGCAATAGAGCGCTGAAGGCGCGCTCTATACCAGCCTGGGGCAACGCCCCAGGTTTCATGCACATTGAACACCAATGGGCTGAAGGCCCGCCCTATAACTCTGCAGCTGAGCGAATTTATCGGTACGCCCTAGCCAGAATTCTTCAGCTAGCACGAACATGGGCCTACGGCGGTGATGGGTTCGCTTGTATTTAGAACTATAGATCGGGCCTTCAGCCCTTCTTCTGCTTTTGGGGGCTGGGACCTGGGGCGTTGCCCCAGGCTGATATAGAACGCGCCTTCAGCGCTTATCTCAAACGCCCTACCGTCCCCACGTAATGCGTGAGAACTCCGCCACCAGGCTTGCGTCGGCGAAGGGCTGCAGCGAGAAACAGAGCAGGAAGATCACACCGCAGACAGCAATCACGCCAACCTGCCACGGCTCCATCTCATCGTCGAGCGGGACATCCGTATGCTTCATCGCGGGCAGCATCAACAGCATCGCCCACAGCAGCCAACCGATCCAGTAAACAGTTCCCAGCAGCATTAGCACGCCAATGGTGATCTGCGTACCAATGTGATGTGCCTTCGGAGAGATGGCGTAAAGGATATGGCCGCCATCAAGCTGTCCGGCCGGGATGAGGTTGACGGCAGTGATCAGCACGCCAATCCAGCTTGCCACCACCATCGGGTGCGGAACGATGTTATAGATATCCGGCAGCGAGTGATTCGCTCCCTGCACCAGCAGATGAAAGATCTGCAGCAGCAGCGGCGGATTGAACCGGACGATCGAAGAAGCCACAGGCTCCGGCCTGGAGTTCGCCAGACCGACCCATGTGGTGACGATTGCAACCAGGAAGCCCGCAATCGGGCCCGAAGCTCCAATCAACAGCAGTGCCCGGCGGGAGCGGATGCGCGAGCGCAAGCGGATCACTGCGCCCACCGTACCGCTCAGCGTCGGAGCCGGCAACAGGTACGGCAGCGAGGCCCGCACGCCCACATAACGGCACGCAGCATAGTGTGCGAACTCGTGCGCCAGAAGAATGGCCAGAAGCGTCAGGGAGAACGGCAGCCCCATCGGTAGAAGATTCAGATGGCCTGCGATCCACACATGGGGAACGATATCTTCGCTGCTCGCCAGCGGGGGCTTGCCCTGGTTGAAGTTGACCATGTAGCGCATGCCGAGCGCGGTGGTCGTGAACAGGGTCAGGAGGAACAGCAGCAGATGCACCCAGATGGGCGAGGATGCCGGACGACGCGCAGCACTTACCGGTGGTGTTTCAACAACGGGTTCGGTATTCGGGTCAGCAATCGGGTTCAGGAGGCCGGCACTCATAGAACCGCGAGCTTCCTACGGCTCAGCGGGAAGCGACGCCTGGGATGCCCAAACTCAGCCAATGACCTGAAGGTCCTTGCCGGGCTTGAAGCGTACTGCTTTTCCTGGAGTGATGCTGACCTCTGCGCCAGTCCTGGGATTACGGCCGATGCCGGTCTTGCGCGGGCGCACATTGAAGACGCCGAAGCCGCGAAGCTCAATCCTGTCTCCGGCAGCCAGTGTCTGCTTCATGGCATCGAAGATGGTGTCGACAGCCGCCTCGGCTTTCGTCCGTGGAAGGCCGGTACGATCCACAATCCGCTGAATGAGATCTTGCTTGATCAAAAGGATTGCCTCGCCGCCATGGAATTCTGCACAGACTCGAAAAGACGCCATATGCATGTGCTGATGGTAGAAAGCGTTGAAAAGATTGTCAACGCGCAGCCCGTCCCGTAAGATTGCCTTTTCCGGCTCCCATTAAAAAGGGCATGGAATTTGTTATCCAAGGAGATTCACCCCAGACATGTCCATCAAGAGCGACCGCTGGATTCGGCAGCAGGCCATCGAACACGGAATGATTCGCCCATTCAGCGAGAAGCAGGTACGGGAAGGCGTCATTTCCTACGGGCTGTCGTCGTATGGCTACGATCTCAGGGTCTCCGATGAATTCAAGATCTTCACGAACGTCAATTCGGCCATCATCGATCCAAAGCAGTTCGATGAGCGCTCGTTTGTGACGGTACAGGCGGAATCTGTCATTGTCCCGCCAAACTCCTTTGCGCTGGCACGATCGATTGAGTACTTCAAAATCCCCCGTGACGTACTGACTATCTGCGTTGGAAAGTCTACGTACGCCCGATGCGGCATCATCGTCAACGTGACGCCGTTCGAGCCTGAATGGGAGGGTTTTGTGACCCTTGAGATCTCAAATACAACCCCTCTGCCGGCGCGTGTCTACGCCAACGAGGGCCTTTGCCAGATTCTCTTCTTCCAGTCGGATGAACGCTGCGAGGTCAGTTATGCCGATCGCGGCGGAAAATACCAGAACCAACAGGGGATCGTTCTACCGAAACTCTAAAGTTCATCCACTGGTCTCTGTTGTCGTTCCCAGGCAAAGCACGAAATTCCTCGTGTTGTGCCCGCAGCCCTTGTTGAGTAGAAATCACTGCGGAAATATGACACTAGCGTCCAAGAATCACCCTTTCCGTTTGGGTCTGATGACGACAGACCTCGTGCGCCTTGCCGGCCTCGAGGCAATCTTCGAATCATCGAGGATTGAAGTCGTCCCCATCGCGATCCCAGGCGGCTTCCGAGAGGACGAGATCTCTGTCCTCATCATCGACTCTCAGGCGACGGAACATCCATTCGTTCTGCTGGCATCGCTCGCTCGCACGCATCCCTCGCTGCTCACCATCGTTCTGGGTGAACGCACGGATCAGGAGTATGTCGAAAAAGTCATCGCTGCGGGAGCGCGCGGTTATCTAACCTACTCCGCATCAGAGCGCGACTTTCAGATGGCCATTGACGCCGTCCGTGAAGGCTCCATCTGGGCGCCCCGGAAGGTACTGGCGAAACTCATCAGTCAAACTCCGGCGCACAGCCGAACCACACCTGCGCTGCCGGACTTGACTCCGCGCGAGCTTCAGGTTTTGGAGTTACTCACTGCCGGACGCTCCAATCGTGAGATTGGGCTCTCCCTCGACATTGACGAGTCTACGGTCAAAGCACACGTCGGCCGGCTCATGCGGAAGGTAGGGGTAGCGAACCGTATCTCATTGACAATGTTCGCGATGCAGCATCTGTTCCCAATCTCGGGAAGGAAGAACCGGTAACTTTAAGCTGTTTGCAAAGTAGTAAACTTTTTTAGCACTTACGTCGATAGACCTCCGTACCGTTGCGTACTCTCTCGTAACCACTCAGAGTAATCACAGCAACACAGACCTGGGAGAAGCGGGGCTGACGGATACGGGACCCACCGGGAACGCAGCCCCCATTTTTTTACCCCTCTACTTCTCCATTCCTTCCTCTCCACTCATTGATCCGATCACACCTCGTTCACCAGATCACACTTGGCTTTCTTCGCACTTGTTCCTTCGGGACAACTTCTCTAATTGCCCGTCCATCCATTTCAATAGGACGAGGCGCTTGCGCCCGAAAGGAAGAACAACATGAAAAAGTTTGCAGCAGCACTGTGTGGCACGCTGTTGACCCTTGCTCCACTGGTTCACGCAGCCGATAACGGCAAGGAGCTGGAGCGTCTGCAGGCGGCCGAAGGTGTACTCAACGAGATCATGGCAACTCCGGACAAGTCGATTCCACAGAGCATTCTTTCCGGCGCTTACTGTGTCACCGTGATTCCTTCGTACAAGAAGGCTGCCTTTGTCGTGGGTGGACAGTACGGCCAGGGTGTTACTACCTGCCGCACCGGCCATGGCTGGTCTGCTCCTGTCTTTGTGAAGCTGACTGGCGGCAGCCTCGGTTTTCAAATCGGCGGTCAAGCGACCGACCTGGTCATCATTGCGATGAACCAGAAAGGCATGCAGGACATGCTGAAGAACAAATTCAAGATCGGTGGCGATGCCGCAGCGTCAGCCGGCCCGGTGGGCCGCAACGCGCAGGCCGGAACGGACTGGAAGCTCAACGCCGAACTGTTGACCTACTCCCGTTCGAAGGGACTGTTTGCCGGCATCGATCTGGAGGGTGCATGGTTCGAACAGAATGCGGACGACACCCGCGACTTCTACGGCTCGGCAATTCCCTTTGAGACCATCCTGAAGGGAAACACTCCAACTCCTCCCTCGGCTCACCCATTCGTCAGCACGGTGGCGAAGTACTTCGTGACCGCCAAGGCATCCAAGTAAGCGATCGTGCATCTCAAGACATGAGGCCGCCTCTCCGGCGGCCTCACGTCTCTTCTGACTAGAATGTCTGCCGCCGCACACATCACGCTAACAAAGGCACGGGGCGATACCTCGCACCTGCTCGCGGAAGCAGGTCTGGCGCTTTTCCGTGCAACAGAGAGCTCGCAGGCCTTATGCCTCGCGGCTGATATTGGACGCTCTCTCTGTGGCGCGGAGGCCGGGGTCCTGCTCTATCGCCCTTCTGACACTGGGTCAGTGTGGTGTGCCGAAGCCGGCGCGACTGTGACTCCGCTTGCGGTCGGCTTTCCCATACCCGATAGGGTCATTCGCATCGATAACACCAGCACTCGCTTTGGCACGCCCCCTCTACCGGAACAGATCTCCCTCAAAGCGTTTCGCAGCTTGCTGGCGGTTCCACTGCCTCGCGCTACATCCGCGGGATCGGGAGCCTTCGTCTATATCAGCGGTCGAACCGTTGCCTTTTCTGAGGAGGACGAACTCGCAGTCAGCGTGCTTGCGTCACAGACTACTTCCTGCCTCGAAGCCATCTGTTTACGCGAACAGCTTTCCCGGCGTGTCGATCAGCAGAAGGAACACGCGAAACGCCTGAGCGAACTTGCAGCGATTGTCACCTCTTCCGACGATCCGATCCTGAGCAAAGACCTGAACGGCACCATTACAAGCTGGAACAATGCGGCAACCCGCGTGCTGGGCTATACCCCCGAGGAGATGACCGGGCAATCCATCCTGAAGCTGATTCCACCGGAACTACACGCCGATGAGAATCTGATCCTGAGCAAGATCCGCGCTGGGGAACGAATCGACCACTTTGAAACCACACGCCTGACCAAGAGCGGAGAGCGGATTCCGGTCTCGCTGACGGTCTCGCCTGTCAAAGATGAAACCGGCAGGATCGTGGGCGCCTCGAAGATCATGCGCGACATCTCCAATCGGAAACGGATGGAGGAGTCGCTGTTGCAGGCCGAAAAGATCGCGGCCACAGGACGAATGGCCGCCACCATCGCGCATGAGATCAATAATCCCCTGGAAGCCGTAGTGAACCTGCTCTACCTGATGCGGCCCATGGTGACCGATCCCCAGGGCATGGCCTATCTCGAAACCGCTGAGAACGAGCTGGCGCGGGTCTCTCACATCGCCAAGCAAACTCTGGGCTACTATCGCGAACACTCTTCAGCAAAGCTGAGCTCCATCTCCGAGCTCGTCGAGAATGCTCTCAAGGTTTATGAGCCACGCTGCAAGGCCTACCGCATCGCGCTGGAGAAGCATCTGGATTCAAACCGGAAGATCGTGTTGCGCCAGGGCGAGATGCTTCAGGTGATCTCAAACCTCATCACCAACTCGCTCTATGCCATGCCACAGGGTGGCACCCTGACCGTTTCGGTGCAGGACGTCTCTGAGCCCTCGGATGGAGTTTTGCTGCGCGTTCAAGACACGGGCGTAGGCATTCCGCGGGAGAACCTCGAGCGCGTCTTCGAGGCGTTTTTCACCACCCGCAGCACCATCGGCACCGGCATCGGTCTGTTTGTCGCGAAGCAGTTCGTAGAAGGCCATGGCGGATCTATCCGCGTGGAGAGCAGCACCGCCTGGGAGAACCACGGAACCACCCTGGAGATCTTTCTGCCCGTTCACACGTCTCACGAGCCACAAAGTGGCTAGAGTATTTTCCCTGTAGGTGTAAGTAGGCTTCCATCTATGGGCGTTTTCCGCAATGAAAACGCCGCTGCGAGCCCCGTCTGGGATACCCAGCAACAGGAAAAACACTCTAGACTGTTGTTTTGGCACCAGGCACGAACAAATCCGCGACCTTTCGCCACTGGCTTGAATTCATTCCGCTGTGGCTTCTTGTTGGCATTCTGCGAATCCTGCCCCGCTTTGTGGCCCGGATCGTTGGCGCCGCTATCGGCGCGGCGGCATTTCATCTGCTCTCCCGGCTTAGGAAGACTGGGCTCCGCAACCTGGAGATCGCCTTTCCGGCAATGCCTCCCGAGGAGCGGGAAGGGATCCTGCGCTCACTCTACCGGCACCTCGGATGGCAGCTCGCGGAGTTCTGCCAGATGGCGGGATACACCGCCGAGCGCGCCAGCCGGTTCATTCGCTACGAGGGTCTGGACAACTACCTGAAGGCACGCGACAAAGGCCGTGGCGTCTTGATCCTCACCGGACATCTGGGAGCATGGGAACTCTCAAGCTTCTTCCATTCCCTTCGCGGCTTTCCGATGGCCATGGTGATCCGGCGTCTGGATAATCCGCTGGTCGACAGGTTCGTCAACGGAATCCGCTGCATGCACGGCAACCGTGTCCTTCACAAAGACGACTCCGCCCGCGGTCTGCTGCGCGCCATGCATCAGGGCGAGACCGTCGGCATCCTGATGGACACCAACATGACGCCACCCCAGGGTGTCTTCGTTCCGTACTTCGGAACCCAGGCATGCACCGGCGCAGGACTGGCGCGCGTCGCTCTCAAGACCAATGCCGCCGTGCTTGCGGGCTTTCTGCTGTGGCATGAAGCAGAGAAACGCTATGTGCTGCACTTCGGTCCGGAGATTGAGCTGACACGCACCGGCGACCACGAGATGGACGCGATCACCAACACAGCTCGCTTCACGTTGGAGATCGAACGGTATGTGCGCGAGTATCCTGACCAGTGGCTATGGGTCCACCGCCGTTGGAAAACCCGGCCGGAAGGAGAAGCGAAGCTTTACTGATTTATGCTCCCCCATCTTCTGCTTGCACTGGCTCTTCAGACCACAACCGCGAACGAACCCACGAAACAGCTTGTAGATCCAGCAGTAGCGGCAAACTCGGATGGCATTGTTCGGCCGGCAGCGAACGGAACCGAGCAGGCTTTGCTACCGATCGGGTTTTCGAGCTCACATGCCGCCAACCTGCTGCAACTGAAGAATGGCGACTTGCTATGTGTCTGGTTTGCCGGCTCGTGGGAGGGAAACTCCGGTGTCGGCATCGTGGTCTCGCGGCTGAATCGCGGATCGCACACATGGACCAAGCCGCAGCTGATCGATAACCACGACGGCGAGTCCTACCAGAATCCGGTGATCTTCCAGTCGGCCGACGGAATGGTGCACATCTATCACACGACGCAGGGAGCAGGCGCTGGAGAGGCGAACTCCAAGGTGCTCGAAGTCGTCTCACACGATAACGGC
Organism: Acidobacteriaceae bacterium; assembly: GCA_013361705.1. Classification (GTDB taxonomy): domain Bacteria; phylum Acidobacteriota; class Terriglobia; order Terriglobales; family Acidobacteriaceae; genus Terriglobus. The sequence goes on from JABFXN010000013.1 coordinate 16,236, forward strand.
CAGCATTGGTCTGCGCCGGCGGTACTCTTCGACAAGGGAGGCTCCTTCACCCGCCATCCGCTGCTGGTTCTGGCGCCGCGGACCTGGCTGCTGCCCATGACCTATGTCACCAGCAAAGGCATCGGCGAGGGCGCCGAAACCAACTACTCCGCGATGAAGCTCACCCGCGATGGCGGAGCACACTGGGAAGAGTGCGTCGTGACCGATTCCTTTGCCCGGGTGCAGCCGACGGTGGTTCAGATCGATCCCCATCGCTTCGTCGCCTGGTTCCGCGATCGTAAATCGCAGTGGGTCTATCGCAGCACCTCGTCCGATGGCTGCCATTGGAGCAAACCCGAAGCAACACCTCTTCCGAACAACAACGCCTCCGTCCAGGCCTTCCGTTTGCAAAACGGACATATGGTGCTGGTCTTCAATAACTCCCACGATGACCGTTCGGGCTCTAAGCCCATACCAGGCCTGCGGAAACCGCTGTCGATCGCTCTGAGCGAAGATAACGGCGCAACATGGAGCTATGTACGCGACCTGGAGACAGGACGGCCTGGATTCGGCATCGAAGAACAGCGCCCCAAAACGCCCGGACGTGAGGAGTATTCTTATCCAACCGTGACCCAGACCAGCGATGGCAGAATCCATGTGGCATTTACCTATCGCCGCCAGACCATCAAAGAAGTCACTCTGGACGAAGGCTGGATTCGACGCGGATCCACCGAGGGACTCTACAAGGGCTCCAGCACGAAGTGAGGTACGGAGGCACACCGCATGTTTGACCTTTCGCAGCTAGCAGCGAAGATTACGGCCTCCGGCTGTCCCACCTTTGCCTCGGCCGATGAGGGCCCGGGTGAGATCGCTCGCGTCTCCGCCATCAGCAAAGCCACTCCGGATGCAGTTGTCTTCGCCAGTGATGAAAAGACGCTGGAGGCTGCTCTGCTCTCGGCTGCCGGAGCAATTCTGACTAAGCCTACGCTCGCCGCCGAGATCTCTGACCCTCGCATCGTTCTAACCAAAGATCCCCGGCTGGCCTTTTCTCTGGCAGCGCAATATCTTTCGGCTGCGCAGCAGACGGAGATTCATCCCACTGCCGTGATCGATGAGACGGCCGTCATCGGGAACGGGGTAAGCATTGGCCCCTATACCGTGATTGAGGCGCGAGTCAGCGTTGGCCATGGTTGCGTGATCGGGCCTCGCGTGACCATTCTTGCGGACACGATCCTTGGCGAGCGCTGCGTCATTCAAACCGGCGCCGTCCTCGGCTCCTTTGGCTTCGGCTATGCGCGCTCGTCTTCCGGAGCCTATACGCTGTTTCCGCAGCAGGGGACGCTGATCCTGGAAGACGATGTCGAGGTAGGCGCAAATTCCACCATCGACCGCGGCGCTCTGGAAGAGACCCGCATCGGCCAGGGCACAAAGATCGATAACCTGGTGCACATCGGGCACAACTGCCGCATCGGAAAGCACGTGGTCATCGCGGCGCAGACGGGCATCTCCGGAAGCTCCGTAGTGGAAGACGGAGCGATCCTCGGGGGACAGGTGGGTATCGGCGAAAAGGCCACCGTCGGTCCTGGAGTCATTCTGGGCGGCGGCGCGGGCGTACTCTCGAATAAGAAGCTCTTCGGAGCCAACCAGGTCTTCTGGGGCCGTCCGGCCCAGCCCTTGAAGCAATATCTGCGAGACCTGGCCAAACTGCGGAAGGACTAGGTCGTGTCACCCACTCCTGGCATGTTGGTCGTCATCGGCGGACACACCCGCAACATCGGCAAGACCTCTGCCGTCTGCGAGCTGATACGCTCCTTCCCTGCTCTCCACTGGACCGCGGTCAAGATCACGCAGTACGGTCACAACGTCTGCTCCGCGAATGGCGAGCCATGTGACTGCCAGACAGCCGACCACACCATCGCCCTGACCGAAGAACGGACCTCGACCTCGGGTACGGACACCAGCCGGTATCTCGCGGCCGGTGCTGCTCGCTCTCTTTGGCTGCGCACCCGTCAGGGCCAACTCGCCGAAGCGATGCCCCGTCTGCGCGCCGAGCTGGCAAAGTCATCCAACAACATCCTGGAATCGAACTCAGTGATGCGCTTCCTGCGGCCCGACCTCTACCTGGCAGTACTGTCGCCGGAGACAGCCGACTTCAAGCCCTCCGCTCAGTACGTCCTGGACCGCGCCGACGCTTACCTGCTGACGGCAAAGCCGGACGCTCCCGCATGGCAGGGCATCTCGCTCAGACTGCTGGCGGGGAAACCACACTTTGCCTACACGGCGGGAGAACCGTTCCCACCGGAGTTGAAGACGTGGCTGGCGAATCGGTTGGGGCAAAAAGCAGAAGCGCTGCTCAGACTCGCATAAAGCGCACCTTGGGTCCACAGTTCCGGCACCTTTTGTTTGTCATTTCGGAGCATCGCGGAGAAATCTGCTTCTCTACCGATGTTTCCTACCATTCGGTTTGAGTTTTATTTGGAATTTGGGTATTCCGAACCCACCCTAGCGTTGCGAGGGCGGGGCACCCGGGCAATATAAGCGCCGCAGGATAAGCCGTTGGATAAGCGCTGAAGGCGCGTCCTATACCAGCCTGGGGCAACGCCCCAGGTCTCAGACGGGAAAAGACATAGAGGGCTGAAGGCCCGATCTATATTTCTGCAGCGAAGGCGAGTGCTGAACACAATGGAGGACCTGCCTTTCCTCTCCCAGGGCGATAAACCTCACATTGTATTGGGAACTATAGATCGGGCCTTCAGCCCTTTAACATCTTGTGGGCATTGAAACCTGGGGCGTTGCCCCAGGCTGGTATAGGGCGCGCCTTCAGCGCTTTACCTCGATGCTCCACCGGTTCATGCGTGGCTCGAATCTCCACTCACTCACGCTTTGCATAAATGCTCCCGCCAGCCTCTACACCAAAAAACAGAAGCGCTGCCCGCAGGCAGCGCTTCTAGAGAAATCTCCAACTCACCCTAGTTATCGAAGTTCGTCAGCGCATCCATGAACGCGACATCCAGAACCGTTCCCTGAATGGTGATCTGGCTGTTGTTGATCTCCGATCCATCCGTGGTATTGAACGCGTGGATCTGGCCACCGTAGGCCGTGTACATCTTGTGGAGACTTTGCACCCAGCAAAGGCCGGTCAGGTCGCCGTAGTAGTACAGGTTGTAATCCTGGTTGGGATACTTCACTGTGGTGTTGGCGTTGCGGTTCACGGACGGCACAATCTGGACGGAGCTGGCTGAGCGGTCAAAGCGAGTCAGGCAGTTGTAGTTCGCTGCCTGGGACGTGACGCCAAGATCTGCCTGGTGGGCCCGCTCGCCGTTCGCGCAGCTCTGCGATCCGATCCAGAGCGTATTGTCATCACCGAAGAGCATCTTGGTGTGATAGCCGTCAGAGATCGAGTACTTGCCGGTCACCGTCTTCGTGGAGAGATTCAACGTCGAGAGGTTCCCCGACCAATACCCGTCAGCCAGGAATTGTTGTCCGCTGAGATAAAGCGTCGAACCATCTGTCAGCGCCGCCGTCACACCTCCCGGCACAGCCACCGTCTGCGACACATAGTTGGGCTCGGGCGAGACCGTCGGGATGTTGTAGATGGTCAGGTTGCTGAGGCTCAGGAAGCTGACACCGGCTGTCGTGCCGCCGCACTCCGGCCCGCAGTTCAGGATGTAAGCCTGGCTGCCGTCGTTGGAGAAGTAGGCGCCGACCGGACGATCGAAAGAGCCCGTCACCTGTACCAGGCAGTAAACCGGCAATTGGTAGGGCTGGCAATCCACCGCGCCCGGAGGCACAGCCTGGTTGCTGTTCAGCTTCACCAGGCGATAGATGTTGTTGCCGTTCCGTTGCATGGCCAGAACCACCGTGTTGCCCTGGTTCGCGAAGACCCGGTTCACGTTCGGCAGGTTGAGTGCATAGCTGGCCTGGGTTGCGCCGCGGATCACCACCTGGAGTTGGCCGGCCGTCTCCTGTGCCGAATAGACCATGGTCTGATCGGTCGAAACCTAGATTCCATCCGGCACCGCTGACCTGGCGGAGAGTGTCGCAGCCGCTCCGCCGCTCTTCTCCGCACCGTAGTCGATGGCAGCCAGAGAGCCGTCGCCCTGGGCATAGGCATAACCGGCGACCTGCTCCGGGAAGTTCAGGATCGGGCTCGGCGAGTTCCCCGAGTAGCCTGAGATGGTGTAGGACGAGTTCGCGTCAAAGACGTTGTTGCGCAGGTCACGCTGCGCGTCCAGAATCTGCAGGCCTCCGCTCAGCGTGCTGGTGTAGGAGGCGAGCACGCGATACGCGAACTTACTGGGAGGAATCGGGCGTCCGGCGTAGGTGTATTG
>JABFXN010000356.1 GCA_013361705.1 Acidobacteriaceae bacterium
TGATCGATAAAGCGGACGCCTTCGGGAGTCCATTCGAGAGTGGGAATCATCGTTTATTAGTTTATCAATCGGGTGGGATGAGGGGGGTAAGGGATCTCCTGGATAGGGGGCTTTTGTACCCACTCTAACTCCGTGAGGGGGCACCCGGCTGTCATGACATCTGGCTCAAAGTCGGTTCGCGCGGAGCGCGAATGCCCACATAAGCTTCGCGTATGTGGGGCACCCGATTTTGTGGCAGTCTCGTCCCTATGCGTGACCTTGGAGTGCGATATGTGCAGCGCGTACATCGCTCGCGGTGAAGGCGCTGATAAACGGTGCCCCCGTCGCTGCGGCCTCGATATTGGCTCGGCCACCCTGCTCGCGATCGACGAGGCAGAGAATACCGATGATATCCATCCCTGCTGCCTTTACAGCTTCAATGGCCGTGATGGTGCTGCCGCCGGTGGTGCAGACATCATCGACGATAACAACCTTGGCTCCGGGTTTGAGGAAGCCTTCAACCTGGCGTCCCGCACCGTGTCCCTTGGCTTGCTTGCGGACGAGGAAGCCATTGAGCAGCGGTGTGCCCGGATGATCCTTGGCGTACCAGGCCGAGGCGCTGGCGGTGTTGGAGACGACAGGGTCCGCGCCCATGGTCAGACCGCCGACGGCTTCAGCCTGAGGGAAGTGTTGCCGGATCAGATCGTAGAGCACAAGGCCGGTCAGACGGCCACCCTCGGCGTGCAGCGTCGTAATGCGGCAGTCGATGTAGTAATCCGACTTAGCGCCGGAGGAGAGCGTGAAGTCGCCCAGGCGGAAGGAGAGGGTGGCGATCAGATTAAGGAGGGCTTCGCGGTCGTTCATCTCAATGGAGATTGTAGAACCTGGCGCGTGCTCTAGTGCTGCAGGTTGTCCAAGTGCCGGTAGCCACCGGTAGCGATGAAGGTTATAAGGAAGAGCGTGCCGTTGTAACAGGCGTGTACCAACGTTGAAGCTGCCAGCGAATTCAGACGTACGCGGACGGTAGTCAGAATGCAACTTACACAGAAGAGCAGAAAGACCGCACTCCAGGTATTTGCCAACTGGGCAGCATGCACCGCTGCGAAGCAGCCGCTGGTAGCAATGCCAGAGAAGATAACCGCCTGTTGAGTCACCGTGCCCGTGCTCTCCCAATGGGCTCGGGCTGCATCTGTCCGCGTGAGCCGGAACCAGTCGATTGCAATCGCTACACCCGGCAGCAGGAAGCCACGGAAGATCATCTCCTCGATGAATGGAGCGAGAAGAGAGCCGAAGATCGTGATGAGCCAAAGGTCGGTGCGGTCTTTGAAGAAGGCGTTCATCGGGGCCGATTCCGGCACGCTGACAAATCGCTCGGCAATTTGGGCGGAGATGGTTAGAACGACACCGGCAGTGGCAAGCAAGGGCCAATAGCGACGTACGGCCGCAAAGTTCCACTGTAGTACATCGAAGTACGGACGATCCCAGAAGCGGGGGAAGATAAAGAAGGCTCCGAGGAAGGTCAGAAGGTAGCCCATGCCCATCGCATAGAGAGAAATACGCTCAAGATTCTTTACCTTATCGAGGCTGCCGAGATGAACGGGACCCTGATGCGAGACCGCGATGTAGATCAGTAGGGCGCTGATCAGAAGTGTTAGGAAATAGGCGGTTGCGGCAAAGGTAAGCCCATAACCAAGATGCGGCTGGCGCTTTACGGGAAGCGGCTCCTGAAGAGCCTCCTCCAGGCGCCGGAAGTTCTCTTCCGCCCGGTCCTTGTCGATCTCGGTCACTTCTTCGCCTTCTTTCCGGGCTTTGCCGCCGGCGAGAAGTAACGCATCAGGAATCCCGCCGTATGTGATCCCTTCACCTTCGCGACCTCAGACGGTGTACCGGCAGCCACCACAGTGCCGCCACCTGTACCGCCTTCAGGTCCCATATCGATGATCCAGTCGGCGTTGCGGATGACATCGAGGTTGTGCTCGATGATGAGGACTGTATTGCCAAGGTCAGCAAGCCGGTGCAGCACCTCGAGCAGCTTGCGCACATCGTCGAAGTGTAGTCCTGTCGTCGGCTCATCGAGCATATACATCGTACGGCCGGTCTGCCGTTTGGACAGTTCGCGGGCCAGCTTCATACGCTGCGCCTCGCCGCCCGAAAGCGTCGTTGCGGACTGGCCCAGATGGATGTAGCCAAGGCCAACATCCACCAACGTCTGCAGTTTGGTTTTGACGTTAGGAATGTCTTCCAGAATGGGCAGCGCGTCTTCGATCGCGAGGTCGAGGATGTCGGCGATCGAGTAGCCCTTGAACTTCACCGCCAGCGTCTCGTGGTTGTAGCGGCGGCCGTTGCAGACCTCGCACTGCACATAGACGTCGGGTAGGAAGTTCATCTCGATGCGCCGCTGACCGTCGCCCTGGCACGCCTCGCATCGGCCGCCCTGTACGTTGAAGCTGAACCGGCCGGGCTTGTAGCCGCGCTCGCGCGACTCCGGCAGCATGGCGAAGAGATCGCGGATGGCGGTAAAGACGCCTGTGTACGTCGCCGGATTGGACCGGGGAGATCGTCCGATAGGGGACTGATCGATCTGGATGACCTTGTCGAACTCGTCGAAACCCTTGATCGACTTGTATGGCTCAGGCTCTTCGCGGCTGCCATAGAGCTTCTGCGCCAGGGCTCGGTAGAGCGTGTCATTGATCAGTGTCGATTTGCCCGAACCGGAGACGCCGGTCACCACCGTCATAATGCCGACCGGGACCTTCACGGTGACATCCTTCAGGTTGTGGCCCCGGGCACCCTCCACGGCAACCCACTTGCCGGTCAGGGGGCGTGGCTCCGTGCGGGCGGAGATGGCGATCTGGTTCGACAGATAGAGGCCGGTCAGCGAATGCGGATCCTCCATCATCTGCTGCGGCGTGCCCTGCAGTAAGAGGTGTCCGCCGTTCTTACCGGCGCCGGGACCGATGTCGATGACGTAGTCGGCCTTGCGGATGGTGTCTTCGTCATGCTCAACGACCAGGACGGTATTGCCGATATCCCGCAGGCTTTCAAGTGCGGAGATCAGGCGCTGGTTGTCGCGCTGGTGCAGACCGATGGACGGCTCGTCCAGCACGTAGAGCACGCCGCGCAGGCGAGAGCCGATCTGGGTCGCCAGGCGAATGCGCTGGCCTTCGCCGCCGGAGAGAGTCGCCGCCGAACGATCCAGTGAGAGATAGCTGAGGCCGACGGCATTCAGGAACTCCAGACGTTCGATGACCTCACGCTGAAGGCGATCGGCGATGATGCGTTCGCGGCCAGTGAAGTTGAAGTTCCGTGCTGTATCGAGCGCTCCGTCGAGCGAGAGTGATGTGAACTCGGCGATGGATCGGCCATCAACCCGCACCGCCAGTGACTCCGGCCGAAGGCGAGCACCTTTGCAGACGGGGCACATGCTCGCCGACATGTACTGCATCATGTACTCGCGATAGCCCTCGGACTTGGTCTCTTCGAGCGAATCGCGCAGGTAGGCCAGAATGCCGTGGAAGCCGGTGCGGCTGGTCTCGCCCTTAGGCGGGCCGTAGAGAAGCAGCTTCTGATGGGCGTCCGGCAGCGATTCGAAGGGCTTCTTCAGGTCGATCTTGTATTTTTCGGCAGCCAGTTTGATCAGTTTCAGCAGATATTGCGAGGCTGACCCTGGTCCCATTGCTCCATCGAGCAGCGGTTTAGACCAGTCAGTGATGGTCTTAGCCGGGTCAAAATCGTAGATGGAGCCCAGACCATGGCACTCCGGGCAGGCGCCGTATGTGGAGTTGAAGCTGAAGCTGCGGGGTTCGAGCTTCGGACCGTTGATGCCGCACTCCGGGCAGGCCATAGAGGAGGAGTACAGAGTCTCGTCCATGCCTGCTATCCCGATCAAAACAAGCCCGTTAGCCATCTGAAGGGCTTTTGCGACCGAGGCTTCCAGGCGCCGCGTGTCGGGCTTGCCGTCCGGTCCCAGCTTCAGGATGACGCGGTCGACGATGGCTTCCACGGTGTGGTTTTTGCGCTTTTCCAGGCGCATGCCCTCGGTGATTTCAGTGATCTCGCCGTCGATGCGGGCGCGGAAGCCCTGCTGGTCTAAGGCTTCCAATTCCTCGCGGAACTCGCCTTTGCGGCCGCGGACGATGGGGGCAAAGACGGTGATGCGTTCGCCGGGGGAAAGGGCGACGATGCGCTCGACGATCTGGTCGGCAGACTGTCGGCTGATCGGGCGGCCGCACTGCGGGCAGTGGGGCTGGCCGACCGAGGCGTAGAGCAGGCGCAGGTAGTCGTAGATTTCGGTGATGGTGCCGACGGTGGAGCGGGGCGAGCGGGAGGTGGTCTTCTGCTCGATAGAGATGGCCGGGGACAGCCCCTCGATGGCGTCCACGTCCGGGCGCTCCATCTTGTCCAGGAACTGGCGGGCATAGGCCGAAAGAGTCTCAACGGAGCGCCGTTGGCCTTCAGCGTAGATGGTGTCGAAGGCTAGAGACGACTTTCCCGAACCCGATAGGCCGGTTACGACTGTCAGGGTGTTGCGAGGAATTGAGACAGAGATGTTCTTCAGGTTGTGCTGACGAGCACCCCGGACCGTAATGTGAGTGATGCTCATAGGCGCCGATTCGCGGGCAGGCCGCAAAACTCTAGAGTACATCCTCCGGCGGCCTGACACGCCCTAGGTCAGGCAACCCAGATTGGGAATACTGCGTATCTGAAGCATCAACAGCAAGTGCGACGTCAGGCTTGCACTGTGGCGATGTGTTGAAATAATAGAGACGCTGAAAAGCGCGATGTGCGCTCAGCGGGGAGTGGTCGTGGTGACATCAGTCATGATTCTGTGTGCGGTTCTGGCATCGCTGGCAGCAGGTGTTTTGTTGGCCTACGGCGTTTGCCAGGCATTGTTCGCCATCTTCCGGGTTCATGCGCGTTCGGTTGCGGCGACACGTGTCTCCGCGGCGCCGGCACGGACGATTGCCGGATAAGAGATTCGAAAATATTTAACAGAAAGAAGGGAGCCCCGGGGCTCCCTTTCTTTATTTCTGTTCGGCTTCAGCTATTTCGGAGTTTGCTGCTGGCGCATCTGCATGAGCTGCTGCAGGAGCTGCTCCGGTGTCTTCACACCATTCGGTGTTTGTTGCTGTTGCTGCTGCTGTTGTTCAGTATTCGAGTCAGGCGTAGAGGAGTCAGATGGCGGTGGCAGGGGCTGCTGCGCGCCATCCTGTTGTCCGGATGGCTGCTGGGGCGGCTGCCCGTAGCCGGCGGGACCCGGATGGGGCCCCGGGCGTACGGTATCGGATCGGGGAATAACCGGTTCGTCCTCGTTGTTCGCGGAGCGATCGGCCGCTGCCGAAAAGACGTTGGGAGGCGTTACCGCGCCCTGACGGGCCGTAAGGGTAAGGTGCGCCGGAGCGGTCGCCGTGGCCTCCTGGTAGAGCATGTTGCTCTTGGTGCCGTCGAGCAACTGGCGCAGAACCTCGCCGGCTGGCGCCGGGCCGTAGGTGCCGAAGACCCGCTCTTCGCTGACCCCCCCGGTGATACTCATCCCGGTTTTGCGGGAGATCTCACGAAGAATCTGGTTCAGGCTTGAATTCTGGGTCTTTACTGTCAGGGTGCCGTTGTTATACGTGATGGAGGCTGGATCCGCCGGTGGAACTGGTGTGGCCTGAGGCGTGGGCGAAGCCGGCGCAAGAGCAGTTGGCGGCGTAGGCGGAAGCGTAGCAGATGGCTTCTGCTGTGTCTGCGCAGCGAGGGTAAAGGCGGCCAGAAGGACGAGAACAACGCCGGGAACAGTGGGATTGCGCGGCATATACAGGGATTAGACGCTGAGCGACTGCAAAACGGGCGCATGTCGCGTCTATTCCACTAGACTATCAATGCCGTGGGCTGGCTGGTGGCAATGGCCGAAAGATCCGCGGGCGGGGTTCCGAAATGAAGCGTTTGTCTGCGCTGTTTGCTCTTCTGTTGGTCGCCGGTCCGTTGACGGCAGAGACGTGCACGACCCAGTCGCAGATGCAGGCGGCCGAGCGCGACGGTATTGCCGCAGCGGCTCGTCCGCTGGCAGCTGCTCTGCAGGCAAACGACGCCGCGTCGATCAAGACGCACAGCAGCGTGGA
>JABFXN010000255.1 GCA_013361705.1 Acidobacteriaceae bacterium
ATCTTGAGCCTGCACGCTGGCGGTGTGGGGTATTACCCGGTGTCGCAGTTTGTGCATGTGGATGTGGGACCGGTGCGGCAGTGGACGTACGGTACGGCGCATAACGATTAGAGACGAAGACTCTTTCTAAGCCCCGCAAGTATCCCACCCATCGCGATGCGATGGATGGGGCACCCAGTGTATTGAAATGACAAACAAAAAGACCGTTCGAGCTTCGCTCGAATACCCAGGTCCCTATGGGGACCCGGGGCACCCGGTGTATCGGTACTCTAAACCGTCTCGCCTGGTGCGGTTTTGGGCTTTACCTCTTCTTTGAACCAGGGATAGGGATAGCCCTGGCGCAGGACGTCTTCGAGCTGTTTGTCGTACTGGTAGACATCGTCGTAGAAGTGGATATCCCCGTCCTCCGCGACCAGAGCCGTGGCATAGAAGATGACTACCGGAAGCGGCTGTTTCAGCACCACCGTCTTATTGTCGGGGCCGTTGTTCATGGCGTCCCGGATCTTCTCTTCCGTCCACTCCGGCTGATCCTTCAGAACCCAGTCAGCAAGCTTCTCCGGCTCCTGCAGGCGAATGCAGCCATGTGAGAAGTCGCGCTTGGAGTTGGCGAAGAGCTGCGTCGCAGGGGTGGAGTGCATGTAGATGTCGTACTGGTTGGGGAACATGAATTTCACCAGGCCAAGAGAATTCTTCGGCCCCGGTTTCTCGCGGACAATCACGCGGCCCTGTGCGATGGAATCAGCGGTATAGCTCGTCACCGGCTGGCCCTGGGCATTCACCACTTCGAAGTTCTTCTTTCCCAGATATCCGGGATCTTTAGCGACGTGTGGAGCGATCTCCTTGCGCGCGATGTTAGTCGTCACCGTCCAATAGGGGCGGAAGACGATGTACTTCATCTTCTGCGTAAAGACCGGCGTCTGATGCTGGCCGATGAACTGACCCACGACGACGCGCATGCTGAAGTCGAGCTTGTGGGTCACGGGGTCATGCACGCGCAGGACAAACTCCGGCAGGTTGACCTGCAGAGGCGCCTTCAGGAACTCATCAGGAAGCCAGCGCCAGCGCTCGAGGGGGTCCTGGACCTGGTGAATCCGCGCTGCCGGAGAGACGTTCAGCGCCGCAATCGTCTGCGGCCCCAGCTTGCCGTGTTCTTCCAGGCCATGGCGATGCTGGAAGTGCTTCACGACCTCCGCCACCTCCGCCGTATACTCATTTCCCTGCGGAGCACCCTCCTGGGCATCCCCAAGGATCATGAGCCGCTGCCACATGGCCTGCAGCCCGGAATATTCGCCACCGGGAAGAATCGGCTTCGTTACGGCCGGCAGCGGATCCCACTGCGGATTCGCCTTTGCCATATCGATGTATTTGCCGAGAGCCTCCTCGGTAGCGCGGTACTGGTCGCTGTTGGGCTCAACCAGCGCAATCTGAGAGGCGACATCTTCCGAGTCGACGACATTTTCCGCAAGGAAGGTCGGAAGATCGTAGCGCTTGCCAAGAGCGTTGACGTCGAAGTCGAAGTGCTGAGGATTGACGCGGCCAATGTGAAGATCGCTGATGAGGCGCATGGTGCAGACCGTCATCGCGATATCGAACTTTGCCAGCTCCTCGTCTGATGCGGAAGACAGACCAGAGAGGCGCTGCGGCCAGCGGTCGGCATCGTAATCTTCCGGGTTCAGCCCCTTGCGGTCGATCGTCTGGAAGAGATGGATGACATCCGTCGTTGCCTTCACCGGCTTCTTATCGCGTGTCCACGCCAGGCGATATTCGCGCATGGCATAGAAGTTCTGCACGTAGTTCTTGTAGTCGGTGTAGTTGGGCCAGCGCAGTATGGGCAGATTGCCGGTGGCGTCCAACTGCTGCAACTGGTTGGAGTAGTCCGGGGAGAAGGTCTCGAGCGTCTTGCCGACTCCATGCTTTCGCTTACAACCACCTGCTGCTACCAGAACCGCGAGCATTACCGCGGCAAACACACGACCACCCAGGACTCTACCCTTCACACAGCCTCCGTGCTGCATCTGTTCCCTTACGATGCCATAAGTGACCCTATTGTCAGCCAGAGAAAACGGCGCTGCCATCCAAAGACCCACCCTACGGGTAAGAAAAGGCATTCGATCCACAGTGCTTCCGCTACACTGTCGTGACACCGCTTGCTATGAACCTGTATGCCATCGTTCTGGGCACTATCGTCGCGACCCTGCTGACCGTCTCCTTCACCCGGCTTTCCAAGGTAAAGACGAAGGCGGATTTCCTGGTTGCAGGCCGCTCTCTTCCCGCCTTTGTTCTGGTCTTCACCCTGCTGTCATCGTGGATCGGCTCCGGCTCACTTCTTGGCGGCGCTGAAAACGCCTACAAACATGGCTTTGTTGCCCTGTGGCAGGGTGGCGGCGGATGGGCGGGACTGCTGCTGATCTACTTCATCGCTCCGCGGGCACGGAAGTTCGCCCAGTTCACCATTCCCGATCTTCTGGAAGCACGCTACAACCAGACAGCCCGGGTGCTGGGAGTGATCGCCATTCTGTTTGCCTTTACCGCCATTACCAGCTATCAGTTCATCGGCGGGGGCGATATTCTTGCGCTGATCTTTCCCGACACGATCTCGCCGATGCTGGGCCGGTATATCATCGCCGCCTTCGTGATCTTCTTCACCGCGATTGCAGGTATGTCTTCGGTGGCTTACACCGATCTGGTGATTGGCTTGCTTGCGACCGTCTCACTGGTGGTCTCCTTCCCGCTGCTGGTTCATACGGCAGGAGGATGGGGCGCCGTACATGCGGCGCTGCCGGCGAGCTACTTCACGCCCCTGGGGGACTTCTCCCTGATCCAGGCGCTGGAGATCTTTCTGCCGACCTGCCTGCTGATGCTGGGCAACCAGTCGATGTATCAGAAGTTCTTCTCGGCCAAAAGCGAGAAGGACGCCAGGGCCGCCGTGGTGGGGTGGATCATCGGCACCGTCATCCTGGAGACCGTGATTGTAGCGCTGGCGATCGTGGGGAATGTCCTGGCAAAACAGAACGGCTCGCAACCCTATCCGCGCGAGATTCTGGCCTTTACAGCCCTGCACTCGCTTCCCAGCCTGCTGGGGGCTGTGATGATGGGCGCAATCTTTGCCAAAGTAATCTCCACGGCAAACAGCTTTCTGTTCTCGCCCGCCACCAACCTGATCAACGACATCTATGTACGCTATCTTTCTCCGGATGCGTCTGATAAGAAAGTATTGATTGTCTCGCGGCTGACAGTGGTTTTGTTGGGTGGGTGGGCTCTCTGGCAGGCCGTCGGCATTACCAGCGTTCTGGCCAAGACACTCTATGCCTATACCATTTACTCAGCGGCGTTGACGCCTGTGATTCTGGCGGCATTCTTCTGGCAGCGTGCGACCGCTGCCGCGGCTGTCGCATCCATTGCAGCGGGTACGGTAGTGACCGTCTCGTGGGATACGGCCTGGGTTAAGCATCTGCTTCCACAGGCCATTGCGGAGCGGGATGCAATTTTTCCTGCATTGCTGGTTTCACTCCTGTGCCTGCTCGTTGTAAGCTACCTGACGCCGCCACCGGATAAGGAACACCTGGCCCGGTTATCGGCTTAAAATTTTCGTGTGGGGGTCACATCCCGTATTGTTTTCTCAGCGTCTATTCGTGCAATTCACAGAAACGACCCCAAACCTAACCCCATCCCAAAAGGACGAATCATGGAACTGAACGAAAACCTCCTGATGCAACCCGCCACCCACGACTTCGTACCCGAAGGCCTGCTGGCCCTCAACGCCGCCGAGATGTGGCAGGCCGCCCCCGTGACCGACGACGATGACGATGAGGATGAGGATTACGACGAAGACGAGGATGAGGACGACGACGAAGACGGCGATTTTGAGGACGAAGAAGACGACGAAGATGAGGATGACGACGAGGACGATGACGACGAGTTCGACGAAGACGCCGAAGACGAGCCCGAGTATGAGGACTACGACGACGAAGATGAAGATGAAGAGGATGACGACGACTACGAATAAAGCATCCAACGAATTGCTATGTCGAACGTAAAACCGAATCTACTAAAGGGCCTGCTGGCGGGTGTCGCCGCGGGCCTTGTCGCTACCGCTGCCAAGGGCCTCGTCGAGAAGTTCTATCCCCCGCACACGCACGGCGAGCCGGAGCCGTCGGAGCTTCTGGTGGAGAAGCTTGCGGGCCACCACCTCTCCCCTTCCACCAAAGCCACCGCGGCACAGACGATCCATTGGGGCTTCGGCGCGCTCGCCGGCGGAGCCTATGGAATGCTCGCGGAGTTCTACCCCGCTGCCACCGCGCGTAACGGAGCACAGTTTGGTGCCGTGCTCGGCACCCTGACCCACGAAAGCGCCTTTCCGAAGCTGGGTCTGGCAGCCGAACCGGAAGATCAGGATATACGTGAGCAGAGCAGCGAGATGATCTCCCACGTTGTGTACGGCGTGGTAACAGAGACGGTCCGCTCCGTGGTACGCCGCGTTCTCTAAGATGCCCATTGGTCGCCTGACGATCGAGCTTCACATCGAACATGCGCAGTCCCTGAAGGACCGGCGCCAGGCCGTGCGTTCGCTTAAAGACAAGCTGCGCCATGGCTTCAACATCGGAGTTGCGGAGCTGGATGACGCCAGCCTGTGGAACCGCGCGACGATTGGCGTTGTGGCGATCTCGGCTTCGCGCGATTACGTGCTTGGCCTGCTGCAACAGGTGGAGGACGCGGCACACCGGCTGGCGCCGGGGTTGGGCGCGGAGATTCTGGATGCGTCGGCGGATCTGATGGAGGAGTAAGTGGGTGGATCGAGACTTTCCCAGGCCCACGTTCGTTGTCATCCCGAAGGGATCTGCTTTTATCTTTACCGGACGGGCGTAAAAGCAGATTTCTCCGTTTCCTTCGGTTTACTACGAAATGACAAAAGAAAAACGCAATCACTGGAATAACAAAGGCCGGCTCCAAGAGCCGGCCTTTGTTTCCTGCTGAAGCGGGATTTACTTCTTGCCCTTTACGGCGATGACTTCAATCTCCAGAGCGGCGCCGGGAGCGACCAGGGCCGCTACCTGCACGGCCGAGCGGGCCGGCTTGTTGGGCTGCTCCTTGGTGCCGAAGTACTTTACGAACTCAGAGTTCATCGCAGCGAACTCCAGCTTGCCGGTTTTGGGATCGGCAGCCAGGAAGACGGTCGCCTTCACGACGTCGCCCATGGTCAGGCCCTGGGCCTTGAGCTGCGCGTCGATCTTGGCCAGCACCGACGCTGCCTGCGTCTTGGTGTCGCCGTAGTCGGCCGGAGTGCCCATGGCCGGGTCAGCCGGGGTTACAGGCGAAGGAAGCTGGCCGGAGAGGTAGTAGATGTCGCCGGCCCAGACGCCGGTGGCGATGAAGCCTTTGTCGTCCTGGATGTGCTTGACCGTGGTCTGCGCGTGAGCGGTAGTGGCGGCGGCAGCGGCCAGGGCGAGAGCGAGGATGGTCTTCTTCATGCGAGGTCTCCTGAAAATTCGTTCACAAGGAAAACGGGGCGAGCCTGAATGGCCCGCCCCTGGTTATCTTAGGCGCTTACCGTGGCAGAGTGCTTCCCGCCGAGGCGGGCAGCCTTCACGTGATCGCTGATCATCTGGATGGCGCGGCGACCGCTTCCGGCGGCGCCCTCCTGCCAGCCCACCACGTGCGAGGTGTGATCACCGGCGAAATAGATGGGGCCATCGTTCTGCGTGATGGTGGCGTAGTCGGTCTTGCTTATGGCGCCGATCCACGAACCTTCATTCCACTTCACGTGCTTCCACCCGCAGAAGACGGGCTTTGAGACCAGCTTTCCGTAGCCCGGATGCATCTTCTCGATGGACTGACGCGACGACTCAAACTTCTCGTCCATCGACAGCTTGTTGAAGCCGTCAATCGCCTCGTCCTGGTAGCCGGCGCAGATCATGCTGGGCCCCTCTGCGAAGAGATTGTTTGACGGATACCAGATCGGCTGCGGTCCCTTGGCCAGGAAGCTGAGGCCGCCGTAGATGTTGAAGTCCTTCTCCCAGAAGCGGGTCGAGGCTTCCCACGGCACTTTGTA
>JABFXN010000154.1 GCA_013361705.1 Acidobacteriaceae bacterium
GGAAAACAAAAACCGCTGCCATCCGGCGGCCCCGTGGTCCATCTGATGGCAACCTCCGATTCGCCTACCGGGCCGTTTCATAAGAACCTGACACCGATGTTCACGTTTCAGAATCTCGCATTTCCCTTTGAAGATCCGTATATCTGGTTTGATGCGAAGCGTGACACGTACTTCGTCATCATGAAGGAGATGGCCGGCATCATCTCCGGCACGGGCCACTTTTCGCTCGTGCTATTCCAGTCGCACGACGCCGTCAAATGGGAGAAGGCCGAACATCCACTTGTGTCGACACTGGAGCTTCATTGGAAAGAAAAGCCTCGTCAGGCGGTGCAGCGCCTGGAACGTCCGCAGCTGATGTTCGACGCAACAGGCAAGCCCATCGTGCTGCTGGCTGCTATCGATGATGGAAGCGTGGAGACCTATAACGTACGTATTCCGCTCTCACAAGGACGCCCCACAAAACGGTAACGAATGAACGTGAAGCAGGCACCATTGGCATAGGCTGTTTGCCTCTTCAATTCCGCCAACAAGGATGCTGGATATAGCCCCTTTACAAGATAAAAGTGGTATCCGCAGTCTTGCGGTGACTATTGGGGGAACCAAGGGACAGACCGGACGTTCCCATTCCGAACGCGATAGATCTACGCTTCAAACATCAATTGTGCCTGTGCGAATCTTATCTGTTTACGTCCCGTCGGTCCCAGGTGTCGATTTCCGTCGTGTCACTCAGACAAGCCTGCTTTCTTTTCGGCTCACTCCTACGATGATGAGAGTAAGGGTACTCAACAGCAGCGGATACCAGACCTGTGCCAGCCAGGGCACTGGGATGAGAAACAAGATGTCGAGATCCTTGAGGGATGTGGGCCAGCGAATCGTCGCCCAGAGTCCTGCATAGTAGCTGATATCCCAGATGGCAAACGTCCACTGGAAAACGGCCCACTGCTCTATGGGTCTGGCGCCAGTCAGCGAGGCAATGCTGACCAACATTACAATCGTTGCTGCTTCGCGCACCATTTCTATGGTCAGCAGGGTATGCGGAAAGTGCCCGATCGTTGCAATCCCCAGATGCGCCATTTCCGCTGTCTGCTGAATCTGTGACAGCGCACCTGAATAGCCAGGTAAGAGACCAGTCGCCGCGCGCAGATAGACCACGACGGCGGCTTCCACGAAGCCGAAGGCCAGGGCAAAAATCGCAGTGACAAGAAGCTTCCGCCCTGAAATCTGGAGGCCTCTGCTTCGGCAGCTGAAAAACAAAACCAGCGGAATTAATACGAGCGTATTGACCCAAAGCGGTTGTGCCAGGAGTTGGAATTGTTGCATAACGTCGCCATCCTCGGTGCTTTGCAACCATGCCGCAACAGACAGATGCATCTCAAATGAGATCGTGCCAAAACCCTATACATCCATAATTACCAGTTAGGAACCTAGGGACAGGAACCTAGGGACAGACGGGAAGTTCCCATCCCGAACGCGATAAATCTACGCTTTAAACACCGGTTGTGCCCTCATGAAGGTTGCGGCCGGCCCAGGCTACGAGAATCGTCTCAATTCATATTCCTCGTAATCTTGCCCCATCACTTGATAGAAAGGTGTAAACAAGACTGGTCTTCAAAGAATATGTACGAAGTGATCGTAGCCGGGCGTGCCGAGATATATCAGACGCGAACACGTCCAACCAAGAAGGAGTTTGCATGCAACGACGTGATGTCCTGAAGCTGCTGGGTTCTACAGTAGCGCTGTCCGCTCTTCCACGAGAGGCTCTTGCCGTCTTGATTGAAGCCAATGCGGCGGCAAGCCATAACGGCGGCCTGAAGACACTGAACGCACATCAGGATGCGACGGTAGTCATAATCTCGGAGATGATCATTCCTGAGACCGATACCCCGGGAGCCAAGGGAGCGAAGGTGAATGAGTTTATTGACCTCCTGCTCAGCGAATGGTTCGAGCCTGAAGAAACAAAACAGTTCCTCGCCGGTCTGGAACAGGTGGACGTGCAAAGCCGCACTCGATTCAATGCAAGCTTTGTCGATTGCAGTGAAGCACAACGGACCGAGCTGCTGAAGGATCTCGACTCCACGGCCATGCTCTTTACCCAGAAGCAGAAAGAAGCTGCACACACTGCAGGGGCGCCGCCACCGATGGACTTCTTCTACATGATGAAGAAGCTCACACTCACCGGCTACTACACCTCTGAGATTGGCTTCGCGAAAGAGCTGGGCAAATCGATTATCCCGCCGGGACATTCCGGCTGCGCACCACTGCCGGAGGCATCGAAGTGAACGTCATTATCAATAAAGCAAATACGTACGACGCAATTGTTGTGGGCTCGGGCATCAGCGGCGGCTGGGCGGCAAAAGAGCTAACCGAAAAAGGCCTCCAGACTCTTGTGCTTGAGGCAGGCCAGACGATCGTGCCTCAACAAGACTATGTGGAGCATGTGCCGGTGTGGGATATGAAGTTCCGCGGCATGCAGGACCGGCAGTACATGAAGGTCCACCAACCGATGCAGCGATATATCGCCGATGAGTGGAACGCCAAGTTCTTCGTCGACGATCTTGAGAACCCGTACACCACGCCCACCGATCAGCCGTACCTCTTCCTCCGTGGACGTCATGTCGGTGGACGTTCGGTTATGTGGGGACGTCAAAGCTACCGATGGAGCGACCTTGACTTTGAGGCAAACCTAAAAGATGGTCACGGCGTCGACTGGCCCATCCGCTATAAGGACATCGAGCCGTGGTATGACTACGTGGAAGATTTCATCGGCGTCAGTGGACAGGCCGAGAACCTGCCACAGCTGCCGGATGGCAAGTTCCTTCCTCCCTTTGAGATGAACTGCGCCGAGCTGGAGATGCGGGACATCGTGGCGAAGAAGTTCCCCGATCGTCGTCTGACTATCGGGCGTACCGCGATCTTGACCGTACCGCATCGCGGCCGTGCAGCCTGCCACTACTGCGGACCGTGCGGGCGCGGCTGCATCACGCGCTCATACTTCAGCAGTATTCATTCGACTCTGCCTGCGGCCGAGGCAACAGGCAAGATGACCTTGCGGCCGTTCAGCGTCGTGCACAGCCTGATCTTCGACTCAAAGACGCGCCGGATTACGGGTGTTCGGGTCATCGATGCCCAGACAAAAGAAACGCTCGAGTTCCACGCCAAGATCGTCTTCCTGTGTGCATCGACGCTGGAGTCGGCGCGCATCCTGATGAATTCGTCGACACCGGAGTTCTCGACCGGTCTGGCCAACTCAAGCGACCAGCTGGGACGCAATCTGATGGACCACATCTTCCACGCCGGAGCGAGCGGCATCATGCCGGGGCACGAGGATCGTCAGCAGATAGGCAACCGGCCGAACGGCATCTACATGCCGCGGTTCCGCAACATCAAGGACAAGCACCCGGATTTCGTGCGTGGTTATGGCTACCAGGGCGGCGCCGCACGCGAGGATTGGGGGCGCGGCAGCAACATGCCAGGGTTCGGAGTGGACTTCAAGCATCAGTTGCGGCAACCCGGGCCGTGGCGATTCACCTTCGGCGCCTGGGGCGAGTGCCTTCCGCATCCGGACAACCGCATGGTTCTTGATAAGAACCAGGTCGATGCCTGGGGTATTCCCGCCATGAGAATCAGCCACAAGTGGCGCGAAAACGAGCTGGCCATCTTCAAGGATGCGACGACAACCGCTGCCGAAATGCTGCAGGCGGCAGGTGCGAAAGATATCACGCAGATGACTACACCGTCACTGCCTGGCGAGTGCATTCACGAGATGGGAAGCGCCCGCATGGGACGCGACCCGAAGACCTCAGTGTTGAACCAGTGGAACCAGGCGCACGATGTCAAAAACCTGTTCATAACAGATGGTTCGTTCATGGCGTCGTCTGCGTGCCAGAATCCTTCGCTCACCTACATGGCAATGACAGCACGGGCGTGCGACTACGCCGTAAAGCAGATGAAACGTGGCGACCTTTAGAGCATTTCTTCTAATACCGCATCGTTGGAAAAATCTGTTTGTGCCGTTTTCTTCGCGGAAAACGGCACAAACAGCCAAAGCCAGTGGCCTTGATGGATGTGAAGCTCGTCTAGAAAGTCAGACGGGCGCTCAACTGAATTTGCCTTCCCGGCGTGCTCACTTCAGTAATTGATCCGAATCCTGCGGTGTTGACGAATCGATTTGGGGTTCCCAGGTTCGTATGATTCAGTGCGTTGAAGAACTCTCCACGCGTCTCAAGCCGCAATGCATCCCCTATCGGAAAACTTCTTACGACGCTTACATCCACGGTTTCCATCCCAGGGCCCGCGACTGAGTTCCTTCCGGCATTGCCGAAGGTGTAAGCAGGTGGAGCAGCAAACGCCGCGGGATTGAACCATGTCGTCGCGTTGCGGGTCCCGGATGTAAATACGGGTTTTCCTGTCACGTTCGCCCGCACCGGATTCTCACCCAGAGCAGTTCCTGCATTGGCCGTGTCGCCGAATACCGAGATCGTCAGCGGGAATCCACTTTGAAGCTGAACAATCGTCGAAGCGCGCCAATCCGAGGTGACTCTGCGCGTGAATCCATTCCATGCCCATGCGGGCACGTCATAAACGGCGCTGAGCGCGAACCGATGCCTTATGTCGCAGGCCAGCCCCTTTTCTGCCGCGAGGTTGTCATTGTTTTGCGGAATCGACGATTCAAACATCGGCGAGCGGAAGTCGGGAGCATTCGATAGGCTCTTCGACCAGGTGTAGTTCCCCAGAAGGCTGAAGCCCTTTGCCGCACGTCTGCGAATGTTTACGTAGCCCGCGTCGTACCAGCTTTGAGCCGAGTTCTCCAACAGATTGATCGTGCTTACGCCAAACGTCGTGTTCGCGACGGTAATATTCGACGGCAAAACCGTATTCGGCACGAAGCTGATTTTGTTATGCGGCCGGCGTGGCTGAATCAATCCTGGTCCCGGTTGCGCGTTGTTGATCAGATGCGCCCTCTGCAGATGAAATCCACGCGATCCCAGATATCCAATTTCCAACACCGTGCTCTTGTCCAGGCGCTGCTCAAGGGAGGCGCTCCATTGTTGAATGTATTGCGGAGAGGGATTGGTCTGCATCCCTGTAAAGCTAACAACGGTCGTGCCCAGTACCGCCGGATTGAAATTGAATGTCGTGATGGACGGGGTAAAGTTGTCGCTTTGATTCGTTTCCGGGAAAACATACGGCACATTGTGCCGCTGATTGCACCAGGTATTCATGTCCACCGGTGTAAAGAAGACTCCATATGCCCCATGGAGCACCAGACCAAGTCCTGGAACGCTGTGGGAAATCCCGAGACGTGGAGCAAAATCTGTTTTCGCGGGATACATGAGCCCCTGCGGATATCCATTTTGCCCGCCAATAAAGACGCTGGGGGTTCCATCGGCCGCGAATGTCAGGTTGCTATTCGTATACCGGATATCAACCAAAGCACTCATGTATTCGTACCGCACGCCGTAGTCGATGGTCGTGTTCTGCGATAGCCGGAACGTATCCTGCGCGTATCCCTGCGCGTACCACTGCCGGAGATTCATCTGCGGTATACCGGCCTGCCTTTGCCTGACAGCAGGCAGGCCCAGCAAGAAACTTGCCAGGGCCGATCCGGTCCCGTTGTTGGCTCCAATGTTGGTCGTGAATCCGTTTGTGAACTGGTAATAGCCGCGGTTCTGAAAGAAGCCCCACATCGGCCAGATAAACCGCTGATAGACAGCACCGAACTTCATGCTGTGTCTACCCTTCAGCCAGTTCATCGTATCGCGTCCTTCGACGACCGTGTCCCATGCATGCATGGGAGTTGCGGCATAGCTATCCCCTATCGGCGAATATCCCTGGATGTTGAAGTAGGGGGCGCCCCAGGCTCCGGTACCACCGAACCCAATTCCGGAAATTCCCAGTTGGCTCACAATATCGTTCTTGTTCGCACTCTCGGTCGTGTGGTTCATACTCAGGCGCGAAACCGCGATCGTAGCCACATTCAGCAGGGATGAGGTAAACGTATGGCTGTAGGACCCCACGCCTTGTTGGGAAAGATTGTCGTGTGGGTATCCGAAGCCTGGCAGGTTTTCCGGCATGAAGCCACGTTCCGCGCTCGCGCTGTAGCGAATAAATGCGGCATCCTTCTCGCCAAATTGATGATCGAAGCGGGCCGTCCCCTGATCGGTGTAGTGTATTTCGTTCCGGACATCCAGATAGTTGTTGGAATCATTCCCCGCTCCAACTACAGTCGGTTGACCCATCATCGTCATTCCGCCGGCGTTCATCATCAGGTTCGGCCGTGGCGTGTACTGCGTCAGCATCGTGACAGCCGCCTGATTCATGCGACCTTTGGGGATGACGTTGCCCGGGAAAGGCTGCCGGGTGAACTGGGGATTTTGAGCACCTACGGGAAGACTGGGGTTGTAACTGGGATTTGCGACGGTGGTCGCGGGATCGTAGATGGTTACGCCACTCTGGCTGAAATCGCCGTTTACCTCGTCCTCCGTCGGCACTGTCTCGGTCATCGTATTCGCCTGAACGTGCCGTAGAGCTTCGTAATTCACAAAAAAGAATGTCTGCTTTCCGATAGGGACAGGTCCGCCTAACGAGGCGCCGAAATTGTTTTGCACCAGATGCTTGCTTCCG
Source organism: Acidobacteriaceae bacterium (assembly GCA_013361705.1). Lineage (GTDB taxonomy): Bacteria > Acidobacteriota > Terriglobia > Terriglobales > Acidobacteriaceae > Terriglobus. The sequence goes on from JABFXN010000154.1 coordinate 6,625, forward strand.
CCCATGTCGCTGAACGAGTGCGCATCGAGCGAGCCATTTCTCAGAAACTCATACACCGTTCCATGCAGGTGAGCGCCTCCCGAACGAGTGACAATATTTACCTGACCTCCCCCTGCTCCTCCCATGTCAGCCGAATAGCTTCCCACCTGTACCTTGAACTCCTGTACGGCGTCAGGCGAAGCGCTCAGGTTCTGTGTGTTGAATGTCGGGTCTGTATTCGTCGCTCCATCCAATAGGAAATAGTTCGCATTCGGACGGTTGCCCCCGACACTGATGGCCGAGCGTTGTCCCGGCCGCCAGTACAGCGGGTTCATGTCACCGGTTTGCGCGCCATGGCTTACATGAGCTCCGGGAACCGTGAGCATCAGGTCTACAAGCATTCGCCCGTTCAATGGAAGCTGCGATACAGAGCGTTGATCAACGACTTCACCTACGCTTGCATCCGCCGTCCTCAATAGTTCAGCCGTCGCTTGTGCCGTTACCGATTCCTTCGCGGCGCCAACTTGCAGCGTGACGTCGACGGTCGCCTGCTGACCAACTTCCAGCAACACCTCGATTCTTGTCGCGCCGAAACCAGGCCCAACTGCTTCAAGCTCATAAGTGCCCGGCAGCAAGCCTCCTATCTCATAGGCTCCATGCGCATCTGCTGTTCTCTGGAGTTCTCGTCCCGTTTTCTCATCCACCAGTTTTACGGTCGCTGCCGGAATACCGAGATCCTGCCGATCTCTCACTACTCCGCGCAGAGAGACGTAGTTCGTCTGTGCGCTCGAAAACATTGTGAAAACGTTTACTAGGAGGAAAACTGCTAGTGACCCGCGCTTCATTCCCAATCCCCTTCAATCTGGCCTGAGAGACCATAATCTACTTCGCCGGAGTCTTTAGGAAAGAGTTATTTCGCTGTGAAGCCGACCGAACATAATATCGGTTATGGGAAAAGTATCTGCTCCATACTTAGCCCCTCGCGGATGGTATGGTCACTTCAGATTGAGACGTTCAACCGGCAATATCGCCGATAAGCGTTAGATCGATGGCGACATCGTTCTGAGCTTTCCATATAAAGAAACTCGGATTCTTAACACCCCATTGCACATAAGGCACGACGAATTGCGCCTTCGCCGTTGCCCTCGATCCATCGATGTGGATTTGCATCGGAATCGTCAGGTCGTGTGCGGTGCCGAGCAAAGTGAACACTCCGCTCACTTGAATCGTTGAATCTCCCGAAGCAGCAATCGTTCCGCTATACGCATTCGGCTCGAACGAGACGGTGGCGAACTGATTGACCTTGAGAATTTCTTTGTTCATCTTCTTATCGCGGCTGCCGTTTCCGGTTTTTCCGCTACCCGCCGCTACAACAACGATTCCCGAGATGGAGGGATGAGTGCGGTCGAAATTGATCGATCCGGATTGCACATGAAAGGTGCCGTTGACGACCTCATGCGTAGTATTCAGCTTCATCTTGACTTGGCTGGCATCGGGGTTAACGGCAAAGGTCTGATGCTGGGCGAGTAGGGTCGCAGCGGATAGAAGCGCGAGAACTAAGGCTGCCAAGGATTTCATGCATCATCTCCTTCTAAAAGTCTTGTTATCAGCGCTTAGTTGGCGAATACCTGGGGCGCAACAGAGGCAGGCTGCGTAACACGCGTAAGCCGGGCCGTCACGCGCATTGCGCCGGGCCATACCCTAAGACAGAACGGCAAAACGACGCGCGCGAGTGCGTTGTTCAAGCCATTCGCGGCTGCCTCGGCAAGACGCATCTGGGGCAGCATTGCGGCACGCAGTTTTGGCTGAAAGGCTTGCGCAGGCTCCCCGGCAAGATAGGCAGCAGCGGCGCTGCGGGCGGTATGGAGAGCAATAGATATGCCGTCGCCGGTGAATGACGGAATTACGGCTGCCTGATCGCCGATACAGTAAAGGTCTTCCTCGGTTGTGCGACGGAGGTAGCCGTAGGGGATATGAGTCACAGCGATCGGCTTACGGGCCAATGGCTCCGCGCCATCGAGTCGCATCGCCAGGTGGGGACAGTCCCGCTGCATGTTCGCAAGCAGACCTTCCCACCGAAAGCCCGCGCGTGCAAAATAACTCCGTTGCACCACACAGCAGAAATTCACCACGCCATCTTCTACTGGTTGGATACCGCCGTAGCCTCCCGCATACAGTGTCAGTTCGGAAGCGTCTGCCAGGTCGATAGTCTGGGCGGCGGAGAGCCGATAGTACATCTTGAAGGCGACCCAGTGATGTGGGTCCTTCGGACGAGCGTGACCACGCAGATCGTGCTTGCCGGTGGCGAGAAACGCCGTGGGAGCTTCGTATATGGCGCCATCATCCAGCGTCGCCTGCCAAAGGTTTGCGCTCGTGCGCTTCAGTGACTGCACACTGCGACCGCGCTGAACGCGGACTCCAGCCGCGATAGCTGTAGCGATAAGCGCCGTATCAAGCGTTTTGCGCGTAAGAGAGGCTGCGGGAAAGGGCAAGGGAGCCTCTGCAGCGCGTCTGGCTGCGGCGAGGCGAACGTAGTTGATCGGCACTGCGCCGAGAGAGGCTATGTCGATACCGAGTGCATGCAGGTCCTCAAGCGCCTCCCCGCTTAGAAACTCTCCGCATATCTTGTGACGGGGTGTCGGTTCACGTTCAAGTAGGGTGACACTTCGCCCTTTCCGGGCGAGTGCGATCGAAGCAGCACAACCAGCCACCCCGCCGCCGAGGACGAGAACTTCGTCTTGCAATAGATTGCTCCTAACTACTTAAATCGGTCTGTAACGAGGTTCTCTCCCGCGTCTTATCTGATAGACGTCCGAGACAGCAGGTCGAACCACATTTTGAACAAATAATCATCTTGGGGATCCGGCAAGGAGCCGTTGTTGGTCCTGATTGCTCCGCCGAACGTTCTTCAGCCGGAAGATGCAACTCTTGGATCGTTGGAGGTCCGCTAATTACGGCCGTCGCGTTTAAATCGGCCATCATTCGCGACGCGTAGTCAGTTCGTGCCAGTTCAAGCCAAGATCAACGAAAACGATCGAAGCCAGTGTGAAGGCGATGACACCGACTGCCGCCAGGACGTCTCCCAAATGGCTCCAATACGCGGGCACAAGATTAAGTACACGACTGGAGACGAAGGTGAACGTGACCGCATAGGAACGGGCCATCCATTGACGATGCACGGCGATCTGGCGGTTGCGCGCAGTAATGAAGGCGGCGGTGGTGCAGACCATCCACGCAGCGGCCTGCATTGAGGTTCCGGGAAAGCCGGGCCGTCCGGCGGCTAGGGCGATCCCAGTGAACGAACCTACAAAAACGCTGACAACATAGATGCGGCCGAGTACACGATGAAGTTTTAAATGACGCCGACGAAACCTTCCCGAGAACTGGATAGGGCCAGACAGCAGTGCAACGATGCCACTAAGCGTATGCGGGATGAGAAGATGCCGGTCAGCAATTACCTGCAGACGGTAGGCGTGATACATCGGGTAGTCAATGGCGAGAAAAACCTCAGACGTCACGAAAACAAACAGCGTCGTAAGTCCAAGGCAGACCCAAAGGATGGTCTTGAATCTGAAAGCGGAGGATGTGGGCGTTGGCAATGTGGAAGATGGCATGAGCCGCCTCTCAAAGTGTCAGACGTAGTGAGGTTCGCCACGGAGGCGACGGAGGCGACAATTTCCTCTCTCTAAGTGCAACGAGGCGATTGAGCGTTGAGAGGGTGAGGAAACCCAGCCGGCATAAGCAGCTTTGCACTCGATGGCTATTGGGCTTTCGCAATTGCCGCAGCCTTCCGTTCACGCCTCGCCTGCCTTCTTCGCTGAAAATAGGAGGTCAGATCCGGAGAAAACTCTAAAAGCTGAGCCCCGATCATTCCTTCTACGGTAACGATGGAGGCATTTTCGATCGTGAGGCCCGCTCCGCGTTCATCGCTTGGATAGTATGCATTCGAGATACCTCCAGCCATGAAGTTGCCCAGTACATTGGACACATTGAACTGACGATGGCCGTTGTCTCCATGGCAGATGAACGCGGTCAACGCAGAGTACAGCATGCGAGACCTGATCGAACCCGTCCCTTTACGGTAATACCGGGGATCCTGGTGAAGAATGCTGGGTAAGATTGCGTTCCCGAGGAGCGTCCCGTTCACATTGTCGGCATAAGCGGCGCCGAAGCGCTTGAAATAACCCGCTGGTCCATGACCATAGCCAGTGTGATTGTCAGAATATTCTCCATATCCGCCGGCGATGATTGCCAGGCCGATGGTGGCGGGATCAGTGATGCTATGGAATGCAAGATCGAATTTCTGAGAGGTGGAGATCGGCGCGGCATGGCCATTGAGAACGACATTGAAGTTCGGGAGGACTCCACCAATACGCTGCTTCTCCTGTGCTTTGACCTCGCGAGCAGCCTGCTCCTGCTGTTCCCTGGCTTGACGCTCGGCATCCGCCCGCTGTGGCTCGACAGAGGTTGACGAATTTTGTGACTGCATCCACATCGAAGACGGTGAATCCGGAAGGCCTGCGGCAGTAGCCACCATGTCACCAGCTCCAGACGCAGACTGGGCATACGCGAACGAAGCGCACATGGTGAAAATACAAAAAACGACCTTTGAGCGGCGAATCACAGATTCTAAATTGCCCCCAGTTCTATTGCATGGAATGGCTTCATTCGGCTGAGAGTTCTGATCGATTACTGGCAATCAAGCGTACTCGTTTTACAGCTGTTGTTTTCAAAAATCATCCAGCCTGCACTCTGTCGCTTCAACGACATTCACTAGGGTTCGCGACGATGAACGGCAAAGTACGGCTGATTCGAGAGTGTTCGATTCAAGGGCGGATGATATGCCGCGCCCTGGGAATTGCGTATTTCAAAGTAGTACTGCAAGGGAAACGGAGATTGCGTATAGGCGCTTGGGATCGCAGCCTGGACTGAGCGGCCTTTGCGCTGCATCGTTATAGACGACCCGCGCTCACCCTGGTTGACATGACGGTACCAGAGACGCGCTTCGTCGACCGGCGATGCTACCTGGAGATCCAATTCCAAGGACGCGCCAGGACGGAAGAAAGTTGCGGGCGAATGAGTCGCGCTGAACTCCGGGCGTGGACGCGGCGTGAGCAGTGATTCCGCATTAGCGCTGGTTTCATGGATATCTGCGGTAGCGAAGTATTGTTCGAGAGCTAACACATCCTTCTCGATCATGGGGATGCGGTCGGCCCAATGGCCGTGCCGCTCGGGTCTGGAGCCATAGCTAATGTCGGCGGTGTAGACCGAGCTAGCGCGCGTGGCCATCGTCTTCCATGACTCCAGGGCCTTGCGATAGCACTTGATGCCTTCAGCGGCTATCTTGTTGTTTCCGGTGCTCTGAAAGAGCGAATAACAGACGGCGGCACGGAAGAGTCCGGCGTAGTAGCCGCCCAGGCCGTTCAAAATGAGGATGTCTTCTTCCGCGCGGCGGAATGCCGGGGATGCCATGCGGCCGGCCGTTGACTTCTGCGCCGTAGCAAGCGCATTTGATGATTGCGAGACCAGCTCGTCGATCCATTGCGCCACCTCGAGCGGGTGATAGTGCGCAACGGCGGAGCGGCTCAGCAAAGCGCGGGCGTAATCATCGATCGAGAGGAAGATCTGAGGATCAAGCGGACTGATGGCGCTGACATTGTGCGGAGCCGGCGAGTCGCTGTAGAGAGGCTTCTCTTTCGTTGGCAAGATGGAGATGGGCGTATAGAGCTCCGGCCATAACGAGTGGTTGGAGGCGGAAGGCAGCCATGCCGTCGTGACCAGTGGAAGGATGCGGCTGGAGCTAGCCAGCGCTACTTCGATGTGCTCCGCGGCGCTGCCATAGATTCGACGGAGAGAACGCCTATACGCTTCCGGCGCGGCATCGGGGTTGTAGAGAGAACGGCCCCAGATCATGTAGGTCAGCTCGAACTTTTCCGCATCGAGTGTCGGAGAAGCCAGTTGCCGGTTTGCGTAGGCATTGCGGCCATCGCGGTGTCCTGAGCCTTCTCTTCCCTTGAAGGTGAGCGGCTCACAAAGCTCCATGCCCGCGGCGCCGCAGAAGTGGGCGGCATTGCCATAGCCTGAGGCGAGCGCAGGATCGGCCCACAGGAGGTGGCGCTGGGTTCCCGGCCAGGCGCGATAGAGGACCTCGATCTCCGATCCCTGTTGATAGAAGTCTCCATACCCATAGCGGGTGAAATTTCTCGCGCCATTCGAAACGGCGAAGGTGCCGGTCACATTCTCCCGCGGATATTCGGTCGCACGAATGTCGGCCTGGTGATAGCCGAGCCCCAGATGTTCTGCCCAGAACTTCGCACCTGCCGTCAGACGCATTCCAGTCTTATGGCCGATGTCGATCATCGTCTGATTGAGACCCTTGGCGTGCATATCAATCTCAATGGGACGGCCTGCATCTCGTATCGCTTCGAAGAGCGTCTCCCAGAAGGGATAGCTCCCCTCGGGGATACCGCTTTCGCCGTGAATGCGAAGCGTCAGCCCAGTGATCTCGGGACATACCTTCAGGATCTCCGCCAGGGCAGCGCGGCAGTATGTGGCGTGAGTCTCAGGCGTCAGGCCGAGAATCTGGTGGTCTGCATGGGGGCTGGCCGTCCACTGATAGGCATGCGTCCAGAGGCCGAGCTGGAAATCGAGCCCGCGACGCCGGCTCTCTCTGGCGATGAATTGGAGGGTCTCCAGGTTCTTTTCGCGCTCTCCCACGGCCAGCGGTGGGTCGACGCGTACGTCAGGATACGCCGCCAGTTTGACCAGATAAGGATAGGGGAAGTGCAGGTAGTCTCCGGTTACTCCGGTGGGGAAGTCATAGCCGAACCCCAGCGTGAAGTTGAAACGGTTGAAGCGCGCAGAGGCGATGTTATCGAGATAACGTGTCCAGAACGCACGGTCGTAAAACCAGGACTTATCTTCGATCTCGGAGCAGAACGCGCGGGCAACACTGCGTACACGATTCGGAGTTCGCTCCACGATAGGCGCGTTCAGTTGGAAGACTGCATCGAGGCGATCACTCTCGCGGATGCGATCCGCTAGCTCCAACAGACCATAGGTGATTCCTCGCCCGTCGAGGCCGCTTACGAGAATGACATCGCGTTCGGCTTTTGCAGCGACGATGACGGTCATCTCAGCGGTGTGATCGCTCGGCACCTCAAAGCCTTTGGCGAGCTCACTGCCAACAGACGCGACCACGATCGTCGCCACCGGCTTGCCGCCGGTTTTGACAGATACTCCCTTTGCTTCCAGCGATGACTCCAGCTGTTCCAACGCCCATGCAACACCCGGCTGTTGTGTCAGTTTTTCTGCGGGATCGGTCTTGATCTGTACCGTTCCATGGGAAGGAGCCGCTGTAGCGGTGCGTCCAAGAGCACTCGTCGTCGAAAGTGCTGCAAGCTGTACAAACCGCCGCCGTGTGGTGTTGAGACCCATCGTGTGAACTCCTCATCGCAGTAAAAATCGGATTCTGAACGTCGTCGGACTTATACAGGCTTGCAGCCAGGGACTGCAAACGACGGCGATGCCCGCCATCTGTTACCCTGCGGTCGCGCGACGGCCCCATCATTAAACCGGCATGAACAACGGCGAAACAGGAGCTGACTTCAATGAGTATGAACCGGCGGGAATTCAACGCCCTCGGCACAGGAACACTCATATCGCTTGCCACGAAGAACGTAGCGGGCAGTGAGTTGGCAACCTCCCTTGCGCCTCCGGACCAGCAGCCTGATGCTCTTCCCTGGTATCGAACCATCAAGCGGATTGGCCAGACGAACTTCAACGAACGGGATGGAGAGTCACAGAACGTTGAAGAATGGGCAAACTACTGGGCCTCTGCAAAGGTGCAGGCTGTTGCCCTCTCGGTCTCCGGCCCGGTAGCCTTCTATCCTTCGAAGGTTCCCTTCTTCCATCACAGCGTCTACCTGAAGGGCCGCGATCTCTTTGGAGAATGTCTCCGTGCGGCCAAGAAGCGCGGCATTCGGGTATATGGCCGTATGAGTCCGGATATCCAGTGGACCGACCCCGAACTGTTGCAAACCCATCCACTCTGGTTTCGCCGGAATCAGAACGGTGGCTTGCAGCAGTCCGCACCGGATATTGCCTTCACCTGCATCTTCAGCGAGCACTACTCCAAACAACAGCCCGCCATCATTCGCGAGCTGAATGCGAACTACGATATTGACGGCGTCTACATGAACGGCTGGCCGACGATGCAGGTCTGCTACTGCGAGAACTGCCGCAAGATCGGGGATCCTCATTCGAAGGAATATCGCGCGGGATTGATGGAAAAGGCCTTCGAACTGATTCAGCTTTACAAAGCAACAGTGATGGAGAAGAGCCCGAACAACTTCTACTCCTGCAACCTGGGCGGCGGATTGAAAGAGTCTGGACTGGATCAGTGGCGCCTTACGCGTGAAGCCACCTGGTACACGGCCGACAACCAGTCGCGGTCCAGTGTCGTTGCTCCCGTCTGGCAGGATGCACAACAGGTGAAGTTCGCACGCGCCCTGATGGGAGATCGTTCGGTGGCAGCGGTGAGTGCGAGCTATGGACGCGCGGGCAGCATTATGTGGCGACAGGTAGCGGACACTTCGGTTGAGCCGGTATGCCGCATGGCACAAACGGCTGCGGCCGGTGGAATCATCTGGTATCACTGGCTGGGGCTGGAACAGGGATTTCATGACGATCGTCGCTGGCAGGCTCCCGGCCGGGAGTTCCTCTCATGGCATGCAAAGAATGATGCGCACTTTCATAACAAGCGCTCGCTCGCAAAGGTGGCCATTCTTACTTCGCCGCGCTCGGTCACTCTCTACCAGGCACCGTATACGGAAGATCGCACCGACCATATCGAAGGCATGTATGCGGCACTGGTTGAAGCACGGATTCCGTTCGACTTCGTCCATGAAGAAGATCTGAATCAGGAGCGTTTGCATGCGTACTCGGTCCTGATCCTGCCGAACGTCGCTCTGCTCTCGGATGCTCAGGCCGGCGCCATCAGGCAGTTTGTGCAAGCAGGCGGTTCCCTGCTGGCGACCTTTCAGACGGGACTGTTCGATGAGAGCGGGAAGCCTCGCAATGATTTCGTGCTCGGCGACCTATTCGGAATCAAAAAAGCAGGCGAAGCGGTGCGCACCACGGCGCAGGCGACAGATCCCATCGGCGGTGTCCATCTCCAATACATCCGCAATCGCGGGCCTCTTACCGGAGGGTTTGAGGAGACCCGATGGATCGCCGGTCCGGTATGGCGGCAGCCGGTCGAACCCATCCAAAGCAGCACCATGACCTTCATCAAGCCCTATCCGGTCTATCCGCCGGAGGCTGTCTACCAGCGGGAGGAGCTCAGCGATCTGCCTTCGATGGTGGCGCGGGAGATGGGAGCGTCGCGTCTCGTCTATCTGGCTGGTGATATGGATAGCGCGTTCTGGAGGCTGGATCATCCTGACCTCGGACGGCAGATTACGAACGCCGTGCGCTGGCTGCTGAAGGACACCAATATCGTTGACGTGCACGGCGATGGGCTGATTGAAGTAACCGCATGGGAGACACAGCCGGGCTATGCCTTCCACCTGCTGAACTACACCGGGGCAAATGCATTTCGTGGACACATGCGCAAACCGGCGACTCTGACGGATCAGAGGCTGGAGATTCGATTACCGGATGCGAAGAAGATCAAAAAGGCATCCCTGCTCCATGCAGGGATGCCGATTGTGTTCCAACAGAATGGAAACCGTGTTTCTCTTACCGTTCCTCGCGTGGAGCTATACGAGGTAGTCGCGCTGGAGGTGTAACAGCGCGGAACGAACAGATCAGGCGAGTGTGCCGTCGAACCACTGATTGATATTGGCGGCATGCACACGGACCGATAGGAAGAACTGACCGAAGGAAGCGTAGACCGCGCTCACCTTGTCGAAGCGCATCTCGTAGATGAGCTTCTTGAAGATGATGGGATCGTCAGCGAAGAGGTCGACACCCCACTCCCAATCATCGAGGCCAATGGAGCCGGTGATGATCTGGCGCTCGTGCATCATGGTACGGCGGTCGGCCATGGGCTCGGTGTACCAGTTGACCTGCTCGCCGCGTTTACGGTCCATGGGGTAGAAGCAAAGATACTTCGCGGGCGGGATGGCCGGAAAGAGGCGCGAACTGAGCGAAGCGAAGGTACGTGCGGTGGCCTCTCCGGCGCCGGCATTCCACTCGGGTGTGCCCGGCTCGAGGCCTTTTTCGGCGAGTTGGGCGTAGATCTTCTCTGAGGACTCGTAGAGACCGAGCTCCACGACAGAAAGATACGAGGATGTCTGCTGAAGAAAGGGATAGAGGCTGGTCTGAGCCAGCTCAAGCTCAACGCGGTTCAGGTCTTCCAGCGAATCGCGGAAGTGGATCAGGATAAGGTCGCCCTTGTGGCCGATCTGCGAGAACAGTGCTGACTGGTTCGGGTGCCCATTGGGTTCCGTGTTGCCTGCCTCCCAGCGAGCGAGGAGAGCACTGAACTCCGCTGAAATGGCCGTGCGCTCGTCGAGGGGAAGCTTTTTCCAAGCAGTCCAGTCAAAGCGGAAGATCTGGTGAAGGACATTGGAACCTTCAAGCGTCAGGGGTACCTGTGGGAGTTCGGGCAAAAGGACATACCTCCGTTCACCCTTAATTATCGCAGCAGAAGAGATTCAGACTCCTGACGGCATTATTCACCTACAGTGCGAGGATAAAAGCGGTCTCGCTACGCTCGATACCCCACCGTTGTTACCCCAACGAACAAGTTCGTCGGGGGCCCCACCCTTTCGCTACGCGAAAGGATGGGGCAACGAGTGTATTGCCTGAGTAGGCTCTTATTGTGCGATCGTGATGGTTGCGCTTCCGGAGCCTGAGGCGTAGTTGGCTCCGTTATAGGTAGCCGTAATGGTGTGGCTTCCGGCCGTCAGGCTGGCGGTTGTGTAGGCGGCTTGTCCATTGCTGTCGACTGCAATAGTCGCCAATAAGGTACTGCCGTCATAGAAGGCCACCGATCCAACGCCGGCCGGCGGACCCGCGCTCCAGGATGTAACTGCCGCTGCAAACGTCAGACTTGTTCCCGCGCTTGCGTACCAGCTCGATGGCGTAAGCGATACATTCACCGGGGCCGCCGTTATGGTGAAGCTCTCTGTCTGAGTCGCCGTGCCATAGTTGGTTTGCTGTGGATACGTAATGACAACCGTGTGGCTGCCCGCTACGGGCTTTGTCAGCGTAAAGCCCGCACTGCCATTGCTCAACGGCACCGATGTCGGTGAACCGCCATCGCTGCCATAGTTGATTACCCCCTGTGGTGCGCCCGCGTTCGAGCTCATGTTGACCGTGCATTGATAGTTAGAACCGTAGGGCGAGGACGCATTCCAGCAGGAGACGCCCATGGTAACCGGAACCGGAGTCACATTCACCGTGGTCCGTGCCGAAGTGCCGGCGGGGTTGTTTCCATCACCGGAATAGACTGCAGTGAACGTGTGCGCGCCAGCGGCCAATCCAGGTGAGATGTACCAGTAGGCGCATCCATTCCCTTGTAGCGACAGCGTTGTCAGCGAGGAGGCTCCGTCTACGATCTGAACGCTTCCGGTGGGCGTTGCCGTCGTTGCTCCGGTCACACAGGCGGTGACATTGGTAGCGCCGGGATACGTCAGTTGTGTGCTTGCGAACTGAAGTGCGATGGCAGCGTCATAGACACTCAGCGTCAGGCTTGCAGAGGCGGCAAGATGGTTGGTATCTCCACCATACTGGGCCGTAATCATCTCGGTGCCAGAGGTTGTCGGCACAAAGGAACAGGTTGCGACGCCTGACGAGCTCACTGCGGCGGTACATAACACAGTGGAGCCCGCGCTGAAGACGACGGAGCCACCGGGCTGGCCTGCTCCGGTGACCGTCGCCGTCAGTGTTTCTGTCTTTCCCTGTGCTGCAGGGTTGGAGCTTGCAGCGAGGGCCACGGTAGATGCGGCCTGCTGTATCGTCAGTGTCCCGTTTACAAAGTGCAGGCTGTAGTTCGCCACACTGAGCGTGCCTACCGCAGCCGTGATGGTGTAAGAGCCGGCATCGGTTGGGGAAGCCGGACTCGTGGTCAACGACGGCGTGCCACTCAGGATGGACGCCGTGTCTCCGTTCACAAACCCGCTGTAGCTAGCCGTATAAGCCGGCACAGTTTGGCCATAGGTGATGGTCGAAGAGGCTGCGGTGACGGTCAAGGCAGGCTCCGCCCCGGTGATGAAGCTCACGTTGTCGAACTTGCTGGTTTCTGTGGAGTAGGTTGTAATGTCGCCCGAGCATGCCGCAAGACCAACGTAGTAGGTACTTGCCATGTTGATGGTGCGGGTGTCGACGACAAACCAGGTCACACCGTCAGACGATTGCGATGCAGTGAAGACATTGCCTGCACGCTCCAGCCGGAACCATACCGGTATCCAGGTGTATTGGTTACCAGATGTCCAGGTCATGGTATCGCCTGTGGTCGCACGTCCGCCCATCTGCGCGATGCGGCCGCCGGTCGATCCCAAAACCATCGCCGTTGCAACAGCATTGGCATCCAACGTTTCCCGCATCATCAGGCCGGTGTTGCTCAAGGTTCCGCTCTCACCAAACAGGCGCGCAGTAAACGTGAAGTCGCCTGTGACCTGCTGATAGGTATAGTGCAGCGAATCAGCGGCGCCGCCGATCCCGCTTCCCTGACCAGTAACCACGAACGTATTGTTCGCCGCCGTGGCATACTGCGCACTGCCAGGTGCCTGCACGACGCCGATATCCGCATCCAGCCAGCCTGTCGGCAACGATCCAGCATTCATGGAAGTAGCACTGGCAGAGGTTGATGTGGCGCTGGTTCCTGATCGGTTGACTGCCTGCACTTCATAGGAATAGGCCGTGCCGTTGGTCACACTGGAATCTGTGTACTGCGGCATTGTGGTTTGCGTGAGGCTGGCAAGCACGGTGTACGACACGCCATCTGTCGAACGCAGAACGTTGTAACCGTTCGCGGTCGCTGTCGTCGACCAGTTCAGGAAGACCTGGCCTACGCTGGCGGTTGCGGTTAGACCGGTTGGTGCAGCAGGTATAGGCGACGGAGGATACGCCGACGCCGAAGCATTCAAAGTGAAGGTCAGTGTGCCATACCCGAAGTGGTCGATGCTGCCATGCTCCGGCCGTTGCAACTGAGCCATCGCCTGCGTGTTGGGCGTACTTACTCCCTGAAGAACGTTGTAGTGGTTATAGAGCAGCTCCCACACCGGACGATCGTTCAGACGGTCACGTCCGTTGGTGGAGGGATAGTACTGCAACACATTGTCGCTGTTGTTGTAGGGCGTATATGGAACCGTCTGGTTCATGTTGTACAGCGACACATACTCAGCTCCAGCCAGCAGGCGATTGTTGCTGTAGCTGAAGAGATCGACACCCTGGTTCCATGCTGTCTGCGCCGCGTAGCCAAGCAGGCCTACACCAAGCTGAGCATGTTCCTGGTCGCGGCCCGCCTCCTGCCACTGGCCCAATGCTCCATCGTTATAGAGCGTCCAGACGGCGTGATTGATCGCGCCGTTCCCTGCTCCATTCTGATAGTAGGCAACGCCTTGATTGAACCAGTCAGTGTTGTCATTGAGCACGCCCATGGCGATCAGGGCGCCAAGGTTGCATGCATCCCAGTTCGCCCAGTAGTGATCGATGGTCGCACAATTATGTCTGGTGAGGAAGTCATTCACTACCGGATAGAGGTCGTTG